>JBCBVN010000311.1:0-5115 GCA_039817625.1 Bacteroidota bacterium
AGCGCTGATGAAATAATCGCTGAAACGATTATTGTAGTATATCCGGTTTTCTGTTCTACTCCGAATACACCACGTACATCATCTCCGAAAACAAGCCATAGCCCGCCGAGGAAGAACAACATATGGAAGAAGTAAACCAAAGGAGACGTAGTGGGAAATACTCGCTCGATGGTGTAGTCCAGGTTTCCATAAGTATAACCAGACTCAAAACTGTGCAGGAAAATCAGAAGCGCATTGAGGGCCCCAAATGTTAAATAACCAGTGATCAATATCCAGCCAAGACGCAATACCAACCAAAATAGAATGACCGCAAGGAATGGCAGTAAACCCGTTATTAGAATTATCGATAACTCGATATCCCAACTTCCTAAGTATCCATAAGTGAATTGGCCGTATATAAACCAAGCGGTTTCGTAAGCACTATTAAATGAAATAACCCCAAACACAATACTGAACCAGATGATTTTTTGTCTGGCAGATTTCTCCCCTATTTGAACCGGGCTTAAAGCAGCCAAAAATTCGGATACTGAGCGGCTAGCGCTCCTTTTTGCATCACTCAGCTGTTTCTCGCGCTTCTGCTTTGTCGCACGTTCATGCTGTATTCGGGCTTTGAAAGCCTCAATTTCTCCTTGATCAATTTGCCGATTGGCTAGCTCCTCGGTCGCCGCGATTACTGCTTCAGGTTGATAGTCATCGGGATCCTCAATGATCTGGAGCAACCTTTGGTTATCAATATTTTTGAATCGCTCCGCGAAATCAGGCATAAGGCTTGGGATCTGGGTTTAGCCTGGTGTACAGAGCATCCACCACTTCTCTAACAAAGTCGCTATGCTTCATCGTGTTTCGATTGGGAGAATTGACCACATTGGGTGGCAGATCTTTTTTGTATTTCTTGCGGAGGCTCGTGGGGGTATGCACGTAGATCAGAAAATCAACATCGTCGATTTCAGGGTTTAGGTGAATCATCTGTGCAAAATCCAATCCTCTTACTTTGTGCTCTTCTTCTTGGTCGCCTTCCTTTCGGGTAAGGTCAGAAATGACGAGATGGATGCGATCTTCCTTTTTACGGTTGACAAAATTGTTGTCTTTGAGGATTTCCATGGCTTCGGTAGAGCCCTTGCAAGTAAGGGTATCGATATTGAGCTGATCGAGTATGGCCATGAGTAGGACGTATGTAAAGGCGTCGTCTATCCAGAGTACTTTGATCTTAAAGTCAAGTGAGCGAAGATATTTCACCTTGTACAGGCAGTCATCATCATTGCGAATGCCGAGCGCTTCCAGCACTTGTTCTATCTTGCTCACATTAGACAGCTCCCACATCAGTGGTTTGACTTTCTGCAAAAGATCGCGCTTGAGTTTGGCCTGATATTTAGGCCATTTGAAGTTGCGCAGAAATTCGCAGGCGGTGCGGGCACCTAGCATGAATAGCGCCTTTTTCTGATCGTCGGGCAAGTTAAAATCCAGCCAATCAAAGCCGTCAACATTTACGTAAGATACGGTTTCGCGATACTGAGGATTATTGCTGATGAACTCGTGATCGCGCAGGTTTCGAACACCGTCTATCATGCTGTACAAGTAGCTCATCAAAGAGCTGGTATCCTTGGCATGAGTTCGATCTACGCCAAGCTTGATACCAATGGTGGGTCGGTCTGGAATTCGCCCTTCATCATGGAATAAATCGATGGGAAAGTTGGACATCATTCCTCCGTCTACCAGAACAGCCTCTTCGGGCAAAAGACCGGTAAAATTGGCATCGCGTGCCCAGGCCCGACGAAATTCATCTTCTCTGTTGGCACCCCAACTCAGATCAATTTTGAATGGCTCGAAGAACAGCGGAATAGACATAGAAGCTCTGACGGCTTCTGCTGGATGCGCTTTTCCCGGTTCGGCATAGTAGAGGTGTCCTTTCCCCGGGAAATCGACCTTAGATTGTGTACTGATGTCAGCGGCTACAATCGCTAACTTGGGCTTGATCGTATTGGTCTCTATGCGCTCCAGTCGATTGCCATAATCGTCTTGGCGATACATGCGCAAACCAAAGTTATTCATGTTGGTTTCCAGATCTTCCCAGGTTTCGAAATTGGTGACTGTTTTAAGCCATTCCAAAAAGTGAGAGCCTGGATTGAATCCTTTAAGCCTCCTGAATTCGAAAATATTCCGGACTACGGCGGTCACAGTCCTGAAGATGCCTCCCTGTAATATGGCTTTGACCAGGGAGTTAGCATCTTTCCCTCCATCTACAAAGTCTTTGAAATCTTTGTTGGCAATGTGATTGAGAATCCGGAGGCTCTTAGCTTCATCGGGCCGGCCCAAATCAGCGAGCATGAGGGTATTGATGGAGCCCGCTGATGTCCCTCCCATACTGATAAAACGAATGCCCATCTCCTCTAAAACGTAGGTGAAACCAACTAGGGCAATACCCAATACGCCACCTCCCTCCTGAACGAGATTGACATACTGGTTTCCTTCTTCATCAACTAAATCGGATATGACAAAATCCTTCGGGTTTTCTTCGCGAAGGCGACGTAGCTCTTCTATAAGCGGGAATACATCTTTCGTAAAATCGGCGGCGGTCATAACTCGGGCATTTAGGGTTTAATGGGAAGTATCCATCAAACATTTACGACACGAATGTACAATAATTAGAAATTGAGATCTACGATTCTAAGTCTTCTTCTGTTGCCCAATTTATAGACCTGCTTAGAAAGGACTTTTGACAGCAGTAAGCCCGTGGCCATTGAGCCTACCGATACAATAATATCGCCTCGACCAAAGCGAGTATCGGGGTTGCCATCAACGGCGTAGCCCACTAATCCAAAGAAGGCCCACCCAGCTCCAAAAGTTTGCAGGGCAAGGCCAGCACCTTGCAGAAAAGAGTCTTTTCCCAGATCAATTCGCTCAATTTGCTCTAGCGTGATAAATCGATCAGCCAATACGACGGAATTGATGTCATACCTGATTTCCTGTATGGGATCGGTGCGCCAAAGTTCATCGCCTACCAGCTGATAGCTGATCTCGTCTCCTCTAAAAAATTTGAGGGTCTCTGCCTGACCATAGCGCTCCAGCTGAAGGGCCAACTGAGCAAAGCAGCCACCTGCGGCAGTCCAAAAAAACAAAACGGAAAGACATATGAATCTCATGCTTAATAGAAGGCCTATGGCCTGAGATTGGTTGCTTGGGCTTATGATATTCCGGAGGAAGATGGGAAAACTCAGCAACTACTTAGCGGAGCTTGCTCAGCTTTGCCACCACTGGGATAAACTCACTATCGCAGGTAGTTGTCATACAAATGCCTCAATCCAGGTAATCCCTTGCAACCCGCTTCAATCCTTTTTTCATGGCTTTTTCCAGCTGCCTGAAAGATTCTGGTGGTGGCCCTGAAAGCATAATCATGAGTGCAAGCTGAGGTTTTTCTTCAGGCCATTCAGCCAACAGATATTCATCTCGATTGAGTCGATAGGCTTCTCGCAATCTTCGCTTCCAGTGGTTTCTGTCTACCGCTTTTCTGTATCGACGTTTGGGCACACCAAAGGCTACTTGTACCGGCCTGCTGCTTCGATCTTCCTCGGAGGCGCAGAAGATAAATTGCAGTGGATAAGCTTTGACACGACGCGCTTCATGCCCAAAAAGACGAGAGATCTCCTTGGTAGATTTGAGCTTTTCGGTATGAGTAAGTTTGAACACTGATCAAATTAATTAGTTCTGTATTCGCCAGCAAGCAACAGCACCTTACTTTCCAAAGATTTGCCGATATAAAAGTCTGTTTCTGCATCAAGTTTTTCAATGACTGGCTTTACTTCCTTTATTAACCTTCTCCTTTTTGCTTGCAATAAAATGCCGAGAAGACCAATCATTCTAAGGCCAATAGAGGCTGCTTTTTTTCGCCCAGCTTTTTCATCCATTATTATTACGTCGGCATTGATCTCTTTTGCAAGAGCTATTGTGGTTGTATCACTAACGACTACGATCACTTCTGAGATGCTCTAAATATTCAATTGTCTTCAAATCATCTTCCAGCTCCTCCTCTCTGTAGTGAATATATAGCCCTCTTTTCGCCAATTCTTTCTGAAACCGGATTTGATCGATTCCAGCAAATCGACGGACTTGTCCCATGGTAAACTTTTCGGCAGCATACATCCGCATGGCTATCTCTATCAGGATATCCTGAGCAGACATTTCGCCCTTAGTAAGTACCGATTCGTCAATTTCCAGTGTCATAACTTTAAATTAACGGCCTGAATTTAGGATTAGTTGCCTTAAAGTTCTCTAGTCCAACCGCTGAGAACTTTGACTACACATCTACATTAGCATACTTGGCATTGGCTTCGATAAAAGCTCTTCGGGGTGGCACCTCATCGCCCATCAGCATGGAGAAAACGCGATCTGCTTCGCTAACTTCTTCAATGGTAACGCGCTGTAGCATGCGGGTATCCGGGTCCATGGTGGTTTCCCAGAGTTGCTCGGCATTCATCTCACCCAGACCCTTGTATCGCTGCACTTTCACACCCGTGTCGTTTTCATCTTTACCGATGCGGGCAATCGCTTCGCGGCGCTCTTCTTCATTCCAGCAATACTGAAACTGCTTGCCCTTACTGACTCGGTATAGCGGTGGCTGAGCAATATAGACGTAGCCACTTTGTACCAGCTCGAACATGTACCGGAAGAAGAACGTCAGGATAAGCGTTACGATGTGGCTTCCATCGACATCGGCATCACACATGATGATGATCTTGTGATAGCGTAGCTTTTCGATATTGAGCACCCGAACCCCTTCATCATTTTCTTCTATGCGCACGCCGAGGGCAGTGAACATATTTTTGATCTCTTCATTGTCGTAGATCTTGTGCTCCATGGCCTTCTCTACGTTGAGGATCTTACCGCGCAAAGGCAGAATGGCCTGGAAAGTACGATCTCGACCTTGCTTGGCTGTTCCTCCGGCCGAATCACCCTCTACCAGATAGAGCTCCGAACTACCGGGGTCTTTACTTGAGCAATCCGCCAACTTGCCGGGCAGGCCTCCGCCTGCCAGTACGTTTTTGCGCTGGACCATCTCGCGAGCCTTTCTGGCGGCGTGACGAGCTGTGGCGGCAAGGATGACCTTATCGATGATCTTGC
>JBCBVN010000312.1:0-5105 GCA_039817625.1 Bacteroidota bacterium
ATTTTTATAATGCTCCTGTTATAAATACACCTTGCAACTTTTTGGCATTGGTATTCGTCATTGCTCAAACAAGCGAGCTATGACCAAAGCCATTAAATTATCCATCCTGCTTTCTCTTTTGTTTTGTGCAAAAGCTTATGCTCAAACTACAGACACTCTTGTAGACGTAGGGGGCCATCAGCTACATTTCAGGATAATAGAAGGAAGTGGTACGCCCATTTTGTTTGAGTCGGGTAATGGAGATGATGCATCTGTTTGGGAACCCATCCTTCAGCGTATTCACGAAGGGACTGGGGCGACTTTAATAACCTACGATAGAGCAGGGCTGGGTAGTAGTGGAATTGATACCAGCAAAATTTCTTTTGCCCGGGAAGCTAAGCAGCTAAAAAGAGCAATGAGGAAACTGGGTTACCATCAGGACTTTTTCCTGGTCGCTCATTCTTTTGGAAGCTTTTATGCCTCCGAATTTTCACGTAGAGTTAAAGGCAAGATCGTCGGGGCGGTTTTTATTGATGTGGCCACACCATGTGCATTGACGGTAGCATATGCCTCAAAAGTGAAAAGGACGATCTCTACAGAGAACTGGGCACTCATAAAGTCATATAAAATAGGGCTGTATTATGTACTCCAGGAATTCCCCCAGATCGCAGCCTATATGTCCGATAGATTTATTTCGAACTCTACCCCGCTCACTCTAATTGCTGCGGAAATTCGAGAACCTGTGGCCGCAATTGGTGATACAGAGCAAGATGTAATTAATGCAACAAATTGCCTGGAAGCCTTTGGCCAACTTCCCAACCATAAATATATATTGGCACCCAATACTGAGCACAAAGTGTGGGAGCGAAGTCCGGAAATCGTCATTAATGAGATAGTCGAACTTTATAATCTAGTAGCAGGGGAGAGTAGCCAGTAAGGAGACCTCCATAGCTGATAACAGCTACGGTCTGTTAGGTTGGCAGCCTTTTGGTTTTCTTAATCCAACTTTCTGAAGACCTGATTTCTGCTTCTATATTGCGACACTGCGAAGGAGATGATTTCTCCATCTTCATTTCTTTGAAAATCTACCAGAGGAGCATAGTTCGTCTCATTAGTGAAACCGTCTTTCCAAACTTGCTCGAGTGGGATTTGGCCATTGCGAAGACTAGATAAGAGCAGTTGTCCATTGTCATAGACTACTTGGTAACTGGCATTAAGCTCACTGCTGTAGTAATTGCCCTCGTATATGCTCATGTCCTGAGTGCCTTCAGAGGGAATCAGCTCCCTCCGTCCGCAAGGGGAAAAGTGATAAGTTGCACTGGCTATATCTCCTGATTCATCCTTGTTAAAATATAGAGAGGTATCATAGGCATCTACCCAGAACCTGGTGTCTGACACGGCTTGCATCAGCATTTTGTCTTCACCGGTTGCTTGTACGTATAGATTGCCTGCTTCGTGGGTAATGTTCAGATAGACCAGGTATTTTTCCAGATAATAGATGCCGGTATAGCGTGAAAGATCGAGATCGAGATCCTCGTCAATTTCTGGTGGGATCTCATCATAATAACCGAGTTCTTCTTCTACTTCTACGAACTCATCTTGGAGAAAGGTATCGATTACGCCTTGAGCAAATCCCTCTACCCAATTGTCATGATTAAGGAAAACGGCAACCGAAAAATGCTGATCAGGGAAATAAGCCATGTAGCTACAGAAGGAAGCCCAGCCTCCATCATGATATATTCGCTTTAAGCCATTGTAAGTGCCTACTTCTAAACCATATGCATAATTGACGGGCTCGTCCGTTGTTAAAGTCCCTGGAATCTGCATCCTGGCGATAAGCTCTTTAGCTTCCTCACTATCGAGATGTTGCAACCACAAGGCAAAATCCGCTATCGTGGTTTGTAAAGAACTAGACCCCATAGCAGTCAGGTTGTTGGATTCCAGTTTAATGTCATCATCTTCCTTGTAATAACTTTTGACCACATTGGGAATGGACTCATTGGCTTGGACTCTAAAGAAGGTAGACTCCATACCAAGGGGTTGGAAAATCTGTTCTTTGGTCCATTGCGTAAATGGTAGTTGGGTAATACGCTGGATCACTTCAACCAGTACGTTATACCCTGTATTGGAATAGATATATCTGGAGCCAGGCACAAAGTTTATGGCTTCTTGTTGATACACCATCGAAAGGATCTGGTCGAAAGTGAGGATGTCTTCGAAGCCTACCCCTGCAAGTTTCATAGCAGATGGCCAGTCTCTTAAGCCGCTCTGATGAAATAAAAGGTGACCTATGGTGATGGTGTGGCCAAAATCTGGAAACTCTGGAATGTAGTTCCTTACGTTATCTTGTAAACTGAGCTTTCCTTCCTGCTCTAGAATAGCAATGGCGTACCCAACAAACTGCTTGGAAACAGATGCTATGTCGAATACGGAGTTGGTCGAAAGGGAAACTTGATTTTCAAAGTCAGCAACGCCATAAGCATTCATATGGACGACTTGACCATCCTTGACGACTACAACGGCAGCACCAGGTCTGTCTTCACTGATATATGTCGTGAAGAATTCGTCAACTTTAGTAGAAAGGTCATTTGATTCTTGAGCATGGACAAGTCCGACTAAGAGAAAGAGCAAAGTGAGTAGAAGTGATCTATAAAACAAAATCTGAAGTTTAAATGGGTGGAGTAGTTACCCAAAGACTCAGGAAATAAATGAAGGTTGCATCTTTAAATCAACAAGCGCTAAAAAGTCGGATGTATAATTAAATAAAAATAAGCCTATATAATGCTTGCGAAAACCTATAGAATAGAAACTGAAAGACTGGTAATCAGGTGCTATCAACCTAATGATGCAGAATTCTTAAAAGCATCGATAGATGAAAGCTTAGAGCATTTGCTACCCTGGATGCCTTGGGCAAAAAACGAACCTGAAACCATTACATCCAAAGTAGAGAGACTTAGGGAATGTAGAGGGCAATTTGACCTAGGGATTGATTATACATTTGGAATTTTTAACAAAGAAGAAACGCAGCTTATTGGATCAATAGGTCTCCATACTAGGCTGGAGGGTAATGCAAGGGAAATTGGTTATTGGATTAATGCTAAGTTCTTGAGGGAAGGCTATGCTACAGAGACTGTACAAGCTTTGATTAAGGTTGGATTTGAGGTTGAGAAGTTGGACAGGATTGAAATAAGATGTACCCCGGAAAACATAGTGAGCCAGCGGGTGCCTATGAAACTTGGCTTTACACATGAGGGGACTCTGAGAAAAAGAACCATCGATACAAGTGGAAAGCCTAGAGATGTAATGATTTGGACAAGGTTCCAATCAGACTATATTCAGGATGACCATCCTGATTTTTATTTTAAAGCATTTAATGTAGTTGGAGAACAGATAATTTAAACCCATTATCACAAGTTGGATGCCCCCTTGTAGTCATTGATAAGTGGATCTAAATTTTTACATATCCTTGTCAATGAATAACTTGCTAAGGGTCTCCCATTTCTTCCATCTTCAAACCAAAAGATGAAGTACTTCTCCATAAATTTATATCTGAAAATGCTGAACTGTGCCCTCGCAGAAGGGATGTCGAGAGCGGATTTTATGGATTGGCCGACCTCTATCGCAGATGCGGAGAAGCTAGAGGTCATCTCGGCAGAAGAGTTTCTAACGGCACACGAATTACTGGACGATAGACTGGGTCCCGGCTTTGGAGTCCGTGTTGGTCAGCAAATGGTTATTGAGGATTATGGCGTTCTGGGCCTATCGTGGCGAACTTGCTCAAGGGTGGGAGAGATCTTCGAGCGTAGCGATCGGTATTTTAATTTATTATCCAACACCTTCGTTTGGCAGATTCAAGAAGAAGGGGATGTTTCGCATGTCATTCTCCGAAGAGAAGCGCACAGGCGGGGGATGGAGCTATCAACCGAGGCCAGCCTGTCGGCAACCGTGGTCGTTTTACAAGCTATGTCGGAGAAAGATATCTGCCCGGTACAAGTCAGCTTTAAACACCATCCCCCAAAAGACTTGAGTAGTTTTGATATGGCCTTTAAATGCCCCATCCTGTTCAACCGGCCACAATATGCGATCAGCTATAAAACGGAAGATTTAAACCTCAGAACAGCAAAGGCTGATGCAAGTATAAATAGCTATCTATTGCAACAAGTCGAGGAAAAGACGAAAGGCATCAAGATTCCGGGCAGTAAACTCGTTCGCGATGTAGAAGCGCTTATACAAGACGCCCTTCCTACAGGTATTCCAGGCTTAGACCACATCAGTACCCTTATTGCCATGAGTAGTCGTACCCTGACGAGGAGGCTATCAGAAGCGGGCGTCAGCTATCGTGACCTGATTAAACAAACTCAAGAAAATATGGCCAAAGAGATGTTGCGAGAAAATACGCGCAGTATAGGAGAGATCGCTTTTTTGACCGGATTTTCAGAACAAAGCGCATTTAATCGAGCCTTTAAAAAGTGGACGAATTTGACGCCCTCGGAATTCAAGAAAAGAAACTAGTCCTGTACATCGTCTGGAAGTGTTAAAGTCACGCACTTACTTATCGCTGGCCTTGATATAATCGTCAGAAAGGCCGTTCTTACATGTTCGGGATTGATGTCTACAGAAATAAGGCATATCAATCATTATCTGGAGTGATTCATCTAACTTCACTGCAGGAGCCGCAACCATCACTGTAAGCGTATTTCTATTAAGCCCACAGTTATTGATTTTTAGAGCGTAGGCTGGCCCTGGACAAGGGCAGCCCCTGATTTCGGCTATACATATACCAGCTATTCAGTAATTAGAAATCAAGACAGAACTTATGAGAAGTAGCAATAACATCAGGCTTGCAGTTATTTTCACCTTGGCAATATTGGCGGTTACGATGAAGCTGAGCGCGCAGTGCAATCTGGACGACTGGCGTGTATTACAAGCTCTATACGTCAGTGCCGATGGCAGCAACTGGTCGAACAATAGTGGTTGGGAAACCGTGGACCCTGCGGTGAATCCGAATAGCCCGCCGGGCAATTGTGATCTGAGCGAGCTGTATGGCGTGGAACTAGATGGTGATGATCGGGTCGTGGGCATCGATTTAGGGAATAACAATCTGGCGGGCCCAATACCGGAAGAAC
>JBCBVN010000313.1:0-5089 GCA_039817625.1 Bacteroidota bacterium
GGGCAGCTGTACAACCAATTAAAGCCGGTAAAGCACCGGGTACTGCTCCCACAAATACGGCTTTCTTAGGCACTTTCTCGCTGGTGAGTTATGCTTTTGTGTACACGCCCATGAAGCGAGTGAGCCCTGCAGCCGTATTTGTGGGAGCAGTACCCGGTGCTTTACCGGCTTTAATTGGTTGTACAGCTGCCCAAGGGTATATCTCTTGGCTGGGTTTCACGCTTTTTGTTATCCAGTTCTTCTGGCAGTTGCCTCACTTTTACGCCATCGGTTTTCTAGGCTATGAAGACTACAAGCGAGCGGGCTTTAAACTAGTCCTCGAACGCAATGGAAAGGTTGATGGTAATCGATTGGGCCGAGATGCATTCTGGGCCGCAATCGCTTTAATTCCATTGGCCTTTGTGCCATTCTTACTTGATTTTAGTAGCCTATCCGCAGCTTTCGGTGTTGCAGTGATAGGTGCATTGTTCAGTGTTGTTGCATTTGACTTCTGGCGCAAGCCGAATCGACAAACCGCACTGCGCACTATGTTCGCCTCCTTTCTATACATTCCCCTGGCTTTTTCCACTTACTGGATTGACCAGTTATTATAAAATATGGAAGAGATGGACCAAATATTAACCCGACCAATAGAAAACGCTACTAAGCGAAATCGCATTCATCCGCACAAACTGGCCTTGTGGGTTGGTTTGGCTAGCATAATGATGATGTTCACAGCCCTTACTTCTGCCTACATCGTCCGTATGGCAGCAGGTAACTGGCTCGAATTTCGGATTCCCGAAATTTTCTACTGGAATACAGCCGTCATCGTAGCAAGCAGCATAACGCTACACTTGTCCTACCTGGCTTTCAAGCAAGAAAAAGCGCTCCCTTATCGTGCGCTACTCAGCGTAACATTCGTGCTGGGCCTGCTCTTCCTGTACTTGCAATATGTGGGATGGGAAGAATTGGCCAAGTATGTTCCGCTAAAAACTAATCCTGCGGGCGACTTTGTATATGTGCTAAGTTGGCTTCACGCTGCCCACGTAGTAGGGGGAATAGCCATTTTAGTCGTCGCATTGATTATTGCCTTATTTTTGCCTGTGAAGGCTACACCAGCCAGAAAACTCAGGTTTCAACTCAGCCTCACCTATTGGCACTTTATTGATTTGCTTTGGATCTATCTTTTGGTTTTCCTAAGCATGCAACGATAAATTTTACCACAAGCCCATCTAAACAAGCTAAACAATGACCGAAGAGAAGACAGCAGAACTCATCGAAGAGCAGGAAGGACACGAGCTGCATCAGGAAGATGAATGGTCAGGTGCCAAAGAGCCTTTTAAGGCCTCCTACGGCAAGCTGATGATGTGGTACTTCCTGGTTACGGACGCCTTTACCTTTGCAGGCTTCTTGATTGCCTATGGGTCATTGCGATTTAGCAGCCCTACATGGCCAGTACCAGATTTTGTCTTCTCCACTGCACCCTTCGGCATACACGACATGCCACTGATTTTTGTGACCGTAATGTCGTTTTTGCTGATCATCAGTTCCGTAACTATGGTCCGTGCGGTGCAGGAAGGACATAGAGAAAACCAGCGTGGCGTCGTATTCTGGATGCTGCTTACCATAATCGGAGGAGCCAGCTTCCTGGGCTGTCAGGCCTGGGAGTGGAACAACCTGATCAATACGGAGAAGATGACCGTATCGCGCAATCCATTTGGCACCCATACCGAGGATGGCGTCTATCTCGATCTAACCGGCCAAATCAGCGGTGCCGATGATGATGGCTTCAAAGCCGGGCAGTCATACTTGCTACACCAGCATCATGCGCCGGGTGAAGGCCACGGAGGACATGGAGAAGGGCACGAGCCCTCATCAGAAGAAGTCTTCCTCGAAGGAGCTAACGAAACCATATTCGAAAGTGGACTGGCCATAAATGATGAAGGCTATCTCGTTAATGAAGGAGGGCAGGAACTTGCTACTAGAGAAATAGCGGGAGAGCAATATTATGACTTCCCGGGATTCATGGTCGACGAGCAAGGATTCATCCAGCGAAAGTTTGTATTCAGCGACTCAGAAGATGAGGAAGACCGCCAGTACCTCGGTGTTCAGGAGTTTGGCCCTAAGGCATTTGGCGCACTCTTTTTCTGGATTACGGGCTTCCACGGTTTTCACGTTTTTAGTGGTGTGTTATTCCTAACGATCATTATGATTAATGTAGCGGGCGGTGTGTATGCTGCACGCCAGAACGGTTATGAGATGGTCGAGAAAATTGGACTCTACTGGCACTTCGTAGATCTGGTTTGGGTATTTGTATTCCTCGTATTCTACCTACTCTAGATTTACTTCACGAAACTTTGTACAAAACCATCTAATCTTTCAGACATGGGCGATCATCAAACATATGAGGAGCAAATCAAAGGTGTTTACTTTGGTCTTGGTCTGCTGGCAGCCGTAACCTTGGTAGAGGTAGCCTTTTCACTATTTGGTAAAGGGCACATTCTGGGTAGCCTCGGTCTATACGAATATCCAGCAACAGTTTATGCAATCGGTCTAATCCTTATCGGTCTTTCCCTATACAAGGCATATTTCATCATCTATGATTTTATGCACTTGCGCTATGAAGTGAAGGGTATGGCAATGAGCATCCTGCTACCAACCATATTACTTGTTTGGGCGGTTATCGCCTTCTTTCAGGAAGGAACGGCTTGGAAAGCAAACCGGGAACGAGTACAGGAATTCAACGAAAGACCAGCGGAATCCAGCCAGTCCGAAAGTACCTCAGAGGTCCTGGACCTGACTGCTGAACCAGCAGAATAAGGGATTATTTCCCAAGTATACCGACAACGAAGGGGTTTACCTTCGGTGATCTCCTTTGGCTCAGAGTTGGGAAATAAAACCCCTTCATTGTCGAGTATATACTCGCTGTCGAAGGGGTCAATTTTCCTAAAGCTCTCCGACCGCGGTATAGCTACCTATCGACACGTAATAGACCCAGGCATTATTTAGAGCTGGTTAGGATAACTAATTCTCCAGCACTTCTGTAAGCAAATCGCGGTCTGAATTGTTATACCCTTGAAAAGGGCTGATCAACTTAATCAGTAACCTATCAAGCATCTGTCGATGAGAAGAATATTTGGCTACATTGTGATTACCGTTATGGTCATCGGGTTTCCAGCGGTATCCTACGTTTATCTGAAAGGTGGTTACGACTATCGAAAGGCCCTCTTGGATTCCGTATCGGACTACGGCCCATCGCCAGACATCGCCAGTTTACAATCAGTACAAGGCTCCCTACCAGATTCGCTTAATGGCAATCTGGTCCTGGTCAGCTGGCTCACTGATCCACAATCTGAATCCGCTCAAATTCTCGGCCGTACTCTCGATAGTCTGGCCGTTCAATTCGAGAATTCCCCCTACCTCTATCTGACTACCATATCGCCTCCTGATTTAAACGAGGCAGACATACATGCATGGCGTGATGAATATGGACTTCCGCAGGTCGGAGACCTTATGCATTTGCTGCAGGCAGACTCTGCTCATATGGAATCAGCTTTAAGTAACTACACCCTGGATCAGGCTGGCGTTACCCAAGTTGGTGAACATCCTATAGTTACGCTGGTCAATGCTAAAGGCCGCATTATAAAGCACTACGATTTACGTGAGGGCAATGAAACAGCAAGCCTCGTTAGATACGTAGCTGCCTTTATACCTCTCCCAGAAGAAGAAGATATCATACTCGAACGCGATAACGAACTATAAAAACATGTCAAATAGTAGGTCATTTGCTCAAATCCCCAACTACCCCGAGCAGGAAAAGCGACTCAAACTTGCAGCTATTATTGTATCTATAGTTGTGATTGGTTTGGTTGTCATGATGCGACGCGTCAAGCTGCCGGTTGATGCCGATCTAAGCTTTCTTCCAGCTGTAAATGCCGTCATCAATTCCCTTACAGCTGTAGCTTTATTGTTCTCGCTATACTACGTGAGGACTAAAAATTATTTAGCACACCGAAATGCTAATTTCGCAGCATTGGGTTTGTCTGTTCTCTTTTTGGCTTGCTACGTTGCTTATCACTTTACTACGCCTGAGGTGATTTACGGCGATGCCAATCACGATGGTGTGCTCAGTGAAATAGAGCGTGCGGCGGTCGCTGGTATCAGACCCTGGTATTTGCTGATTCTGTTTAGCCACATTACCCTGGCCGGGATCATATTACCATTCATTTTATACACGGCCATAAATGCACTGACAGGAAAATACAAGCTGCACAAAAAGATGGCTCGTTATGTCTGGCCGCTTTGGTTTTACGTAGCGGTGACCGGCCCTGTCGTATATTTGATGTTAAGTAAGTACTATGTCTAAAACAGCTCGAATTCTATCTATCTTGATCTTGATCCTGATTGTCAGCTCGCCCGAGCTCCTGGCGCAGTGCCCCATGTGTCGCGCTACGGCAGAAAGTAACCTACAGAACGGCGGAACAGAGGGTAGGGGACTCAACAATGGTATCTTGTACTTACTCTGTACACCTTATGTCATTATCGGTACCATCTACTTCATATGGAGGCGAAACCGAAAAAATATCGACGGATAAGAAAAGGCGCGAGATCAAAACCTGATCTCGCGCCTTTTTTATTCACCCATTAGGAATAGCTTCTAACTTAAAGGAAAAATCCAAACCCAAAGTGGAAGGCTGAGTGAGTCATCTTTCGGTCTGCATCTTCCAGGCTAAAGTTGGAGAATCCCTTTGCGTATCTCACTTCCAGAGTAACATTTTTGCGAGGTCCAGCAGCTAAACCGAATCCCAGCTCCATACCAAAATCGCTTTGCCTAAGCCCCTGCTCCTCAAAGTCCAGCTCTACATCCTGACCTCTGAACTGGTGGTTTCCATTCAAGGCAAAGGAGATTGTTGGTCCACCCAATAGAAAGAAGGAAACATTACCATTGCCAAATTGCTGCGTGTAGTAAGTGCCGAAATCCAAGTAGTTAAATTTTACTGTACCACTACCAACAAAGGAGTGCGGACTATTTGATGAGCTAACCCCTCTACCACTATAGCCAGCCTCGAATTGAAAAGCGCTTCTTAGTCCGGTTGGTACTCTTGAAACT
>JBCBVN010000314.1:0-5089 GCA_039817625.1 Bacteroidota bacterium
TTTTACAAAAGTGATCTCTCTAGACCCGGGTATGCACACAGTTCGAACTAACCGTGGTTACGCGTACCGAAACTTAGGGCAGTATGAGGAGGCTATTGCTGATTTTACAGCAGAGCTTTCCGTCAACCCAAATGCCTATTCCTATGAGCATAGAAGCTATGTATATTATTTGATGAGTGACTACGAAAACGCGTTAGCTGATGTGAATAAATCAATTGAGGCAGACCCGAACAATTCTATTTCTTACAAAACGAGGGCCTTAATTTATCTAGCATCTGGCTCAACAGCAGAAGCCTGTGCAGATAAACAGACAGCTGTTGAATTAGAACTACTTGAAGATTATCCATCGTATGAAACGGATATCGCCAGATTAAATGAAGCATGCAACAGATAGGTGAGCATACCTTATGCAACCCTCCCTCTCCCCCTTCGTCCTTGTAACAAACCACACACATTATGGGAAGGATGAAGAATCTACTTCTACTACTTTTAGCAGGCCTCCTGAGCCAGCCACTGCTAGCTAATAATGGCTACATCGCCTATATCTATCCGATAACGGGCATAACGATCGATGGCAATTTGAGTGATTGGCCCGCGGAAGTCCAATTCCACGCTATGGAAACGGTACACTACGGAGATGGCATCGATGGCCCTGAAGACGGCGAAGCCAAATGGTGTGCCGGTTACGACGCCCAAGCAGGAGTCTTGTATGTAGCTGCTCAAATGCGCGACGACGATTATGTAAAAACACCCGACAACTCGCACTATACCAGCCACGATTTCCAGGTACTCTATTTAGACCCCGAACACAGTCCGGATGGGTCTGGCGTTATCGCCTACGAAATCGATGAGGATCATCGCAAAATCGTCGAGCAGGAGATGCTGTCCTTCTACCCTCAGGTAAAAAACGCGAGCTTTGACCAAGTAGAATTGCAAATCAAAAGACAAGGAAATGTAATAACCTACGAATGGAAGGTGCAAGTTTCAGGAGAACTCCTGCCCGGCAGAGTCATTGGCTTTGACTATGCTGCTTTTGACATAGATAGCGAGCAAGATCACGTCATGCTCACCTGGGGATCCCGAGGCGGAGACAAATTCATGAATGCCAATCGCATTGGAGATCTAGTTCTGTCAACCAGCGATCAGGTACTGGCCAAGGTGGAAGGGAAGTTGGTGTGGGAAGGTGATGCTGCAGAGCAATGGCCCTCGTCCGTCAGATTCAGCCATAGCGGCTCACCTAATATTTTCTATAGTACCGAAGTGGATACACTTGGCCAATTCAGCATCTCCGTTCCTCAAGGCCGGTACCTGGTACATGTCCCTACCACCAGGCAAGTGGTCGACTGGAACGTGATCGAATTAATTGAGTCCGTAGGCCCAGATCAGGAGGTGATCATTGTCTCTGATCAAGCGATCGAGCTTGAGCCCATCATGGTGAGCCTTATTCCCAAGCCTGACCTGATCCCCAAAGAAGGTATACTGCTCAGGCCATTTGACGAAACAACCGCTAAACAAGTGGACAACTTCGTAGCTGCTTACCGCGCGCATCTGGATATCCCTGCTGTCTCTATGGCGCTGATTCAGAATGGCGAAATGGTCTTTCATCAAACCTATGGTGTAGAGAATACCATTTCAAAGGAACCACTTCGCGACGAAGCTGTCTTTGAGGCAGCTTCTATCACCAAGCTGGTGTTTGCCTATGCTATGAATCGCCTGGTAACCAGGCGGAGAATTTGATCTCGACAAACCTCTACACGAAACCTTACCATTTCCCGAGCTGGAAGAATATCCGGAGTACAAAAAGATGACAGGCAGACACGTGCTCACCCACGTATCGGGTCTGCCCAACTGGGGTGCACGATTAGTCAATGAGCCCGGAACAACCTACGGATATTCGGGTGAAGGATTTGAATACTTAAAGAAGGTGCTTGCCGGTGAAGTATCTGATGATTTACCACAAATCATACAAGGGCATCTGGAGCGGGAAGTGCTCTCACCGCTTGGTATGACCAATACCTACTTTATGTGCAACGACCGTTTACCCGACCTGAAAGTGGCTGGCCATTTTGATGGTGTTCCCAATATGTTCGATTGCCCAGACTGGCCGGGTATGGCCTACAGCATGCACACAGAAGCTAAAGACTTTGTGCCCTTCGCCCTGGCGCTCCTCAATCGGGAAGGACTAACCGAAGAGCAAGCCGATGAGATGTTTACCATCCATACTTTATATGATGAGGAAGACTGGATGAATGGTTATCAGTCCGGCTTCGGACTAGGTGTTGCTCTACGTGACTCGCCTCACGGCCGGGTTTTCGGTCATGGAGGTAATAATGGTGACTTTCGCTGCTCGTTTGAAATGTACGAGGAACTGGGAACAGGATTTATTGTATTCACCAATTCAAATACAGCCGAGCCATTCTTGTATGATCTGATTGACTTTCTGGTAGAGGGAAAAAAAGAGTAGGCATCCCCTACCCCATACTTTTTACCAGCTCGGCAGTATACTTCACGGGCATAGCGGTCACCAGATTGTACATCTCCTTGGCATCTTCACCAAGGACCAACCGTTCTTGTCCTTGATCGATGGCCTGAAAGATGGCTTGCGCAGCTTGCTCAGAACTCAGGCCACCAAAGCCACGGAAGGTGTCAGCCAGCTTATCCCTATGCTGCTCCGTATGATTTTGTCCAATGAGCGAATCATTGACGATGTTGGTTTGCACCGCTCCCGGGTGAACACATAGTGTTTTGATTTGGGTACCGAACAGTTCCATCCGCAGGCTTTCCGTAAAGCCACGGACTGCAAACTTGGAGGTGCAATACGCTACCTGGCGGGCGATTCCGAGCATGCCCATGATGCTCGAAATATTTATGATATGCCCACTGTTCTGCTCAAGTAAATATGGAAGGAAATGCTTGGTTGTAGTCACCGTACCCCAAAGATTAATGTCTATGAGTTTTCTAAAGTCTGACAGGTCAGTCCTGGCAAATGATCCACCAACCAGCGAGATGCCCGCATTATTGAATAAGTAAAGGCGCTTTCCAGCTAGCTGAGGAATGATGTCTCGAGAAAAAGCTTCAATGGCATCTGGATTGGCAACATCGAGTACCAGCGTTTTTGATGGCCCAGTCAGTAATTGGGCAGTCTCTTCGAGGTAGGCCTCATTGATATCGGTAGCTATTACCTGCATACCTCTTTGACTTGCCTCAATAGCTAAAGCTCGACCGATACCGGAGCCTGCTCCGGTTATCAGGGCAATACTGTTATCATAATCTTTCACAAGACAATGATAACGACATATTTGCACTCTTTGGCTCCGGTTAGCTTATCGATCACAGCAATCTCTCAATTCGCTGCTTATCTATGGCTTGCCAGGCCATAGTGCAGAATAGTCGGCACACCTGATTGAGCTGCGCAAATTTCTCATTTTTGGTTAATCCCTTCTGATATCGATAGTAAATCTGCTGAACGATGACCGCCACCTTAAACAGACCATAGGCATAGTAAAATACCAGATTATGGATAGATAGTCCACTCTTTTCCGCATAGAGATTGACCAGTTCTGTTCGACTTGGATTCCCTACCAACTGAGTAGCAGAAGGCGGCAATGATTGCAATAAAATGGGATGATCCGAAGCCGAAGTCCAGTAGGCCAGTGAAGTACCCAGGTCCATAAGCGGGTCTCCCAGCGTACACATTTCCCAATCCAGGATAGCATTGATCGATTGCCAGGATTCGTCACGGAAGACCACATTATCGTATTTGAAGTCGTTGTGAATGAGGCTGTGGTCATAGCTCTTGGGCTGGTGATCTTCCAGCCACTTCATGACTTGATGAGCTTCGGCAATATCTTCTGTTGCTGCCTTTAAATACTGTTTGCCCCAATTGCGTACCTGCCTTTCTACATAACCCTCGGGCTTGCCCAAATCTCCAAGTCCAATGGCTTCAAAATCGAGCTGGTGAAGCGCTATAAAAGTATCTAACCAACAATTCGAAATGGAGGCCAGCTCTTTCTCTCCAAGTTGCCGATGTTTGGCTTCAGCTCCTGTGAGTATAATGCCTTCTACCTTTTCCATGAGGTAAAAAGGCGCGCCAATCACTTCAGTATCATCGGTATAGACAAACACTTTAGGCGCTTTTTCAAAAGTCTGATTTAGTCCCTTTAGCACCTTGTACTCCCGCCCCATATCGTGCCCACGCTTGATGGCACCCCTGGGCGGTCGGCGCAAAACATACGCTTTGTTCTCGATCTCCAGCAGATACGTTAGGTTGGAAAACCCAGTAGAAAACTGAGAGACCGACAGCTCACTTTCCAGATGATCAAGAAGCTCGTTCTGAATAAGGAATTTCTTTAGCTCAAGCTCGGGAAGCTCTTCTCCTTGACGCACTTTTTTCAACATGGATTTACTACAATTTTGCCTTCACCAAATTCCGCCCCAGCTGATACATGTGTACCTCATCGGGCCCATCGGCTATACGTATAACCCGAGCGTATGTCCAAAACGAAGCCAAAGGCAGATCCTGGCAAACCCCCATCCCACCGTGAGCCTGGATGGCTCTGTCTACCACCTGGCAGCACATCTTGGGGACTACAATTTTGATCATCGCAATAAGCTGCTTAGCCTCTTTGATGCCAAACCGATCAATTTTATCTGCCGCGGCAAGCGTGAGTAATCGCGCTTGCTGAACATCACAGGCCGACTGAGCAATGTCTTGCCTGATGCTGCTAAAATCCTTCAGCTTGCGGCCAAAAGCTTCGCGCTCAGCGACGCGTTTGCACATCAGATCCAGGGCGCGCTGGGCCGCTCCGATCAGCCGCATACAGTGGTGTATCCTACCTGGCCCCAGCCTGCCCTGGGCAATCTCAAAGCCCCTTCCTTCGCCCAATATGAGATTGGCAGCTGGTACGCGAACATTCGTTAATTGAATCTCAGCATGTCCCTCTGGTGAATCTACACTTCCAAACACCCGCAAGGGCCGAATGACTTCAACGCCGGGCGCATCAGCCGGCACCAGGATCATACTTTGCTGTAGATGTCGAGCCGCATCCGAATCCGTCTTACCCATCACGATGTATACCTGGCACGATGG
>JBCBVN010000315.1:0-5080 GCA_039817625.1 Bacteroidota bacterium
CTTATCTCCAGGTCATGGAGGATTTGTTTGGCCCCGATCTCGTTATGCTGGCGGAGCCTGCTGTGCACAGATCTCGTTATTACTACTGGCACAAAGATTCCACCTTTCTAGACGAGCAAGGTGAAAATTTTCACTGGAACGATGACTTCCACGCCGCTATGACAGTTCTATATCTACAAGGCAATCATCCCGATTATGGTGGAGGTATTTCTGTGGTTCCGCGTACACATCACGATCCCGACTTCTATCACCGAATTCCGAAGATGAACCTGGCTGAAAGAGCCTGGCTCAAAGGACAAAAAATCATGAAGCGTTCTCATTTCGACCGTCTGGATCAACACCCCGAGCTCAACGCCATCGCCAGTGAGGCCGGTGATTTACTCGTACTCGATATGCGAATAGATCATAAGGGAACGCCCGCTAAAAAGCCGGTTCCGTATACCAAATACGGCATTATGAATATTGCTTGTACCGGTCAAAAAACCGCCCAAAGACTCAGAAAGGCACTGCGCAACAGGCCCGCCAAGTACTATTCGCAATATCTGATAAAAGAGCCCGACATCACACCCAAACTGGAAGAAATCAGTCAGCGATCTGGGGTTGATATCCTCCTATAAGACCACGACTGCAGTCCTTTGAAAACAGATTCAGGAATAATCGGTCAAAGCCTAGATCGTGCTAAAGAAGCTTTAGAGTCGGGCAAGCTCGTAGCCATCCCGACAGAGACGGTCTATGGTTTAGCTGCCAACGCGCTGAACCCAAATGCTGTGGCCAGGATATTCGAAGCTAAAAGGCGGCCCAGCTTTGATCCGCTGATCGTGCACATCCCTGATGCTTCGCATCTGGATCGATATACTCAAGACATACCAGAGAAAGCCAGAGCGCTCGCCGATGCCCTCTGGCCCGGGCCCCTAACTATGGTTCTTCCTAAAAAACCAATCATTCCCGATCTGGTCACAAGTGGTCTTCCTACAGTAGCTGTACGATCTCCTCGTCATCCGCTCAGCCAAAAACTACTTCGCCAACTCGACTTTCCATTGTCGGCCCCCAGCGCTAACCCCTTCGGATATTTAAGTCCAACCCAACCTGAACATGTTGCCGATCAACTCGGTAGCGAAGTCGCCTATATACTGGATGGCGGTCCTTGTGAAGTCGGGCTTGAAAGTACCATCGTTTCTTTCGAAAATCCGGGTAAGATCGAAATGCTTCGGGCAGGTGGTTACCCCCGAGAAGAGATTGAAGACCTCCTCAACACCCACCTGGCAGTCCGCACGCACTCAACAAGCAACCCCAGCGCGCCGGGCATGCTCGCCCAGCATTATTCTCCGCATACGCCACTGATGGTTGTGCCTATAGGATCAGACACTGGCCAGAATCCCCTTAGCTTAGATTCTGGAAGGAGTCTCCACCCAGAGCAGGCAAAGATTGCCTACATTTCTCTGATGCCGCTAAAAGAAAAGCCAGCTTGGGCCACTGACCATTTTGCCTGGACGGAATCTGGAAATTTACGCCAGGCGGCTACCCGCCTATTCGCATTACTACGTACTTTGGACCGATCCAATTACGATCTGATCGTCGCCGAGCAAGTACCCAACCAAGGTCTGGGCCCTGCCATTAACGATCGCCTGGCCAGGGCTGCTGCCCGCTCATAACATATGAGTAAAACTATACGTTATCCATACCCTACAACTCAAACCAACATAGATGCGCGCCTCACTAATTTTTTCAATTCTTCTACTCGCCTTTTCCTGTGGTGATGATAAGCCACAAGACAACCCACCCTTGCCGACGGATGGTCTAGAACTGGAGGGAAGATGGGAGCTTGTCGAAGCCAGACGCAACAACCGTCCAACCCAGACTTTCGATGGGCTGTATTTCGTTTTTGGGCCCGAAAACCAGTTTGTCACCAACCTAGGCGGTGATGAATCTACGGGTAAATTTGCTTACGACGAGCGGGCAGAAATCGTAACCACTGAAGTCGCCCTACCAGCCACCTATCTCATTCGGGAACACAACGACGGAGAGCTCATGCTGGAGACTGAACTGGAAGGATTTGCTTTCAAATTTCTACTCAACAGAGTCGTTGAAACTAACGAAGAAGTAGAAAGCTAGTAGCCAGTTTTCCTTAAATTTTGGTCTTTCAGGGTAGTAATCACGACGATTTCTCAAACTTTTGCGCTCAGGCTGACGGCTCTTGACCGGCCATGGTATATTTGATCTCAAGCTATCTGCATTATGAATAGATTGTACACTTCTCTAGTTGCTGCCCTAATTTTCTATCTGCCCTTGTCTGCCCTCGACGCAGGCGTGTCTATCAATAGAATGTGTAGTCCGACCGGGCCATATCTGGAGATCCATACCTATATCGTCGGTTCCACCGTCCAATTCGACAGCCTGGAGACCGGGGGCATCCAAGCCGCCGTATATCTGACTTTGATCATCGAAAAGGGAGACAGCCTGGTAAAAGGAGAGCGATTGATGCTGAGCAGTCCGGTTTCTGAAGACGGGCCGATTGATTTTATAGACTTCCGCAGGTACAAACTTCCCTCAGACACCTACAACTTGATCGTAGAAATAGAAGATGTCGCTGATGAAAACAACAAACGGGCATATGAAGTAGAACTGGAATTACCCTCCTGGCCCGAATCCCCTTCCCTTTCCGATGGTATGCTGTTGGCCTCTGTCGAAGCTTCTAACGATATTCAAAACCCGCTCTACCGTCATGGTGTGCTCATGGAGCCACTGCCCTTCAGCTTCTATGGGCGTGGTGCCAATACTTTACATGTATATGCAGAAGCCTATGGCCTGGATGCCACCGAATATGACCGGGCACTAATGCTGATAAAAATAGAAAAACTTGAAGGTAGCAACGTCATTCAAAAGGCCCAGTCATTTCAAGCCATCCGACCTGCGCAAGTCGCCGTTGTATTACAGAGTATGGATATAGGCAACCTGCCAAGTGGCAATTACCAAGTGGTTTTAGAGCTACGAAGTCCTACCAATGAGCTGATTGAAATAAGACGCATCCCGTTTCAGCGAGCGAATCCGCTGGTAGATATGGCTGCCGCAGAAGAGGAAATGGCCGATTTTGATCTTACTCAGGAGTTTGTTGGGCAGATAGATGCTGATACCTTGCGGTACGCAATGCTGGCTATGATGCCCGTGATGAATCATTTTGAGCAGACCACTGCCGAAATCATTTTGCGCGATCGGGAGTTGAGGCCCATGCGGCTATTTGTATTTTCCTATTGGGCTAAGCAACGACCATCTAACCCCGAATCGGCCTTTAACGAATACATGCAGGTAGCCAGAGCGGTAGACCGCACCTTCACGGCTGGTTTTAGAAATGGCTTCGAAAGCGATCGCGGCTATACCTATCTTAAGTATGGCCAACCCAATGACATAACCCGGGTGGATACCGACCCCACAGCTCCGCCGTATGAAATATGGTCTTATGACTTTGTGCAGCGCACTGGTCAAGGCAACCGGCGCTTTGTGTTTTACAACCCGACACTGGCCGCCGGAGACTTTGTATTGCTGCACAGTGATGTCACCGGAGAAATAAACAACCCACAATGGCAACTGGAATTGTATCGAGATGCACCCGACGACATGCCCGCTAATCGCCTGGACGGAACCGAACCCTTAGACAATTTCAATCGCCGTGCCGGTCGGATCTTCAATGACTATTGACACAATGTTAACAAGGAAGAATTAAGCTACGATTTTACAGGCTTTGCAGCCTTTTGTAGCTTTGCGCCTCCGGACGTATGACCGGACATCAACCAAAACGAAAATTATCTTACCATGACCATGCGATTCAAGCCGGCCGTTCTTCTGGCCCTCGTACTCGGACTAGGCATTATGGCTTGCCAATCAGGCAACCAAGACGTTCGCGATGCAGCTGCTGCACGCCAAAATCTTACACCAGCTAGTGATGCCATCACTGCTAATCCTCCAGCAAGCCCTCAGGTTCAGCCTACTGCACCAGCACCAAACAATGTTGCTGTCAATAATGGCCCAACCACGACTCTAGCCTTTGGCGAAGAGGAATTCAACTTCGGTACTGTAGATGAGGGTGAGGTAGTTACGCACACCTACAGCTTCACCAATACTGGCGAGAACCCACTGATCATCAGCGATGCCCGCGGTAGCTGCGGTTGTACGGTCCCTTCTAAGCCAACGGCTCCTATTATGCCAGGTGAGGACGGTGAAATCACTGTTCAGTTCAACAGCCAGGGTAAGCGTGGTGAGCGCAATCAAAAAGTGACCATCACTGCAAATACTAACCCACCACAGACTTTCATCTACCTGAAGGGTAATGTAACACCTTCAGCTGATGCTGCTACTCCTGCTCAATAAGCAGTAGTGATATTTATCAAAAAGGGTTTCGACGCTTCGTCGAAACCCTTTTTGTTTTACCAGGTTTTCCTATTAGATGGCAACAGTCCGTGACTTCTTTTCGCTGGTAAAATTCAGCCACACCATTTTCGCGCTGCCTTTTGCGCTACTTGGCTTTACTCTGGGCACTATCGATCAAGGGTCTTTTGATCCAAAAATATTCGCATTGGTATTGGCTTGCATGGTGTTTGCCAGATCGGCTGCTATGGCATTCAATCGCTATCTCGACAGAGACATAGATAAACTCAACCCCAGGACGGCCGTCAGGGATATCCCCAAAGGCCGCATCAGTGCGCATTCAGCTCTGATTTTTGTAATAGCCAACGCACTGCTATTTATACTCTGTACCGCTTTCATCAACAAGCTGGTTTTGTGGCTCTCACCTGTAGCTCTGCTCATAGTCCTTGGATACAGTTATACTAAGCGATTCACCCCCTTGTGTCACTTCGTATTGGGGTTGGGACTTTCCCTAGCTCCAGTCGGTGCCTACCTGGCTGTTACCGCAACATGGGCTTGGCTCCCTGTCCTATATGGAGTGGTTGTATTGGTATGGGTCAGTGGCTTCGATATCGTCTACGCCCTACAAGACGAAGAGTTTGACCGTGGCCAATACAACCACTCCATATAGGACAGGGAGCCAAGCCCATGTTGCGGTAACAGCCAGGTAGGCACCGACTGG
>JBCBVN010000316.1:0-5076 GCA_039817625.1 Bacteroidota bacterium
TGACACGCGTATTCGAGGCAACCAGCAGAGTCTTAATATTGGCGATAATACAGAGATTGATTTGGGCGTATGATGCCACTGCTGGCCGTATTCTTATTGGCGATCGCCATTCAGCTTGCTTTCTATGCTTGCTGCCGGTTACTTGGCCAGTCTAAAAGAGACCAAGGCGATTTAGATGCTACAAAAGGAAAAGGGATCTCTATAATTGTTTGTGCCAGAAATGAAGCTGACAATCTGCGCAGGCACCTCCCACTCTGGCTTCGACAAAATATTTTTTTAGATAAGCATTCGGAGTCTGAATTGATCGTGATAGACGATCACTCTACCGATGATACACAAGGTGTTGTTAAAGAATTCTGCGCACCAGATATTCCTCTGCGCCTGATCAGGCCACCTCAGCTTACCCGTCCTGGCAAGAAGGATGCCCTGGCTTATGGGATTAGTCAGGCCCGTTGCGATTACCTGCTGCTAACCGATGCGGACTGTCGGCCAGCTAGTGAGGTATGGGCTCAATTGATGACTGACCCATTGAAATACGGGGCCGAGTTGGTCGTAGGGCATGGCGCATACGAGTCTGGTCCGGACAATAAACTGAGCATTTGGCAAGTATTTACAGCTGAATATCACGGGCTTCAATATCGATGTCTCACCCGTTTAGGATGGATGAAATTGGGCGTGGGTCGAAACCTCGCCTACACCAAAGATTTCTTTTACGCCCGCCGGGGTATGCAATCTCATGCACATCTGGCAGGAGGCGATGATGACTTGCTATTGCAGAGCAACCCCGTTACTCAGGGAGCAAAGGCATTTGGTGGAAATGAACCTAGCTGGAAAAAAACTGAATGGCCCGCGGAAGTCCAAAATAATAAGACGGCAGAGGTTGTAGACCACCCGATGGCATGGACCTATTCTGCGCCAACTAAGAACTGGTCGGAATACGCCAGGCGGAAGAAAAGGCACTTCAGTATTGGTCGTCATTACCCGCTCAGAGGGAAGGTGATACTTGGTATTCTCGCCTTGTCTCATGGTTTATTCTACTTGCTCGGACTTGTGCTGCTGTTTACTCCCTTTCGGTGGTGGGCTATTGGTATTTATTTACTTCGCATGCTATTTGTTTTTTTAGCGTATCCCAAGCCCAAAATTAGTTGGCCTCTGCTCGATGCGTTATTGAGCTTTTACCTCCTTTGGCAGGCGATATTGTCGCTGTTTGCACAGACAGAAAAAGAGTGGGAAATACGACAAATGGCTTAAGTCTTACACACAACGCGGTAGTCTAATTTTTATCCCCTTATCTTGTTCGGAAATAATTCCACTCAACCATGAAGAGACTTTTGATTCTTTCAGCTTTAGTATTTACTCTGGCTGTGCAGGCTCAGGCTTTGACCATCATTGATCAAGACCTGAATGAGGCCCAAAATGTAGCGAAGGCAGAGGGCAAACTTCTGCTGATTGATTTTTACACGACCTGGTGCGGCCCCTGCCGTGTATTTACTGCAGAGGTTCACGACAATGAAGATTTTGCGGCAGCCATCAGTCAGGATTACGTTATGCTCAAGTACGATGCCGAAAACGACAATCACGGACTAACGGCTAAGTACCACATACAAGCTTACCCCACATTTGCGGTACTGACCGCAGACATGCGACTGGTACATAAAACGATGGGATACGGTGATACGGGCTCGTTTATCGAATTCCTGGAAGAGGGAAAGAATACGGCAGATGCCGGCAAATACATTCCCGGAGTTAGCCAGCAAATAGACTTAGACTTCCCCGAGATTTACATTAAGACGATCAACAGCCGCGAACCAGCAACACCAGAAGACGTCGCCGCTTACTGGGCAGGTGTCGAAGATATGACGGCAGAAGTGCCATTTGCATTGATCAGTATGCGAATGTACACGGAAGAAGTGCTCGACTACTACGTCGAAAACCTGGATACCTATCGCGAACTATATGGTGAACTGGATGCCAATGGTGTGGTAGAAGGCGTCGTTATGCAAGATCTCTTCATGGCAATCAGGCTGGTTGACGAGGAAGCTTGGGAAGCTGCCAGAACAAAGACCGTAGATATGTTGGGCGAAGAAGGTGCTGCCGATCTGCTCGAATGGGTAACGCCAAGGTGGTATACTGCAAGTGGCGAATGGGGCCAATTCGCCGACTATGTGGATGGTCTGATCGAAGCGGATCCCGAGGCGTATAGCATGATTAATGACATGAGCTGGCAGGTATACGAAGATTGCGAAGATCAATCGGTGATCGAACGCGCAATCGAATGGATGCGGCCAGTGATCGAGAACGATCCAGACTTTATGACACTAGATACCTATGCCTGGCTGTTTTTCAAGAATGAGCAGTACGATCAGGCTGAGCGCTATATATCGATGGCTATTGAAGCTGGAAATGAAGAAGGTACTGATGTAAGTGCCAGTGAGTCTATGCTGCCACTACTCGAAGAGGCCAGGAAAAACGACTAAGCACTGTCAGCGCGTGCTAGCTTTTCTTGCGCAGCAGCAAATAAATCAAAGGCCCGATCAGGGGGATCATCATCACCCAGAATATGGCCCCATCTCCTTCACCCCTGGCGCGTCGCTCTTGCAAGTCGCGGCGCGCCAGGCGGGCTATGGGAAGGTAAATCAGACCCGCTAGCACAAACATGAGTATGATTCCGACAAGCTGCATAAAAAAGTAGGTTTATGAGTTAACAGTTCGCTGATGATTCTGTTACAGGGTAAATCTCAAAATACATGACTACTCTACAAGCGGGAGATGCTGCTCCAGATTTCAGCGGATCAATTAGTGAAGACCAAACTGTCTCTTTGGCGGACTTCGCCGGTAAAAAACTAGTCCTGTTCTTTTATCCTAAGGACGACACTCCCGGCTGTACAGCGGAAGCTTGCAATCTGCGCGATCACTACAGCGAGTTGCGCGAAAATGGCTACGAGCTATTGGGAGTTAGTCCCGACAACTTGAAGAAGCACGACAAGTTCAAGAACAAGTACGATCTGCCGTTCCCACTGATTGCAGACGAGGACCACAGCGTCATGGATGCATTTGGCGTATGGGGCCCTAAGAAATTCATGGGGCGTGAATACGATGGTGTGCATCGCACTACATTTGTCATCGATGAATCTGGCAAGATAGAGCAGGTAATTACAAAGGTGAAGACCAAGGATCACGCGGCTCAGATTTTACAGCCAGCCTAATCAAGGAGCTTGTTTTTCAAAGGTGTTGGCATTGGTCTGGGCCTGGCCTTACTGGTTGGGCCACTCATCGTCTTACTGCTTCAACTGGCTCTGAGAGAAGGCCAGCAGGCTGCCTGGACTGCGGGTATCGGTATATGGTCCAGTGATTTGATGTACGTGCTACTGGCTCACTTCGGCACCGATCAGCTGAGGTTGGCCATTGATTGGCCCGGCTTTGAACCTTTGGTCGGTATAGTAGGCGGCCTGATCCTCATAGGGGTTGGTTCTGGTTTGTACTTCCGCAGGTCGAAGTATCGAACGGAATCGGGTTTTTTACCCGATGATCACAAGACAAATTTTTCTGATGATGCTGGTGAGGAGGGAGTGGCGTTTGTAAAGTTGAAACAATACAAACGCACAGCCCAAAATGATGATGTGTCCACATATCAAACATCATCACCACATGCCAGCCGAACTACGCTACTTTCCGCCTTTTGGCAAGGGTTTGCCATCAATACCTTCAATCCCTTCCCTGTCATTTTTTGGTCTACGGTAGCCCTTACCCTGGTTCACGATGAGGGTCTGGAAGGCGGCCAGGCTTTTGCCCTTTATGCGGGTATACTATCAACCATTGTACTTTCCGATAGCGCTAAGATTTGGAGCGCCAAGTGGCTGCGTGAAAAACTGGCGAGCGGGTGGCTGGATCGAGTAGGGCAGATCGGAGGCGCGTTGCTGGTTGTTTTTGGGCTGGTACTGATCGTACGGGTTTGGGTGTGAGGAGGGGCATGGCCTAGGTGGCTTATGATCCTTCAAGCGTCTGGTGTTTTACATCCAACTTTACGCTTATCTAGGCGGACCTACTGTATTAGAGTTGTCTTTCAAGTCAACTAACTTGATTTTTGAGTGTTTTTTAAGTCAAATGACTTGAAAATGGAGAGTCTTGTTGCTAATAGTGAGGCGCTAAAGAGGCGGACAAGCTTAAATTTTATAAGACCGATCTACAATCGAGTAGACTGGGATGGGAATTTAACGGCAGTTTTAGGTGCGCGTGGAGTGGGTAAAACCACCTTACTGCTTCAGCGGCTACTCCAGCTTGATTTACCATCTGATGAGGCTTTGTATGTAGATATGGGAGATATCTATTTTCAGGAGCACCGACTCTCTGAGTTCATAGCTGGTTTTGTTTCTAAAGGTGGAAAGTATTTATTAATAGACGAGGTGCACAGATATGGTTATCAAACCTGGGCTCAAGAACTGAAGCAGGCTTATGACCTTTATCATGGTAGGCTTAGCATTGTATTCACAGGATCTTCTGCTGTACAGATACTTCATCAAAAAGCGGACCTGAGTAGAAGAGCTTTTCAAGTGAGGGTTCCGGGCCTATCATTCCGAGAATATTTGCAGTTAACTCACCAATTTGAAATAAGCTCAGTCACCTTTCAGGATATTTTAGAGTCCCATAATTCACTTGCAAATGATTTGCTGGCTATACCTGACTTTCGTCCGCTTCAATTATTGCCTAGATACTGGCAAGAGGGATACTATCCATTTTTTCTAAGTGATTTTGAGGGTTATCTCAGTCGGGTCAATACGATGGTGCAACTGGTGTTGGAGACGGATTTACCGATGGTAATTGAATCAGGAAGGGTAGACTATCAGAAGATTGGGAGACTATTATATGCAGTTGCATCTTCAACTCCTTTTAAGCCTAATATCAGTAAGTTGAGTGGTCGGCTTGGTATGGCCCGCGAAACCATATTAGAGTATTTAAATCTTCTGGAAAGGGCCGACCTGGTTTTCAATCTTAGAGCAGAATCAAAAGGTGTTGCAGCACTTGCTAAACAAGACAAAATATTTCTCAATAATGGAAATTTGCTGCACGCCCTTGCAC
>JBCBVN010000317.1:0-5066 GCA_039817625.1 Bacteroidota bacterium
CAGGAAATGAGCAGCACAGCAATGGCATTTAAAGCAGCCTGGGTAGATGTGGCATATCCTGTTGCCCAGCCCAAAATGAAGGTGAGTAAACTAATGCCAATAACTACGGGCACAAAAATGGCACTTACCCGATCGGCCAAACGCTGGGCATCAGGTTTGTTTTGTTGGGCCGTTTTAACCAGTTCGACCATCTGAGACAAGGTGCCATCCTGAGCAGTACGCCTAACTCGCAAATGAACAGAACCAGCTAAAATCAAGCTACCACCGATCAGTTCATCACCGGGTGTATGGTCAATGGGCATGCTCTCTCCAGTCAGGAGTGATTCGTCAACGGAAACCACGCCCTGCTCGATGATGCCATCCGCAGGGACTCGATCACCGGTATTTACCTGGAGCAAATCGCCTGGTATCAGGTCTGCTGTTGCGGTCTTGATCAGTTTTCCGTCGGCAGCTATCCGCAGAGCGAATTCCTCCTGAAGCTCAAGTAAACTACCGATGGCATCCGTCGTCCGGCCAACTGCTCTCGCTTCTAGCCATTTACCAACCAATACCAGCGTAAGGATACCGGCTGCCGTTTCAAAAAAGTAATAGTTGGCATCTTGTACGGCCAGCCCATACAAGCTGTACACCATGGCTCCTGTAGCCCCCAGCCAAATCAAGACATCCATATTCAGATAGCCCGCCCGAATACCTCCCCAGGCAGATTTTCCAAAATGCAGGCCACCAATTGCATAAACCAGCATAGCCAAAGCAAACTGCCACCACGGATTGTGCAGCCATGACCATTCGATACCCATAGCCATGAGTGGATGTGCCAGTAGAAGTGGCAGGGTGAGTACCGAACATATGATCAAGCGCCGATTGGCAGATCGTCTGAGACTTTGGAGTCCACTACTTTCTCCGCGAACGGAATCATCGGGTACTACGGCATAACCCAGCTTGGTAATCTCCTCTTCTACATCTGCAGCCGAAGGCAGGTCAGAAGACCAGTGATACCTGACTTCACCCGTTTGAAAATTGACGAAGACATCGTCGATACCCCGCTTGTTCAGCGCCTTTTCGATACCGAGTGCGCAGCTCTGACAATCCATGCCAGAAACCCGCAATGCTACAGTCTTAGAATCTTGTACACCCATATTGACGTGCTCAAAAATAACAACACTTCATAAGGGTGATCCGTTTCCTCTGAAAATGTATAATTGTCAGACTTCTACACATTATTACAGAGATAACCTATGAGCACCAAAACCATTGGCCTTATTTCAGACACCCACGGCTGGCTAGACCCCAAGTTGTGGACCTATCTGGATCCCTGCGATGAAGTTTGGCATGCCGGGGATGTGGGTAGTCGAAGTGAAATACTGGAAGAAATTTCGGCAAAAAAGCCCTTGCGGGCAGTATATGGCAACATAGACGGACAAGACATTAAAAGTCAGGCACCACTCAATCAGCTATTCGAAATCAATGGTCTCAAGTGCCTCATCACACATATAGGCGGTTACCCGGGTAGATACACACCAAGGGTTCGCCAACTTCTGGACGAATACCGACCAGGGCTTTATGTATGTGGTCATAGTCACATTCTAAAGGTCATGCCCGACAAAAAAAGAGAGCTGCTGCATATGAATCCCGGTGCCTGTGGCCGGCACGGCTTTCACACAGTGCGCACCATTCTGCGTTTTGACATTTCTACCCAAGGAGTAATCGAACAAGTCCAGGCGATCGAGCTGGGCAAGCGCGGACGATAACGCCCCCAGGAACCTTCCAGCGTCCGACGCAGGAGGACCAGTAAGTTGTAAAGTTGCAATAATACAAACACCTGGAAGCGTTTGGCGAAATTGGATCAACACGGATAATTGCAAGTATTCAGTGCCGGCCAATCTATTCCAATACGATCGGTTCAACCCGTGCCCAATCATCTCCTACAAACCTGAGAAAATACAGACCACTCGACAAATCACTCAAATCCAATTGATGCCTGGCTGAGCCCGCAGCTTGCCTACCGAGGTCGTAAGTTTTTAGGGTTGTACTTCCGCTGGTCAGCACCTCAACCCGGAGGTGGCTTGGCTGCTCTTGCTGATATTCGATGATGATTTGTCCGGCACTAGGATTAGGGCCGATTCGCAGATCTCCTGGTGTTTGAAGATCTACCGTGCTGGTCGCCAGGGATTCAACCAAGGCGCCAATAAGCCACTCTCGTTCTTCTTGCCAGCTATCTTCATCTTCGATATTGTGCCAGCTAAAGTCATCCCATAATTCCCAGCTCGGATTGGGGGTTTCGGCACATCCGGCTTCGGTCATCCACAGGCCTATATTTCCTGTAGGCGATTCGTAGACATCGGTAAAGTCGATACTCACGAAAAATTCTTCCGTATCCAGATCGATGGGCTCGCTGAAAGCAAAAATTGTGGGCAGCACTTCACCTTCAGCAGTATTCAGGTCTTGGATGGCGATGGGAATGCTCTCTGCCAGCAGGTCTCCGGGCGATCCATCAGCGGCGACCTCAGAAATGAAAGCCACCAATTCTCTTTGATTGATGGCCGAATCGTCGGGTGGAAAGAAGTAGGCTACCACGCCCGAAATCGAAAAAGGCAAGCCTTCAGAATACCTCAAAAAAATAGCCTTCTCTTTATCCAGAAAGTTGTTCGTGCCAGCTACAAAACCATCTGCTTCGTCTCCGGTGGGTTCGAGTATGAATACGGTTTCACTACAAGGCTCAAATAAGGTTGGGCTGGTCAGGGTATCTAGCTCCATACTTCTATGGCCCAACAATACTCTCTGACTTTGATGAGTAGGCGCAGATGGGCGCTGAGCCACAAGCTGGAGGCTCCATGCAACTGAAGCTAAGATGATCAATAAAAATGCCCGCATACTTTCTGGGTTTGCGAGCCCGTCCAGCAGTAAAAATGGGTAACAAAGCGGGGTAACCCCAAAAAGAACTGGCGCTTTAAACTGGGTTTAACCAATATGCGCGAGCCTGTGAAGACAATCTTAAAAAGCGTGTCTCCTACATTTCAATGGCTCGTTTATCGAATGGATTCAAGGCTACGCCTTTTACTTCGGCCTCGGCTTCTATCCGGAAAGTACTTTTGACTCTGCGCAATTTGCGGGCTACCCAAGCCAGACCTCCATTGATGGGATTGCGGTCACCGAATTCGTCTATGGGTGCGCGCATGCGCTCGAAAGGCAAGACAAAATCAACTTCAACGACCTCTCCGTCACCGGGTATACTTACCGGCTCGTCAAGCGTCAATCGGCCGAGCTGATACTCGTCTATGCGTTGCTCATCTTTTCGGCCTCGGCTATAGCGCTCGATTAGAACGATGTGAATGGCGGTCACCTCGCTTTCATTCTTGGACCGGAATCGCAATTTTCCGGCCAGTCGGCCCATAGAGCTATCCCAGACCTCAGGGAGCACCAGCTCGAGCTTGACGCCTTCGATACCCAACCACTTTTTGACTTTACCTAGCATGATTCTACGCTAATTTAAGGATGCATTCGTTTCCATAATAAGGTATCCGACCTGCGGAAGTCCAAAAAAATAGACCGACGGCGGGTAAAATTCGATAATTTTGCAGAATGCAATTGGTAGACAACGAGCAAATCAGAAATCTGGGCAACCTAGACCTACTGGCCAAGCAGGTGGTAGAGGGCTTTATAATTGGCCTGCACAAGAGCCCTTTTCACGGTTTCAGTGTAGAGTTTGCAGAACACCGCATCTACAATCCCGGGCAGAGTACCAAGAACATCGACTGGAAGGTTTTTGCCCGAACGGATAAGCTCTTTGTCAAACGATTTGAAGAAGAAACCAACCTGCGTTGCCAGATCGTCATTGACCGATCTTCCTCCATGTTCTTCCCAGAAGTGACCCAAAAATCAGAGGCAGCGATCAACAAGGCCCGATTCTCGGCCCTGGCAGCGGCATCGCTCATGCACCTGCTACAAAAGCAAAGGGATGCCTTCGGACTGAGCTTCTTCGATGAGGCAGTAAGCCTGCACACCCGACCTAAGTCGAGCATGACGCACTATCGATTGCTGCTGACCTACCTGCAAGACTATATCGACAATCCGAGTCGCGGAACCGGCACCAGCACCGCTCAGGCCCTGCACCAAATCGCCGATAGTATTCATCGCCGTTCGCTGGTCATCATCTTCAGCGATATGTTTGAGCCCGGCAGTAATCAGGATGAGCTCTTCAGTGCCTTGCAGCATCTTAAGCACGCCAAGCACGAAGTTGTACTTTTCAACACCGTCGACAAGAGCAAAGAAATCGACTTTGCCTTCGAAAATCGCCCTTACGAATTTATCGATCTGGAAAGCGGAGATCGGGTCAAGCTGCAATCCAATCAGGTAAAGGACTACTATATAGAGCAAGTCGCCGCATACCGCGAGCGACTAAAAATGAAGTGCCTGCAATACCGCATAGACTTTGTAGACGCTGATATACAAGAAGGGTTCAGGCCCATTTTGCAGCAGTATTTAGTCAAGCGGGCGAAGATGAAATAGGTAGCCATCTGGCTGCAATGCCCTATAATTTGAAGAGACTAACAAAAGGCTAAATTTTAGGTATTTTACCTTGTAAATGTTTTGTTATCTTTCGGTGGTAGAAAATGACCACCATGAAGAAGCACCCTATTTTTCTCCTGGCCCTGCTGTGCCTTTGCGCAGCCTTGAGCGCTCAGGAACTCCCGGAAATTGAATTCGGCAATATCCCTCAGGAAGACATCGCCATGATGAGCTTCGAGGCAGATACCTCGGCAGAGGCGTATGTACTATACGATGGCATCAGGCATAGTATATACGACGATGGCAGTGCCTACAAATTGAGCTCCTACTACCACCGAAGAGTCAAGCTACTAAAGCCCGAATCTTTTGATCGGGCCGATGTGGTCATCAACTATACCCGGCGGGAAGAAGAAGTTCGCGATCTGGAAGCTATGATCATTCTTCCGACGGGTGAGAAAATCAAGCTGCGCAACCGAGACTTCAATAGAGACGACCTCAGCGACGACCGCATAACCATCCGCTTTTCCTTTCCTCAAGTCACCGAAGGAGCTATACTGGAG
>JBCBVN010000318.1:0-5060 GCA_039817625.1 Bacteroidota bacterium
CGTTCCAAATACACCAGGGATTACGCAGACTATTTCAGAAGACACTGAGGATGATCTTCATCGTGTTGACGGACTATCAACGGCCAATCGTATTTATCAATTTAACTGGTACGGTCGTACAGCAGCTAATGTCAGCTACGCCTACTACGAATCGGAGATCGACGAAATCATCCAGCGGTTTATCGCTACCGTAGTGCACCCATACGCTTTGGTTGTGCAGACCAAAGGAACGGAAAGTGGAAGCCGCATTCCATTGGGTTCAACTGATTTTGAGTTCGCCGCGGTCGATATCGCCGGAAATACAGCTACTTGTGGATATACCGTCACCGTACAGGACACGGAGGCTCCGGTAGCGGATTGCCCTGCTGATACGTTTCTTTACGTCTCAGCAGATAATTGTCTGGTAAATTTCGAATTCACCGATCCAGTTTTCTCCGACAATTGCTTGCTGGACAGTGCTGCTAATATCTTATTCGTCTCCGATAACAACAATGCGACGGAGATTCCGGCCCAGCTCATGGATGCCGGCTATAGTGTAACCGTCGTTACCAATGACTATGATGGCAACGATACAGAAGATAATACGGTCCTCCAAGGAGATCTTTCCAATTACGGTATTATTTATTGGCACGCGGTGGGTGAAGGTAATGGTGATGTCCATAGTGCCGCCACCATTGATAATCTAGAAGCTTACGTACAAGCTGGGGGGAATTTGTTCATCACAGGAAAGGATATTGTCGCTAGTCCTCAAGATCCCTTAATGGATGTTCTAATTGGTGGACGCGGTTCCAATGATGCGCCAAATGATAATGTTGGTTCACCTTATGCTATACTAGGTCCGTCCAATACGCTCAATAGTGGGCAATTTGATATTATTGGCCTAGATCCGGCAAATGTTGGTGATGAAGATGGGGTTACGTCCTTATCCTCCGAAACAGTTACTGTGCTTGACTCTGATGAAGGAGCCCGATGGACGCTCCGAACTACACCCGGTGGTTTCGTCGCCTTCGTCTCTAATAACCAAGGCAGTGGTGCTTTCGAAGAATGGGAAACCCCAGGCTCCGGCTACTACGAGGCCCTGCGCAACTTCGCCTTCAACATCACCCAGGCCAATCAGCCTGTTGTCGTCGAGCAAACCGCCGGACCCGATTCCGGCGAAGATTTAGCGGTGGGGGAAACCATCTTCACCTTCGAAGGCATGGACGATGAAGAAAATGAGGGTGTTTGCTCTTTTACCGTTACGGTATTGGATACGATTCCACCCACAGTCACCTGCCCGGCTGATATTATTACCACTGCCGATGATGGACTTTGTGGCACGAACGTAAGCTTCGCTACTTCGATTTCGGATAATTGTCCAGACGCTACTCTTACTGTTGTACCCGCTAGTGGTTCCTTCTTTGATGTGGGAACTACCACCGTAATGGTCACTGCGACGGATGCTAGCGGGAACACAACCAGCTGTTCTTTTGACGTTACAGTCGAAGACAACGAAGCTCCAGTGCTGAGTAACTGCCCTGCAGATATTATCCAAGCTAATGATGCTGGGGTTTGTGGCGCAGTCGTCACCTACGCCACTCCTACGGGAACGGATAATTGTCCAATTGACGGAACAACGAATATCGTTTTCAATTTATCAACGGATGGCTTTAGTGGTGACACAGGTTACGGAATTTTCGATGTTAATACGGGGGAAAGGGTGGCTTTCAATGGCCCGAATGTCTATGCGCCCAACACTACTATCGAAGAGCAAATTGCCTTGCCCAACGGTGACTACGAGTTTGTCATTTTTGATACTTTCGGAGACGGTATATGTTGTTTTTCGGGGAACGGAAACTATAACCTGATAGTAGAAGGTACAACGATTAATTCCCCCTCTAATGGTGCTTTCGGTGATTCCGAAACAATTGCGTTTAGTATCACTACAGCCCCGGGAGTGGTTCAGACTGCTGGCCTAGCCAGTGGAGCAGAATTTCCCATTGGCACAACAACCAACACCTTCGTCCTCACCGATGCTGCTGGGAACATGGATACTTGCAGCTTTGAGGTCACAGTTAATGATGTAGAGGCACCGACGATTACTTCCTGCCCAGCAGCTATTGTGGTGGGCAATGATCCTGGTGTTTGCGAAGCAATAGTGACTTATACCTTGCCCACGGCAAGCGATAATTGTACAGCAGCTGACCCCACTGGCTTTGTAGAGGTGAACATCACATTTGATGCTTTTCCTGGTGATACTTCTTTTGAGATCATTGACCTTAGTACTTCTACCACGGTAGCGAGTGGTGGATCTTATTTCGGAGCTGGAGCTAATGTTACAGAATCATTTGTATTGCCAGCCGGTTCTTATGAATTTACCATTTTTGATAATTTCGGGGATGGTATTTGCTGTTTCGTTGGCAACGGGAATTACAACATTGTAGTTGATGATGTAACGATCACATCTCCTTCTGGGGGCAATTTTGGTGACTCTGAGACCATTACTTTTGAAGTTCTTCCAGCAGACGTACCTCTTCTAGCAGTACAAACGGCAGGTTTGGCAAGTGGTGCCACCTACCCAGTCGGTACGACAACCAATACTTTCGTATTCACCGATGATTCGGGTAATACTGCTAACTGTAGCTTTAATGTGACTGTAAATGATACAGAAGCTCCTACAGCCGAATGCCCACAACTAGTCACTTATCTTGATGAAGAGGGCAATGCCATCCTGCCCCAAGATGCCAACGACTGGGTCGGTAATATCATCGACAACTGCGACCCTAATCCCGAAGCATTTTTTGCAGATGAACTACCGCCCACACTTACTTGTGATGATGCTGTGACCGATCTGTCTACCCTAGGTAGAAAATTGATCGTGGATGACTCCCTCGGAGCTGATGATGGCTTCAGATCATCTGCTGATTCCAATGTCCCGCTTGGCAATGAAGCTCGAACCCTTTCCTTACGTATCAATCCTAGGGTAGAGCCCTATTGTTTCGGATGCGTAGCTCAGCTGGGGCAGGGTAATTGCACCGGTGAGCAGTTTGGCTTGGGACTTCGGACCGGAAGTAATCTATTGACCTTTTGGGGCGGTTGTCTTGACTTTACCTCAAATCTGTCGGTTCCTGTCGGAGAGGAAAGCTACATCGCTGTCGTTTACGATGGTAATCGAGGCATTACTCTATACCTCAATGAGGAGTCGGAATCGACCACCCTCGATGGAGACCTGAATACTTTGGCCGCCAGCCTCTTCGCAGGCATCCAAACCATTAATAATGGCGCTTCCTTTGGCAAGTCATTTGAGGGAAGTATAGACGAAGTCCGTGTATATGATCGCGCCCTCACACCCCTCGAAATTGCCGATGATCGCTCTACAGCGAGTTTCCTGGATCCAGCTACACCAAATCTGGTTGCCTACTATCCACTGGATGAGGTCAGTGGAAACGAAGTGCTCGATCTCGCTGGTGGCAATAACGGTTCTTTTATCGGTTTTCCCAGCCGTCAGATTAATAGCTCTACCACTTCTATTTCAATAGATTTAATTCTGGTTGATGCCTCAGGAAATGAAGGTAGTTGTACCGTAGACTTGGTTGTGCTAGATAGCCTCAGCCCTCAAATCAACTGCCAGGACTTCGAAGTCTTCGTCGACAACAGCGGCATGGCAGACGTCGATATATCAGAAGGCATTTTAAGCGTATCTGATAATTGCACGCCTGCTGATTCACTGTCCATCAGCGGTGGAATTGACCCCTTGACTTGCGATAATCAAGGGACAGAGAATTTGCTAGATATCACCGTCACTGATCAATCTGAAAATGATACGACTTGTACCGTTGAGGTATTTGTAATAGACACCATATCCCCGCTAGTCAGCTGTATCGATACCATTCTCTTCCTGGATGAAGATGGCTCAGCCGGGTACAACACCTTAGAGCTGTTCACTTTTACCGACAACTGTGATGGTGAAGTCAATCCTTCTGACTTCGATGAGGATGTATTATTGAATTGTGAGAATGCTGGAATCACGGATACAGTCGTCATTCAACTGTTTGATTTGAGCGAAAATTCAGGTAGTTGCATCTCACTTGTTACTGTACTCGATACCATTTCCCCTGTTTTGGTCTGTTCCAATGATACTGTCGAAGTCAATGCTGATTGCGAATTACCCATAGAGTCCACGGTCGGCTCCTGGTCCCTTTCTGACAATTGCCAGATAGCCTCTGTTTCTGAAACCTACTTTGACGAAAATGGTACGGAGTTATTCTCTGCCACTTTTGATGGAGACTTTCAGGGCAATTTATTCACCATTTTAGAGTCCCCGCTTCCCATTGGCCTCAATACCATCGAGTTAGTGGCTACTGACGCTTCGGGCTTAACCGACAGCTGTAGTTTCACGGTACTAGCTGTCGATGCTACTCCTCCTACACTGACTTGTCCACCAACGCTTGAAGTCGTTCTGGGTGATGGCAATGTGTCTAGCCAGGACACCGCATTCACAGGCATCGCCTTTTTACTGGCCAATGGCTTTTCCAAGGACGACAACTGTGATGATGATCCCTTGGGGCCACTCCCAACCATCGATGTGGTCACCCAGCGCGAGTTTAATTGTAGCGATGTTGGCCAAACCACTTTCCGCGACTACTACGTCACTGACGAAAACGGTAATTCGTCAGATACCTGTATGGTCGAGATCATGGTTCTCGACACCTTCTCGCCCGTCATTAGCTGCGTAGACACGACTGTTTTCCTGGATACCAATGGTGAGATCGATTACTGCGACATCGAGCTGGTAGAAGCCACTGACAATTGCGAGCTAGACCTATCCAATTTTGATCAGTGCTTCCTGGCTGCTTGTAGTGATGCTGGTCAAAGAGATACCATTCCAATCACCGTCTTCGATGCGACTGGCAACAGCAGTTCTTGCGAGTCTTTCGTCACGGTGCTAGATACCATTTCGCCCATCATTATTTGCGTAGACACGACTGTTTTCCTGGATGCCAATGGCCAGATCGATTACTGCGACATCGGGTTGGTAGAAGCCTCCGATAACTGCGATTTAGACCTATCCAACTTTGATC
>JBCBVN010000319.1:0-5058 GCA_039817625.1 Bacteroidota bacterium
GCTAAATATTCGATCCGGAAGTCTTTGGTAGACGTAAAGTTCTATTAAGTAAAGAAAAGAAGCAATAGCATTCAGATCGTCTTCACAAATCGGGTCAGTTCCATCCAAGAGATCTCTGGTTTCTCGGTATCCATAATACGTGCCACTGTCTTCAGATCCTTCTTTGACAATTAGGCCCACAAACATCTCATTTCGATCTAGGACTGGTGTCAAAAATAGGTTAGAGGCAAAGCTTTTGCCGGAGTGACTTGATAGCAGGAATATTGAATTTTCAAGATCTGGATTATATCCAGCAGTTGAAAGTTCACCTATTTGACCTTTGAAAAGATCTTCAACTTCTGAGAGATCTATTTCTTGAAAAGTTGCCCTTGGGGAAGAACCTTCAGGTATGCTAATTTCGTCGAGTGGAACTCCGTTAACAACGGATTCTTGACATGCTGATATAGCTAAAAAGAATAAAGCTAATGCTAAGCTCTTTAGAGCCATTTTAGTGATAACCATAATAGGGTTGTTTAATTTTAGGATGTAAATTTCTGATCAAACAAGGGGACTTAATGTGTTATTGTTTTCTTAACAACCTAACAACTCTGCTACGTTCCTTTTTCGGAATAATACTCTTTTAATAGTATGCTTATGTTCTAAACACTATGGGGTATAGTGTTCACTTTTACCCAACTTCGACCTCAGCAGGTCAGTAAAACTGTCATCGAGCCAAGCATCAAAGTGGCTAAATCATAAACACTATGCAGGTATAGCGTTCACCCGTTCGCATCATGGTAGCCAAAAGGCGAAAGAAAGTGAACAGTACTGGTAATTGTGTTCAGAATTAACTCAGCTTCTGGCATAAAATCACGGTATAATCTTGCAACTGAACTCTACAGAAGTGAAGTCTACTCGATCTGGGTTTCTGGGATTGATCTTTGGATCCCGAATAGCGAACGACACATTAAGTATTCCTTCAATAGTCATAGATGTACTATCATACCTGGATATTGTAATTGATGAAGAAATTCCTGATTCATTGAATAGGTAAAAATCTTCGGGAAGATTACCATCATCTCTGTTTGTAGAATAGAATGATCCTACAAACCCGTCATTAAAACTATTAAAGGCTCCTGAGATCGTGTAATTACCAACTTCCAGGGGGATTTCGTTTAATGATATGTTTTCCCTTCTGAAACCTTCTTCACTAAAAGTATTAAGGGTCATTGACACTACAGGCGCATCAGTTGGTTTTCTAGCAAAAGTTGAAGATTCCCAAGTTACTCCATTTTTTTGCCCTATAGCAAATCCGTTTTCTTGATCACCAGGCAAATAAATTGGCACTGAGATCCCCATATCATCATCTTCGCAGCTAATCAGTCCTAGTGTGGCTGCAAAAATAAGTAAGGCTATTCCTTTCATAGATTATAATACCTCGGTTTTATTGGACAGTTCGGTTGTTCTCAGGCAGGAAAGAAGGGAGTATTTAGAAGAAGAGGCGTGGTTCATTCAGCTTGTATTTCTCATATACCCTCTTAACTAGCCTCCAAAGCTGTTGTTTTTTGGACTCAGGTACGGTTACAAATGCAATCGTGAGATACCGACTGGATCCACCGTGTCTGTTTGGATTGTCGAAAGTCCAGCCAAGGTCGCCGCTCTCGTCCTGATATATGAGTGTTGTCATGTATTCCGTGCAAATAAAAAAAGCTTTCGTGAGGGAAGCTTCTTCTATTAGCTTTAGCTAAATAGTGAACCCTAGAGGCGACATGCTTGAGATCATGTTTATGGTAGGATGTTTCACCCGCCACGCTTGTCTAGGTTTTACTCACTGGTACAAATGTACGCTAAAAATACACTTGAGTCAAGCTTATTGTTTATTTTGACAGGGAAGAGCTTGCGACTGTTCTGAGGAAAAGGCACCAGCATTTCGCATACATAATGTCCACCATTAAATCGAGCATTTACTCCCCCCCAACCCTTTCCATCTCTATCTCCTCAAAAAAGATGTCATCATTGGGCACGTGGAAGCGGATGCCCGTTACCTGTCGGTTATTATCGACGACAAAGCGGAGGGTACCTTCGTTGAACCAGGCGTGGTCTTCTTGCCAGTCTATCCAGTAGGTGTCGTAGTGCCAGTGGTTGAGCCGAGCAGTTAGGGCAGGGGCATCCTGGAAGTATAATTGCAGGCGGCCATCTTCGGCAATGGTGATTTGAACCTCTCCATATAATGGATCGTGGTAAACGCCAACGACCTCGTCCATTTTGAGACTTGGACTGGTGCCTAAGATGCGATTTTCGCCAGGTGCGCCTACCTTTTCTTGCCATACTGCCCGGTTGTTGGCTTCGCGGGCAGTAGCGGTTTCGAGCCAGCCTTCGGTATCTAGGCCGAGATAGCTATCTCTGATGTAGCGCGCCAGGGTAGAGGCCACCCCGGTCATGCTGTTAGACAAGACGACAATACCTAGGTTTCGACCAGGGATCATAATCACATTGGAATACATACCCTCATAGCCGCCACCATGTGTAACGATAAATTCGCCGCCATGCTGATATAAGAACCAGCCCAAACCAGCACTGTAGAAATTGTCTCCGCCTATGGGATTGTGCGGGCGCATGCTAGTACGGCGGGCAGCAGCCGGGAAAATGCCTTGAGCTTCCGACTCGCGCCTGCCTGCCACCTTAAGGTCGGTAGAGAAATCCAATTGAGCACCCAGCCACTTCAACATGTCATTCGTGCTTGAAATTAAACCACCGGCAGCACCCGATGCTTCCCAAGGCGCCATAGGGATCGGTAGGTTGTTTCGATGACTAATATGAGGCGTAGCTACATTATCCATCTCGCTCAATGGAGATACGCTGGTCTGGGTCCGTTCCATCATCAAGGGATCGAGAAAGTTGTCGCGGACATATTCTGCCCAGCTTTTGCCCGTCACGGACCGGATGACTTCACCTGCTGTAATGAACATCAGATTGGTATAGCCATAACCTCCACGCCACTCATAAGCCTGAGGCAAATGGCGGATCTGACGGATGATCTCTTCCGCGCTTTTTTCGGATTTATACCAAATCGCATCCCCACTAAAGGTGCCAAGGCCAACCCGATGGCACAGCAAATCCCTCACGGTCGTATGCTGACTGACGTATTCGTCGTACAACTGGAAATAGGGTAGATAAGTCTGGACGGGTTCATCCAGATCCAGTTTCCCCTCTTCGTGCAACCGGGCAATGGCCGTAGCAATAAATGCCTTGGTGTTGGAGGCGATGGCAAACAGGGTATTACCGTCTACCGTCTCTTCCTGGCCGATCGTTCTGGTGCCAAACCCTTCTGACAGAACGACCTCTCCGTCCTGTATGATGCCAACTGCAAAACCCGGAGCGTCAAAGGCTTCGAGTGCCTCTTGGGCCGCTAGCCTGAATTGGTCGGCATTCTGAGCAGAGAGGGGGAGCAAGCTGACGATGAATAGGCCGATCAGACTCGAAAATGGAAGACGAAATTTTCGGAAATTATAGATGTGCATCATGTTGTTTTTAATGTCCTAAGATGACGTGAAATTGGGGGCAGTGGAACTACTCGCAGGAGCTAAAAATGACCAAAACACGGTGGTTGCATAGGTGAGGTACAAATTACTGCCTCGGTATCAGATATAGGTCCGTTTGCCGGCCATCGATGTACTCAAAAGTTTCTCCATCCCAATAGCCATCTTCTTCCATCATCATGCGGATGTCCTTGTCCCATTCTTTGATATACACTTTGGTATTGAGCTCTATGCTGTAGGCTGTGTTGGGATAAAGGGGATAGTCGCCACGAATGGGCACGCCTTCCTGCTGATCCCAAAGGCCAATGGGCGGGCCGGCGCCATGACCGTGATAACCGATGGGGTGGGAGTAAATAGTAGGTCTCAGACCAGCAGCCTGGCCTCCGGCCAGGGCAGCGGCCAGAATTTGATTGCCAGTAAGACCAGTCTCATATTCATGGGTCAATATATCCATAGCGAGCATACCTTGTCGTTGCGCCTCCTGCAAATAATCGGGTAGGGTGGTCTCGCCTGGTCTTAATACATAGGCATTGTGTTGAGTATCGGTATTCAAGCCACAGTAGGTAATACCGAAATCGCAATGTAGTAAGTCTCCGGGCCTGATGACGTCACTCTCAGGTCGGCCACTAAAGGCATATAGCTCTTCCTCTTCTGCTCGTTGAATATCGACAGTAGGGTGGAACCAAACACTAAGCCCCAATTCTCGTGCCCGCTCGCGCATATACCAGACCACCTCATCGGTAGTGGTGCGATTGGGTTTGATGACTTTTTCACTGAATGCTTCGGCTATTATACCATGAGCGACTTGCATGATGTGACGATACATGACCATCTCTTCGGGGATGCGCGTCTCCAGCCACCCTATGCCCAGACTTTCGACAGAGACTAAGCGGTCAACATATTTTGACGGTAGCGTTAAACGCAATCGCTCGAGATGAAAAGCGCTCAAGCCATCTGCCAGGCCAAAGTTTACCCCTCGGTTAATGGCAATTTGACTGGGATCGCGCTCCTCAATCAGCTCTACTAATCTGGCCCATTGATCGGGTTGCTCTTCCTTATCCCATGCTTTTTGAAATATGTCTCCAACTCCATATCGGGCACAGGCCAGGGTTTCCAGTGGTCCTTCGCCAGGATCGTAGATCACTAGAATAGTCGTTCGCCGGGCGCCCATCCATGTACTAGGCAGCATGGTTTCCAGTATAGGATCTTCATTGTACTCTCTGCTGACGAGAATCCACATGTCTACACCTACGCGACGCATGAGGTCGGGTAATACAGTTTCGATCCTTCGCTTTAGCCAGGCATCTTCCAGTTCACCCTGCTCCTGTACACTCAGTATGGGCGGAATAGTCGACTGACCCGGGAGCAAGGAGATCCATGCAGTCTGAAAAAAGAAAAGGAGGAGAAGAAATTTATTCATGGGTCTAAGATAGCGCAAGCGTGAGGGTATAAATTGGGTATCCCTTCCAGACTTTTCCCGGTGGGCTACTATTGAGCTAGTACAACCACAATGTTATGCGCCTGCAGGCGGCTTAAGAAT
>JBCBVN010000320.1:0-5054 GCA_039817625.1 Bacteroidota bacterium
CTTGTAATCTATTTTGCCTCGTCCAAATTCCTTAAGTACCGCTTCATAGATCGTCAGGTTACGGCCCAGAAACTCGTCAGCTCTGCTCCCCTGCCAGTTGACGGTCCATCCGCCGTTCAGGCTTCGCATATTATCGGCGGTTGGGCCAGCTACTAATACTCTGGACTCAGGTCCAATAGGAAGTACATTCTCTTCATTTTTAAGCAGCACGATTGACTCTTCGGCAGCGCGACGACTCAGATCTGCATGTTCATCTGATCCAAATAGCGGGAAATCTGATGGATTCCAGACGTTTTGCTCATATAAGCCGAGAGCTACTTTAACGGCTAGAATTCGAGCAACCGATTCATCTATACGGCTCATGGGTACTGCCCCTTCCTCTACCAGCTCAAACAGCAGGTCGCAAAAATCATAGGTAATGGGAGTCATGCTCATATCCATGCCAGCCATAACCGCCAGTCGAACAGCCTCTTTTAAGTCGGCCGCTACATGATGTTCCTCAACCAGCTTGTGTATGTCTTCCCAGTCACTTACTAAAAGTCCTTCGAAGCCCATCTCTCCCCTCAGTATCTCTGTAAGCAACCAACGATTGGTGTGGGCTGGAATACCATTAAACTCACCTGAGTTAATCATGATGGTGAGAGCTCCGGCATCGATGGTGGCCTGGTATTGGGGCAGATAGTACTCCCGTAGCTGCCGCTCTGGTAAATAAGCGGGTGTGCGATCATCACCACTAAAGGGAAAACCATAACCCGTAAAGTGTTTCAGACAAGCAGCCACGTGGTTATTGTCTACTGGCATACCTCCCTGATAGCCTTCGACAGTAGCTAGACCCATTTCCTGATTGAGATAGACATCCTCTCCAAAACTTTCCCAGGTTCTGGGCCATACGGGGTTTCTGCCCACGTCCATAGCGGGACTGAAGTTCCAGGGTAAGCTGGCTGCTTTGAGCTCATAGGCACACATTTCGGCACAATCTCTGGCCATATCTCTATTGAAGGTAGCTGCCATAGCCAATGGCTGAGGAAACAAGGTCGATCCGGCTACATAGTTGGGGCCATGTATGGCATCGATACCATACAGAACCGGAATGCCACCATTGGCCATAGCCATGTTCTGTATGGCCTGCATGAACTCATTCCATTCTGCAGCGACCAAATAGACTTCATTAGGTGTATTGAGAATGGATCCGACCTGGTAATCAACAAGTGCTCTTCGAAGGCTGTCACGATTGAGTTCGAATGGGATCTGAGGCTTATTGGGTAAGCCAGAGCAGACCAAATCCGCTGTAATTTGTGTCATCTGGCCAATCTTCTGCTTGAGATCGAGGCGGGACAACTCAGAACGCACAAACGCATTTTGATCCTCATCGAGGAAAGAAAAGTGCTGGGCAGAAACTGGATGATTAAAACAAGAAAGGCAAATGGAAAAGAAGCTGAGGACAATCAGCTTTCGATAGATGGTCATACCTGCGGAAGTTCTAAACCCACATCCGCAAGGTGGAAGCGAATGAGGTCAATGATTAAAATTGGGCTGCAAGCTAGAGAATTCCTTTTTTATTTCACAAAGCAGTTCGGGGCGTTCGTATAGCCATGTGAAAACGCTTCCCCTATCCCACCTTCCAATCGATGGGCTCCAATCCACGACTGCTCAGATATTCATTGGCCTGCTTAAAGTGACCATTACCGAAGAAGCCCCTGTGTGCACTCAGTGGAGATGGATGTGCGCTTTCCAGAATCAAATGCTTTTCTTCTTCGATCAATACCTTTTTCTTTCTGGCAAAACTGCCCCAAAGCATGAATACGACGCCCTCGCGTTCACGGCTTATGGTGCGAATCGTGGCATCGGTAAAGTTTTGCCAGCCGCTCTTGGCATGTGAAAGCGGCTTGTTTTTGACAACCGTCAGCATAGCATTGAGCAAAAACACCCCCTGCTCTGCCCAGTGGGTTAGATCCCCATGCTGAGGAATGCCCATACCGAGACTGGTCTGCAATTCCTGATACATATTGCGCAAACTGGGCGGAATACGTACACCCTTTGGCACACTAAAGCTCAATCCCATTGCCTGACCTGGGTTGTGATATGGATCCTGGCCAAGAATGACGACTTTGACCTTGTCCAAAGGCGTAGTATCATAGGCATTGAAAATCAAGGAACCCGGCGGATAAACTGGTTTACCTGAAGCTTTTTCCGATCTGATGAACTGGGTCAAAGCCTGGAAGTAAGGCTGCTTAAACTCATCTTTCAAAGCGGCTTTCCAGGATGGGTGAATCTTTACGTCGGGCATGTGTGACTTTAGAACTAGTTAGTCATTTTCAAGCAGCTGCAACAAATAGTCTTTGAGTAACTGGGGCTTCGTCCAGATGAGATCGTGTGCTCCATCCGGTACCATATGGTGAATAAGCTCCGTCTGATCGTCCAGTTCTCGGCAGGCAAAGTAACTATTCTGAGGATAGATCAGCCAATCTGCGCTACCCTGAATGAGGATGGTTTCTGCTTGAATATTGTCCCAACCAGACAACATATCGAGTAGTTCATCTTTATGGCTCAATTTCTCCTGATTGGCTACATCCCATGCACCGGGAATCAACCACCGAAGACTCCAATGGGTGGTCGGGTAGGTAATGCCAAGTGTCAATTCGGCCTTAGGCAGTAAGCTGGCAGACTGGAGCATCAGGGCGTCAATGAGATGGGGATAATCCATCGCCAAACGAGCGGCCACTGTTCCCCCGTAGCTAGAGCCTATGACAACCACTTTTTGGTCAGCCATACGCTGATTGGCAATAAGCGCTGCCAGGTGAGCCGCATGGCTTTCGACCGACAACATGGCCCGACCATAATCGCTACCACCATAACCCGGTCGATCATAGACCAATAGGTTTGCCGCTTCCTGAAGGTCTTCCTCAATAAGCAATGGATTCCAGAACAACCCACTGCCTGGAGCTCCGTGCACAAAAACCAATAATGGTCTTTCTAAATCTGATCCCAGGCGAATGAACCTCATATCTCGTTCTGGACCTCGAACAGTTCCTGAACTGGCAGCGGCTTTTTTATCCCATCCGATAGCACTTATCCAGGCTTCATCCGATTCGTAGAAGTGTGCCATGAAACCCAGGAAATAGAGAAACAAACCGTAGCCCAGCAGAAGCCAGAACCGCTTACGGCGTACCAGCAAGCGCCAAAAAGGAACCCTATTTTCGAATGTTTCTATGGTCAATTTTTTAAAATCTTCGATTACCTCTGCGCTACAAGATAAAAACCCCTATTTTTGCGCTCCCATTAGAATGCTTTTGGGTGTGAGCTAGTTCAGATTTACTTAAGTAGTGGTTGTCTGGCTAGTGAAATATTGGTCCCATAGCTCAGCTGGATAGAGCACCTGACTTTAAATGTAGGAGCCTTTTTGGGGAAACAAAACCCATAAAGTGCACGTCACCATATCGGGGAACCCTTCGTTTTAAACAAAACATGGCAATCCCGAGGAAACTTTAGTTGTTTTTGTTTATTTTCAGGTATGTATAAACATCATACCAAAATCAAAGGCGACTTGGGCGTACTGAAGGCTAAGGTTGACTTATTTGAGAAAGGCTATCTGATCTTTAATCCTGAAACAGAGCACGCCCCTTTTGATCTTGTTGTATACAAAGAAAAAAAGTTCAAGCGCATTCAGGTTAAGTATCGCCAAGTAAATAAGAAAGGCAATTTGGAGATCATTTTCCGAAATACCTACTCTTATGCTGGCGGGTCAGTTGTCAAAGAAGTTGATAAAGATGAAATCGATCTGTATGCAGTGTACTGCCCAGAAACTGATGAAGTCTACTACTTTGATCCAAAGCTTTTTCGAAAGTCTATTAATCTTAGGGTAAGTACACCTGCCAATAATCAGCAAAAGGGTATTCACTTTGCTGCTGATTTTCGCGAGGTTCCGTAGAGACTATACGTGACGCACCTGTAATGGTGAAGAGATAGTCCAGACCACAAATTTTGTCCTTTATGGTCAGAAGCAGCGAAAGCTGTAGTTGGTAAGCTAATCAGGCGGTCGCAGGTTCGAATCCTGCTGGGATCACTCAAATCAACCCCGAATGCGCTTTCGCGCATTCGGGGTTTTTTGTTGATTCATTGAGAAAGACAGCACCTGTCCAGCAATATTCTATCAATGCTCACCACTACCCCACCTCATTCCTGATCAATTCCAGAAACGGGGGCGCGTAATGCTCCAGTTTATAGCTTCCGACCCCATTTATGCGAGCCATTTCGAGCTCACTCATGGGCTTGACAGCAGCCATTTCCTCCAATGCCAGATCATTGAAAATGATATAGGGTGGCTTACCCATTTCCTGGGCCATTTTTCGGCGAAGCTCTCTCAGCTTATTGAAGAGGCCATCTCTTGATCTTGGATTGGAGCCTCCCCGTTGTTGCTTGGCTTTTACGCGATCTGCTTCGCGCCTTTCTTTGAGGGTGGCAAAGCTCACCAACTCCACCTGCTCAGCTTCAAAAAGTACGCGTTTGGCGGCAGCGGTCAGCTTGAGGCGATGATTGTCTTCATGGGCAACAAAGAGGTAACCGAGATTGACCAATTGGGTCAGGTATTGACTCCAGTCGAATTGCGACAAATCACGTCCCGCCCCAAAGGTTTTTACCCGATGATACCCCTTGGCCAAAAGTTCTCTCTTGTTGGATCCGCGCAGTACGTCGATCACCATACCCAATCCTGCCTGTTCGCGCAAGCGCGCCACCGCTGAGAGGGCCTTTTGCGCAATGACCGTTCCATCAAATCGCTTGGGCGGATTGAGGCACACATCGCAGTTGCCGCAGTCTTCACCCTGATCTTCGCTAAAGTAGTTGAGTAGAATACGCCTGCGGCAAGCCAGGCTTTCGGCGTACTCCTTCATACGATCCAGCTTGGCCATGGCTACTTCGTAATTGCCGCTGTCTACCAACATTTGCTGATAGGTGGTATAATCCTGAAAGGAGTAAAATAGTAAGGTATCGGCTTTAGCTCCGTCTCGCCCGGCTCGCCCGATTTCCTGATAGTAGTTTTCGATATTTTTGGGCAG
>JBCBVN010000321.1:0-5047 GCA_039817625.1 Bacteroidota bacterium
TATTTCGTGATCTGCATTATAGATGTGGCAACCATCCGTATACAATACCAGGTTGCCACTAGAATCAGATATAAAGGCAGCTGATTTTTCAAAGTCTGCATCAATATCAATGGATTCTATAGAAAGAAAGCCATCACTAAAGTCAATTTGTGCACTATTGATGCCCAGGTCAGATAACAGCCAAACATTATCGTGATGCTGGGCAAATACCAGGGTGTAAAAAAAGGAAATTACTATTGAAAATGATAGCTTTCTCATGCCGTGAGGGTAGATGTCGTCTGATCTCGATAGAATATAAATTTAGTACGCAGAGTTGACGGATTCAGCAGATATACACGGAATAGTCTCCGCTGCGACTGACTGTCTACGACAGCCATTCGCAGCGGAGGAAAACGGAAAGGAAGGCAGTTTAAAAATTCGAAAAAGGCTGACTAAAAATCAAAATTCCTCGGATCTGGCCCAAAGCGTCGTCCTCTTTCTAGGGCATTGATTTGTTCCATTTCTTCGGTACTCAACTCGAAATCGAAGAGTTCAAAGTTTTCTTGGATGCGCCCCTCGTTGGTGCTCTTGGGGATAATGATGACATCTCGCTGAATACCCCAACGCAGTACCACCTGGGCGGGCGTCTTTCCGTGAGCTGCTGCGATGTCTGCAAATAGGCTTTCGTTCTTAAAGTGTCCCTGCATGAGTGGGCTCCAGGCGGTGACTACTATGCCGTGCTTTTCGCAGATTTGAGTTACATCGGCCTGCGTCAGATAGGGGTGGTATTCTATTTGGTTAACTGCCGGGATCACACTCCCGATTTCAATGACTTTCTCGATCTGCTCAGGCATGAAATTAGATAAGCCAATGGCTTTAGCTTGTCCAGCCTGATAAGCTTCCTCCAGTGCCAGCCAGGCTTCTTCAAAATGGTCGACCGGCCAGTGCAGAAGCAGCAGGTCGACATAGCTCGTTTGGAGTCGATCCAGACTTTCTTTCAGCGCTTCTTTGGTGCGCCTGGCCCTGATATCGTTATTCCAGATTTTGGTCGTCAGGAAAATTTGCTCCCGATCGATGGGCGCAGTTTGTATGGCTTGGCCTACCCCTTCCTCGTTTTTGTAAATGCTGGCCGTATCGATATGGCGGTAACCGCTCTCTAGCGCCCAGTGAATGGCACGGACAACTTCTTGCCCATCTTTAGCTTGCCAAACACCCAGACCGATCTGGGGCATCTGGACTCCGTTATTCAGTTCAATTTGCTTCATGCCAGAGTAACATCGCGTAGACCGTAGTTTGTTGGCATCAGGCAGAAAAGAGGTCCAGAGCAGCATCGAGCATATCCAGGCTTTCCCCATTCTGCATTTGTCCTTCTTCGCCCCATTGGATCTGATCCTGATATAAAGGGAGCTGTACCAGAATACGAGCGTTCATGGATGCAAGGGTCCAACACAAAGACTGCATCGCTTTTTCGCCCCTGGGGGCATGCGGGGTGAGTATAATGGGCAAGACCGGCTTGGCCGCCAGCTCTCCGGAAGAGACCAGCCACTCCAACGCATTTTTAAGTATGGCGGGCAAGTTATGAGCATACTCCGGGCTACTGATGATCAGCCCATCGGCCGCAGCCAAAGCATGTCGCCACGCAATGACCGTGGCCGGCAGTGGATTGCCGTCGTCCTGTGCCCGGAAGAGCGGGAGTTTTTCCGGCAACCGGCTAATCCCTATGGCCCAATCGGGCTTTCTCTTCGCAATGGCCCTCAGCAGCTTGTGATTATTGGATTCGGGGCGAGCCGAGCCGGAAATGGCGATAAGTTGCATAGTCATCAACCCTTAGCGAATACCCCTAGGGATGAGAGAAGTTGGGAATACCACCAGGCTCTCAGCTCCATCTTTACCAACAGATGCCAAACCAAAGAGGTAATTGTCGACTACAATATTTTCTAGCCTCACCTGAGTTTCACCCGCAGGTACAAAGCGGCTGTATTGCCAAACCGGCGAAGTGGTATCCCTCCAGTATACCCGATAACCCGCCAGCAATCCATCGTCTGTTTCTGGCGCATCCCAACGAAGCCGAGTCGAAGGTTCAACAGCACCTCCAATCTGAACTTGCTCAGGAGCAGGAGGCGCACTGGCCAGGGCTGCCAGTGTGATGGCATTGACGCCCGTTAGCTTAGCGCAGTACTCAAAGTCAACCCCTTCGATCACATCACCATAAGCTATTCCGTCTTCCACACGCAGATCCTGATGCTGGCGGATGTAGTTTTCGTGAGTTTCCATAATACGGACTCCTGGAAATCCGGCATCATTAAACGGCCGATGGTGTCCGCCACGCCCGAAGCGATCCAGGCGGTAAATCATAATGGCGCGCAGGTTGGTACAGTATTGCTCGGTCAATCTATGGACATATCGAGCCAGCTGCCGACTCGGGCCATCAACCTCGCCACCAAAAAAGCGACGCCAGATGCGCTCTCGATCGCCCTCGTTGGGGTAATTGGGCTCGCTGAATACGCGAAAGGTGCCGTTGTCTTTTACCCCGTCTATGCCTTCGATGTTGCCGATCATATCGTTGTTGAGCACGCCGATAATGTCCCAGCCTAGTTCGGTAGCATGTTCGGCCAGCCCTTTTCCACCGAATAATCCCTGTTCCTCTCCACTCAAACCGACGTAAATGATCGAAGTTGGAAACCGATATTTAGTCAGAATACGAGCTGCCTCCAAGGTACCTGCCAGACCACTGGCATTGTCGTTGGCTCCGGGCGAATCGCTCGTACCATCCAGTGGATCGCTCACCCTGGAGTCTATGTCACCACTCATGATGACGTATCGGTCAGGATATACCGTCCCGCGCTGTATGGCGAGTACATTGACCACCCAGGTATCTTCACGAATGCGGGATTCAGGATCGCCCGCTACTAAATTGCGTTGAAAACTGACTTCTAAACACCCCGAACAGTCTTCGCTTATGCGCTCGAACTCTGCATGCAGCCATCTTCTGGCTGCTCCGATCCCTCTGGTATCGCTAACCGTATCGCTGAGGGTGTGGCGGGTGCCAAAATCGACCAGCGTTTGTATATCTGCCTCTAGTCTTGCGGGCGATGGGGCCTTAGCGATTTGATATAAATCTTCATCAATAGGTGCCTGACCAAAAGCAACTGAAGTCGCGATCAAGAACAGACAAGTAAAAAAGTTTCTCATGAGTGAAAGCCATTGAAAGTTCCCAAAGTACAAACAAAAAGCCCTAACCCGTTTTGGGGCCAGAGCTTCGAATCATAATCTCACGAAAATACTTAGTTCTTAAAGATTTGCTGTTTTCCGGACTATAGTATAGGCCAGAACTTGCGTGTTTCAACAGCACCTCCTATATTTGGGACTATCTTTAGTGCTTTATGTTTTAATCCCATGAATGTGTAAGAGGCCGGTTCCCACGAGGGGGCCGGCTTTTTTGTTTGTCAGAGGGGCTTTGTCAGCTATTTGAGGGGAAGAAAGTTGGCCGCTCCTGAGGAGCGACCGACCACTAACAAATTATAATCCCATGAACGTATGTCTTTGCCGAGACCTCTCTCGACATTACAAATGTGCATCAATATCATAGATAGGCAAACAACAAAATCTTCATTTTGTGAAAATTTATTTTCCTGAAAATCCCGAAAAACTAAGTGAAAATTGGTGGTTATAGTGAATTTTGTGAATCAAAATCAAAATTCACCCCCTTCTCCTCGATGCCTTAGAAGTCAAATTGTAGTCTCAGGTTGATTCGTCTACCCGTCAATCTATTCGGAATGGCGTACTGCTGCTGGAATACCGTCTTGATCCAGGTGTTACCCGCTTGATTCGATACTTGCATCAAATTGAACACTTCCAGGCTCAGGAAGGTAGACCGAGTGAACCTGAGCGGATGATTCGCTGCATTGCGAGTAGTGCTTCTGTCAAACATCCGCCAACTAAAACCGATATCGATGCGGTGATAAGTGTCGAATCGGTATGGATTTCTGAAAACGGTATTGTTGTTCAAGATGCCAAAGGGAAGACCACCACCAACGGTGAGGTTGACATGCGTCCTTAGATTTTCATTGTTTTTCAGATAGTCCTGGAAGAATAAGCTAAGCTGGAAAAACTGATCTGTTGGTCTGGGCACAAAGTCTACGGGGGTGCCTTCTGTCGAGCCTATCTCGCGCTCCAGGTGCTGAACCCCGATAATGCGCTCACGCGCCTGCAAAAAACTCAGGTTGATCCAGCTTTCTGCCCCTGGCACAAACTCTCCATTAATCCTGAAGTCGATACCCGCTACATAGCCTTCAGCATCATTTACACCACTATATCTGATGCGTACATTCTCGATTTCATAGCTCACCAAATCCCATAGTGACTTGTAGTAGGCTTCAGCGATAAACCTGAATTTTTTGGGGTTGCGCTTACCGTAGTAAAAGTCCCAGGTAAGGCCCCCAACCACATGCACCGATTTTTGAGCGCGCAAGCCCGTATTCAGTTCTCCATCGGGTCGCCGAAGTTCTCTGTAAAAGGGTGGCTGTTGGTAGAAGCCAGCAGCCAGTCGATAGCTGATATCCGAGGTTCCTCCCAAGGGCTTGTAGAGCAACTGCACACGAGGGGAGATCAACAGTTCTTCGTTGAGATCCCAATAGCCCGCTCTCACCCCAGCACTGATGCGCATCTCAGATTGACCAGGGCGCCGTATGGTCCAGGTATCCTGGATAAAGGCGCTGAGGCGATTGGTCCGCAATTGATTTTCAGACCGCAAAGTGGCAAACAGCTCTACTGCGTCTTCATTGAAAGGCAAGCTAAAGCCAGCAGAATCCAGACGCTCCCATTCATTGATCCGATCATCTATTCTTTCGTGCTGTGCCTTCACACTCCACTGCAAAAAGTGAGTGGAAGTGGCCTCGCTACCCAATTCTAATCCGCCTCTCAGCTCAGCATTAAATACCTGAATGTCGAGGAAATTACGCACAAACTGCTGCTGTACGCCACTACCCAATTCGGCTATGGGTTCTCCGAAATCTCCGCTCCCGAAGTCAGTTTCAATCTGCCTCAGGCTGTAAGCGCCCCTAATGTC
>JBCBVN010000322.1:0-5035 GCA_039817625.1 Bacteroidota bacterium
CTCTTTCCCGGGCCTTACTCCCTCCAGGGGAGCAAGGAGACATCTTTTCTTGTGACGGCCTACCATCTTGTACTGTTGATGTAAGTCTGCCGCAGGCGCCAATAACAGTTTTATAGCTACCGCCACCCTTTCTCCTTAGGGTGAGATTGGGAGAGAACGAAATGATTCAAACTATGGGGGAAGGCGCCGGGGGATGAGGGTAGCAGGTACATCCACTTTACAGAAAAGCTGGTATCTTTCCGCCCGTCGTTGTTGAAGGAAATATGAGGTGAGATATGGTTGACTCACCACAGCATACGAAGATCAAATAGATGATAATAAGCCATAAGCATAAGTTCATATTTGTAAAGACGAGGAAGACCGCCGGGACTTCGCTGGAGATCGCCTTAAGTAAGATTTGCGGGAAGGATGACATCATTACGCCCATATCTGAAGACGACGAGCAAAGCAGACGAAGCTTCGCCAACATCTCCGCTCAGAACTTTCGGATGCCGATGAGCCAATACACTCGAGAAGACTACGCCAAGCTGTTTTTTAGAGGGAAACCAAAGAGCTTTTATAACCACATGACTTGTGCAGAAATCAAGGCCAACGTGCCTAAGGAGGTGTGGGATAGTTATTACAAATTCACCATTGAGCGAAACCCGTTTGACAAGGTCGTGTCACTCTACTACTATAGAGGAGCCGATAAAAAATTTGCCAGCATCTACGATTTTCTGAAGAACGGCGGATTAAAAGGATTTAATAGCTTCGATATTTACGCCATCGATGGTGTGGTTGCTGTAGACCACATCTACCGGTACGAGAACATTAGGGACTTATGTTCGACTTTGACCCAAGACCTCAAGCTGGACAGCGAATTGACGATGCCTGAAAAAAAGGCCAAGTCGAGTACAAGGAAAGTGAAAAACTATAAGGATCTACTGGATGAAAAATCCATTGAACTCATCAAGCTGATCTTTGCCCGGGAGATCAAGTTGTTTGGGTATGCGTATTGATGGGTATTGCTAATTCAGTATGTAGCCCAATAAGACAGAGAAGCCACGCTGTGAAATGAAGATGGGACTTTCTCTCGAATTATTGCTCGTGCTGCTGGTATATTGCAATTCCAGGAAAATTTGGTTTCCATTCTTAGCTTCAAAAGCTCCACCTAGACCAAGTGTCCAGCCAATCTCCAGACTGTTCAGATCAGTTTGGTCGATGGTGAAGCCTCTTTCCTCGGCAAATAGTAGTGTGCCTTCATCTAAGACGGTAAACCGCGTTTCTTCAAACATATAAGAGTTGCCGAGGCTGAAGCCCAGCTCACCACCACCCAAAATATAAGGGCGAAATCTTCCCATGGGGCGACTTAATATTAAATGGGCAGGTACGAGAAGTTGAGTAATGTTGAGTTCAGATTTGAGTTCGATGGCTTCTCCGGCATTTATGAATACCTCTGATGGGATGACCTCTCTGGTAGCAGGCTGATTTCTGCTTTTAAGCTTCACGCCCAATCGGAGGTCCAGTGATTGGCTAATCTTCGGTACGATGAAAGCATTGAAATCAAATCCGATTTCATTGCCGCCCATAAATCCCTGGTTGTCATTATTATTGATGCTTAATTCTGCCGAGGCAAGTCCAAAGCTTACACCCCACCTGAGTTTTTTAAGCTTTTTCTCGATGTAGACTTTTTCCAAATTCAGATTACGGCACTCACTATACGCCAGAACCAGGCTGCTTAGGCCCGCATCATCGAAGCTACCTATGTCCTCAAAAACACAGCTCGGACTACCCAGTGCGCTCCTTAGCTTCGATCTATAATCGACGGGCAGGAGATCGATTAGTTCGCCGGAAGCTGATCTTCTCAAAAAGTAGAAGGTAGATTCAAATTCGTAAACCGGAGAAATTCGTTCTTGTAGCTCATAATCCAGCCTGTATATTTCCGTGTCGCCAGCCACCAGCTTTTTCAAGAATAGGCGCTTGTAATCCAGCTCCGAAGTATTCGTTTGGAAAGGGACGGATTCTGATACGTAGTAATTCGAGGGGCCATAGTAATACGACTTAATTTGATCTGGATAATATTTTACCCAGCTAGCTGCCGGTTGGCGTTTGTAGGATACGTACTGGGCATGAGAAAGAGCGGACTCTACTTTTATTTGTCCGCTTAACGTATCACCACTCACCAAAACAACATACCCGCTTCTGGAATTACCCCCCTGTCCGTAGAGGCTAATGGAAGATGTATAAAATAAGATAAGGAGTAGAAGGTGTTTCATGGCTTTTATAGCTTGAATATTGGTTGATGTATAATGAAGTAGTTAGGTTAATATAGAATATTTGTGTTAGTTTTCGCTCTCCCTTTGGGATGGAATTTCTAAGGCGATGGAAATTTGTCTCTTTGTTAACATTAAGTTTTAGAAGCTGCACCAGTATACTTATTGGTGCTGCTCAGAGTTGGTAGTTAGATTATTTTCCTAAGTTCGACCACCAAATAGAACCAAGCTATGACACAGTCGAAAGCGGAGATCGCTGCCACCCTGGATGCAGCTGCGAAGGAGCATACGGCCATACAGCAACTCGCCCTTCAGGATCATTTCTCTCTGGCGGAAGCCTATGACATACAGGCGATGTCTATTGACCGTAGGATAGATAGGGGGGAGGTGATCACGGGCTATAAGCTGGGTTTTACCAGCAAAGCCAAGATGGAGCAGATGGGGGTGCATGAGATCATCTGGGGAAGACTGACCGATGCGATGGCCATAGATAATGGTGGTCAGATGAATAGTGAGCAATTCATACACCCCAGGGTAGAGCCGGAAATTGCTTTTTTGGTGAAGCGAGATATCGACCGCGAGCTGAGTCTGTCTAATATAGGAGACTGCATAGATAAGATGGCCGGCGCGCTAGAGGTGATAGACTCGCGCTATATGGATTTCAAATTTTCTCTGGCAGATGTAGTAGCTGACAACTGCTCTTCTTCTGCCTACGTGATCGGCGAATGGCACGAGCTCAATGATCGGGTCGGATCGATTGACCTGGAGATGGTCATCAATCAAGACCAGTTGGTGGTAGGTAACTCGAGTGCCATACTCGGAAGTCCACTGAATGCACTCGTCGAAATATCGAAGATTATGGCCAGGAACAAGATGGTGATCCCAGCGGGAGCCATCTTGTTGGCAGGAGCAGCGACAGCCGCCTCCTACATACACCCGGGAGATCAGATTCGAGCCAGATTTGATGGCTTGGGAGAGGTATCTTTGAGTGTGGAATAAAAGAGGGTAAAGAATTATAGCCTGGAACCCAAAAAAGAAAATCTGACCAGCACGGATGAGGCTGCGCCAGCGAGTAAAAAAACGACATGATGGAAGTCCAAGTATTAAAAGATAAAGCGCAACCGCTAGGCAACTATCCGCACGTAAAGCGGGTCGGTGATTTTATTTACGTGTCGGGTACAAGCAGCCGCCGACCTGATAATACGCATGTGGGGGCTACGCAAGATGAGCAGGATAACTGGGTGCTGGATATCGAGGCCCAAACCCGTGCCGTGATCGAAAACATCATCGCCCTGTTGGGCGCTATGGATGCGGGAAAAGATGACATCATCGACATGACCACCTTTCTGGTCGATATGAAAGACTTCAAGGGATACAACCGAGTGTACGGCGAGTTTTTTGACCATTCCGGCCCAACGCGCACAACCGTAGCCGTGAAGGAACTCCCACACCCCAACCTGTTAATCGAGATTAAAGCAATAGCTTACAAGCCATAGACTACTACCACCTATGGATACCAATCAACTTGTCGAAGAGGCGGCACTGAGATTGCGACAAGCAGCTCAAGACCATCTGCCATGTGCGCCAGTAAGAGACATCATAGGCGAAACGGATGTCAGACTGGCTTATCAGGTCCAAGCTTACAATACGGACCATCTGCTACGCAAAGGTCGAAAAATTGAAGGGGTAAAGATCGGGCTGACCTCCGAAGCGGTACAAAAACAGCTCGGAGTTGATCAGCCCGACTTTGGCTTGTTGTGGAATCATACCCGAGTCGAGGCCAATGGCACCATGTCGCTAGGCGAATTGATGCAGGGAAAAGCCGAGGTAGAAATTGCCTTCGTGATGGCCGCAGATCTGGATAAAGCAACATTAAGCATGTCGGATGTAGAGCGGGCCATAGCGGGAGCCAGTCTCTCTATCGAGATCGTAGGAAGCCGCATTGAAGGATGGGATATAAAAATTACGGATACCATAGCAGATAATGCCTCTGCCAGCCACTGGATGGTTTCTGAACGCCTTGTACCTCTCGACCAAATTGACCTGCTGGACTGCAAAATGCGTTTCTGGAATCACGATGAATTGGTGTCTGAAGGCGTAGGCCGCAACTGCCTGGGCTCGCCGCTGATCGCCCTGCACTGGCTGGCCAATAAGATGTATGAGATGGGGCAGCCGATACGAAAAGGCGATATTGTACTCTCCGGGGCACTGGGCCCCATGGTCAATCTTCGGCCAGGTGATCATTTTAAAGCCCATATCGAAGGCTTGGGTGATTTAACACTCGATATTTATGAATAGGAAGATAAAAGTGGCCATCATCGGTTCCGGAAATATCGGAACAGATCTGATGATCAAGGTGCTTCGTCATACGGAACGGCTGGAGATGGATACTCTGGTAGGAATCGATCCCCATTCGGAAGGATTGGCTCGAGCCAACCGAATGGGCGTAAATACCGTGGATACAGGCATCGATGGACTCATTGCCAGCGAAAATTGGAAAGATATCGACATTGTTTTTGATGCGACCTCAGCTAAAGCGCATCATTATAACTGGGCTCAGGTACAGGCTTTCCCCGATAAGTATATGGTCGATTTGACCCCAGCAGCCATCGGCCCCTTTGTGGTGCCGCCTGTGAATTTGGATACCCTGTACACCGAGAGAAACCTGAATATGGTGACCTGTGGCGGACAAGCGACCATACCCATCATTGCCGCGATAAACCAAGTGGCCAGGGTCAAGTATGGTGAAATTGTAGCTTCCATTTCCAGCAAGTCTGCAGGGC
>JBCBVN010000323.1:0-5029 GCA_039817625.1 Bacteroidota bacterium
CCGGGTGGTACACCTCTACCCTATTCCGATACCGACCAGGAATGGGATAAACCGGATCTGAGCCCCCCGGCGGGCTGGCTGCTGGGTCAGTAGGTTTGACCACACCACGTTGGCAGGACATACAACCTGCGGAAGTACATAAAAAGATAAACCAGCATAGGGTTTTCACACGCGATTTGATTTTAGCTGTAAGCTACTTCTTGTGACGCTCACGACGTAATTATTGGCTTGGTTTTTGCTACTTTTGCGACCATAATCACTCGACAAAACCACCTGTAGTATGAGCGGAAGTAAGATTACCATTAACAATGGAAAGTTAAATGTACCCAACGACCCGATTCTGCCTTTTATTGAAGGCGACGGCATAGGCCCGGATATCTGGGCTGCTGCGAGTAAAGTGCTCGAATCGGCAGTAGAAATAGCCTACAATGGCGAGCGCAAGATCGTATGGAAAGAAGTTTTGGCCGGTCAGAAAGCTATGGATAATACCGGAGAATGGCTGCCTCAGGCAACCCTCGATACCATAGAAGAATACCTGGTGGCCATTAAAGGCCCACTGACTACGCCTGTGGGTGGGGGTATCCGCTCGCTCAATGTGGCACTGCGCCAAAAGCTCGACTTGTACGCATGTGTTAGACCGGTCCAGTATTTCAAAGGAGTGCCGAGTCCGGTCAAAAATCCGCAAGATGTGGATATGGTGATATTCCGTGAGAATACGGAAGACATTTATGCGGGCATAGAGTTTGCGGAAGGTACCGACGAAAATGCTGCTTTTTTGAAGTGGTTGGAGGAGACTTATCCCGATCGCTATGCTAAGGTGCGTTTCCCGAAGACGGCCGGAATCGGTATTAAGCCCGTAAGCCAGGAAGGTACACTGCGATTGGTCAAAGCTGCGATTCAGTATGCGGTAGAAAATGGCAAAGACAGTGTGACGCTGGTGCACAAAGGCAACATCATGAAGTTTACCGAGGGCGCATTCCGCGATTGGGGTTACGAGACAGCTGCCAGCGAGTTTGGAGGGGAGCCACTAGATGGTGGTCCCTGGCACACGGTAAAGACTGCAGATGGTCATACCATTACCATTAAAGATGTTATTGCTGATGCCATGCTTCAGCAAATTATCCTGAGACCTAAGGAGTATAGTGTTATTGCTACCCTCAATCTCAATGGTGACTACATCAGCGACGCACTGGCTGCACAGGTCGGTGGAATTGGTATTGCACCCGGTGCCAACATCAATTACGATACAGGTATAGCCATCTTTGAAGCTACCCATGGTACAGCGCCTAAATATGCTGGTCAGGATAAGGTAAATCCATCATCTGTAATCTTGAGTGGAGAGATGATGCTTCGCTACATGGGATGGACTGAGGCTGCTGACCTGATAATCAAAGGGATAGAAGGGGCTATCAGCTCTAAGCGAGTTACCTACGACTTTGAGCGATTGATGGATGGAGCTACGCTTCTGAAATGCTCTGAGTTCGGAGATGAGATTGTTAAGAACATGATCTAGCCCTTACGGGTCTTGGGGATGAATCCCCAAGCAATGCTGGGCGTCCCCGGGGGACTAGATGTTGTTTTTATTTGAATAATTAATTTTGCATGCTTTGTGTTTTTAAACACAAAGCATGCCTAGATCCTATTCGAGAATTATCCTCCACGCAGGCTTTTCAACTAAGTATCGTCAGCCATTCATTGACGAAGAGATTGAAGCCAAACTCTACGCCATAATGGGCAATGAGCTGGAAAAGTACAATTGTGTACCAATCGCTATAGGTGGTGTAAGTGACCACGTTCACTTGCTATTCGCTATGACTAGAACGGCGACTGTCGCCAAAGTTATGCAATCGGTCAAAGGCGTATCTAGCTACTGGATCCGCCGGCAGGGAAAAAAGTATGAAGACTTTAAATGGCAGTGCAGCTATTTCGTTTTCTCAGCAGACTACCGAAAATTAGATGGACTGATTAAGTACATCATTAATCAGAAAGTCCATCATGGTCAAAACAACGAGAAAATCGATTTCAAAAGAGAATACGAGAAGCTACTAAGAGCCTTTGTCTTCACAGACTTTGATCCAAAGTTGGATTTTCCGCTGCCGTCAGTAGATAGTGCCGCTTGATGACGAGTCCCTCGGGGACGTCCACCTTTGCTGTGTGCTTTAGCACACAGCCCCCCAAAGGGGGAAATAAAATGTCAGAGCGATTGTTCCTCCGCGCTGCTCGGTTTTCTCCTCGGCTGGAAGGGTATTTTAAGCATGGTCCAAATGTCGGTGTGCTCTTCCTTCGCCATCCAGGTATCTACCCCATAGATCAACTTTGTATTGTCGGCTGATCGATAGGTACCGAATAGCCGGTCCCAGAAAGAAAAAATATTGCCGAAGTTGCTATCGGTATATGGCAGTTTATAGTGGTGGTGCACTCGGTGCATATCTGGCATGACGATAAGCCAGCCCAAACCGGAGTTTAGCCAGCTTGGAATGCGAAGGTTGGCATGATTGAATTGACTGAGGACAACGCTGAGACTTTGATATAAAAAGACCAGCCAGATCGGAGCACCTATGATAATGACTGCAGCGGTTGTGAAAACGAATCGGATGACACTTTCCCCCGGATGGTGTCTATTTGCACTGGTTGTATCTACCGCTTGGTCGGTGTGATGGACGATGTGAAATCGCCAAAGAAGCGGAATGCGGTGTTCTGCCCAGTGTGGTGTGTAAGCACCGATCAGGTCCATGAGCATGAGACCAAAAACAGCGGTGGCCCACAAGGGCATTTCTATCCATTGCAGGATGCCAATCTCATGCTGAACGACCCAATCACTTGCTGACAATAAGATAAATGCCAGGAAGAAGTTGATGATGATGGTCGTGAGGGTAAAGAAAAAATTTACCCCGGCATGCCTCCATTTTCGATAGTTAAATCGGAACAACGGAACGGCCGTTTCGATCAGCCAGAATGTAGCAATACCGCCAGCCAGAATCAGGCTTCTGTGTAAAGATGGGATAGTTTCAAAATAATGCACGATAGCTTCCATGACCTAAAATTACGGATAATCATAAACGAGCCAAAGGATAGTTGGTTTGAAACGCAATGACGGGATACATCCTATATTTGGCCAATGGCATATGCTGAGCATCAAGAAACCCCAAAGTGGCTGAAATCGCTAGAGCGGACTTCATGGCAAATTGAAGTGCTGATCAGTGGTGGTTTAATGTTTACGCTCTACAGTCTGCCCGGTAGTATCAATGAGCTGCTTTACCAAGCCTACCTAAATACGGGATTTGAGATTACAATTTTTGTCGTCTTCATGGCGGCATTTGTCGTGTCGAAGGCACTGCTGATTGGATTTGGGGTCAATCTTTTCTTGCGTGCGATTTGGCTGGCATTATTGGGTGTTCACTTTGCCTATCCTAAGGGTATAGACTACGAGCGGTTGAACTACTCGAAGGCATTTGAAGAAGAAATGAATAAGCGTCCTTCTACTTTGGATCGCATTCTGTGGCTGGAAAAATGGGCTTCCCTGAGCTATTCTTTAGCCATTATTCTCACTATTGGTGCCTTGGGAGCGGTGCTTACTGTGGCGCTTATTTACTATTTCATCTTCCAACCACTCATTAATGCTGGATATACCTGGTTTGATCAAGCACTTGCGGGCTATCTAATCCTATTTATAGTCGCTCTTTTTTCCTTCGGATTTGTTGACAGACTGATGTTCAGAGCCTTGTCTCAAAAGCCGAAGGCAAGTCGGCGCTACTTCCGTGTGAGTAGAGTCTTGGGCTATCTCAATTTAACTCAGTTTTTGAGGAGAGAGTCTTTGGTCATTGTTAGTAATAATAACCGATGGCGGATCCATTTGCTGAGAATCACCTACTTCCTAGTCGCTCTTTTTGTTTCTCTGTATGATCTGGAGCTCAATAGCCCGATTGCTATGGAGACAAGTTTACTTGATACCCGGGGCTACAAGAATATACCTGCTTTTAGATACGTACTCGAGAATGACGATTATGAAGACATGCTGGAAGCTGGTGAGTTTGTCGAGGAGGCGAGTATTCCTTCAGAGGTAATTCAGGGATCAACCTTGCCATTGTTCGTGACTTATGACCAATACTTTGATAGCAACTTCAAATATGTAGAGGATAGCCTAGGGCTCATACCTAAGTATCGAAGTGGTATGACTATAGATTCTTTCACGAGAAACACGGCCATTATTCAGCAGGCTCTGAATAATATACTTCTGGTGACCATAAATGGGCAAGAGTATGACAGCCTCTCCTGGTACTTCAGAGAGAACACAGTAACACGTCAGGAGGGATTTTATACGCGCATCCCTATCGATACCCTGGATATGAACGCCAGGCACGACTTAGTCGTACGCTATATTGCTATTCGCAAATCGCCCCCAGATACCTCGGGCTTAACCTGGATTCCCTTCTGGCGAGAAGAGTAAGTTGGTATCGTACTTAAGCGGCTAGAGAAAACTCCAAATCCTGACTGACGTGCTCGTTCCAGATTTTCCAACCGGTTTCTGGCTCTAAAGCTATACGCTGGCCTGGGCGTAGCGTTTGCATACGGCCGAGCGGGTCGATCAGCTGAGCATTGCCCTTGATGACCTGTAGGTAGTATCCGGAGAGCATCGGGATTGGTGCTTCTTCACCGGGTTCCACTTTCACTAATTTAATTTCGTCTAGTAGACCAGACGTTTGAGGTAAAACACTCACGACTTCTTGGTTTTAATTGGCTTGGTGGCGGGGAGTAAACCCAAAAAGTCATCGTGAGGTTTCGGCTATACTTTGTTTAAAGAGTGTGAAACCCGGCCTTTTGCTATTCAGTCGCAGAGGCGTCAATGGTGCTTCCGAAGAATAAAGCATTGAAAAACAATCGGTTGGTGCCAAACCAAAAGGCCCGGAAGTTGGGGTTGTCGGCAAAGCTAATCGTTCGTCCTCCAGAGACACTAGATACGACGATAGCTGCCGTATTGCTCAAATTTTCCTCAAATCCCCTTGGGCTGTAGCCTGCTTAGCGGCTACAG
>JBCBVN010000324.1:0-5029 GCA_039817625.1 Bacteroidota bacterium
GGCCCGTTTTCGATGTACTTGGAAGAATTGGCCAAATCGACAATCCGGTAGTCGAGAACCTCCATGCCTTCGTTGTTGTCAAAGCCTATATTGATGGCGTCCTCGAACCAATAAAAACGGCCTTGCAGGCGCGTATCTAGCATGGCGTAGTTGGTTGCATTCGGGACTTCCGCAGGTAGTTCGTCTCCTTGTATTCGGAAAGTCCAAACGCCTGCCCTGGCTATATTTTGCCCTTGCGTCTGAGCGCGAACCGCCCAGGCATACCGCTTGTCTTTCTCCAGTTCCGGCAGATGATTAGGATAGATAAGCTCTGTGCCTGGCCAGCTGGTTGTCTGGTGTATGGGGCGGTTGCGTTCCAGTGCAGCGGCTGCTGTCTGCCCTGGGCTGATCTCTACCAGCACGAAGTCGTATCCGAGACCCGGAATGACCCGACCTGCGGAAGTCAAAGGCATCCAACTGAATACGGGGCGAGTTTCGGCTATAGAAGAGCTGTTGAATGGATATATCAGATCAAAAAACAGCTGGGCTTCTGCATTGATTTCCCGGCAGGATTGCTCGAGAATGATGCCTGAGTTGTTCTTAAATTCGTAGCACTTTACGAATAGCCCATTCGATAAAGTACCAGTCTGACTGGCCAGTGCGCTAAACGGACTGTTGCCATAAATCAGCTGCCGTCTCCAGGGAATTTCCATTCCGCTCATACTTTGACCCGGAGCTAACTGAATGGAAAAACTGCTAATTCTGACGACCTCCAGTTGTGATTGGTCCAGAAGAAATACCTCCAGTTCACCTTCTACTACGGCATTCCCCACATTACTGATGCTGTATTGACTTAGCTCTTCGAAACTGAGTTGTCCGATATTGAACCCCAAATCAGAGATTACAATTTGCTGGCCATAAATGGTCCAGCAGCTCAAATGACAAATAAATAGCGAGATGATGTATTTGTGCATAGGATTATAGATTGAATTGAATGTTCTGCTGTCCGCTGAACTCTTCCGAAGTGTTTTCGCGTCCTGGTCTGTAATTGAGAAAAACATGAAGTCGGCCAAAGGCACTTAGCGGAGCATCAAACTGAATGGAGGCACCGAGTACGGGGCTGTTTTCCCATCTGTACCGGTCATATCGCGTACTTATGGCACAGTGATACCGACCAGAAAGACCCACACTCAGGTTGTAGGCAAATTCTGAGTTGGTGATCTGGCCTATGGTTTGGCGACCGTTTAAGCCGATATTAAATGGCAAGCCAATGGGTATATCCACCTGCGATTGCAATACGACGGATTGGCTCGTATTTGTACTGTCCTGCCAGCTCAAGCCAGTAACTACATTCGTTGCGGCCAGATAGGCGGTCACGCACTCCGGGCCATCGCCGGTTCTGCCGCGCCACCACAATCGGTAAATATTCGCTTCGGAAAAGGCGTCCTGGTTGTTGACTTCCCGCCTGAACATATTCGGTGCCACCAATAGTCCGACCTGCTGGTTTTTGCCGATTTTATATTGGATATGTCCGCGACATTGTAAGCGAAAATTGTCTGGATTGGATGGTGATGGATTTGAGGTATTATTGCCTATAGAAATCTGGAAATCCGAGCTTAATCGGCCATTGTCGGTTTGGGAAGCTAATCGTATTTCAGCCCCTTCGAAATTGGTGATCAGGTAAGGGTTGCCAAAACTCTGGTAGTTGGCACCGATCCGAAAAGCTCCAGCTTCAATATTCAGATTTTTCGAATCCCATGCTATAGCAAACCGACTGGCAGTTTGGCTTAAATTTTGAGGATTCAATGCAGCAAATGGTGATCCTGAGATTAAATTGGTTTCAGACTGACTGATTTCGGAAATCAATGAAATGGATTCGATGATATCGGTGCGGCCAGAGAAGGAAAGTACTGTATTTTGCCTTGGGAAAATTGGATTTTCACCAGTAGCGATTCTGCCTTTTTCTTTAAACTGCTGTACCGAAAACCCGTAGTTTTCGTTGAATTTCAGCCCGACTCTCCAGACTTTATAGTCCGGCAAACGATCGTGGAACAGGACGCCGTCTTGCGGTAAAAAATGATTTGATCTTTGCTTTCTTCCAAGTGTGAATGCTACCTGAAATTTACCGACATCCACGCCTAAATCTATTCCGTTAATGGGAAGACCAGCCGAGGAAAAATGTTCCACTGGCAAGCTCGTCAATCCAATAGAAAACTGATTGGTAAATAGCGACAGCTTCTGCCAAATATTTAGCGCATCGGACTTTGTTAACCTCTTCAGCAACTCATGATTATCTGCCGATTCTCCCGCCTGCCCAGCACTGGCTACGATTTCATGAGCCTGCATGCGTATGTCGTGTGGGACCAACTTGGCTCTCTGCAATAGGCTGTCGTACAAAGCACCCACCATTTCGATGGTATCCTGCCGAGATACAAGATCCGCCATCTCTTCTTCAGATAATTGGAGGCTATCCCGAACAGCAAGATCATGTCTCTGCTGTGTGTCAGTTACGTAGGATTGATATGCGGGATTATCAAAGAGAGCCAAACACTTTTCTAAATGCACAATGTCTTGTGCCTGGCGCAATCGATCGCTCTCATTCAGCTGATCCTCGTAGATATTTTCCCGGATTCGAGACACGATATCCGATGTGCTATCAGATTCTTCAAGCTTTCTCAAAAAATTAATTCTACTATAGGAAAGACCTATGCCCGATCGAGTATTATCGAATTGATAATTGCTTAAAAATAGCTGACTTTCTAACTGTAATCCAACACCCAGAATGGATAGATCCGATCTGGAAGCTATAGTAGTTTGCGAGAATCTTTGCCTACCATCCTGGCTGCCTACATTAAAGTGATAGTGGCCAAGTCGTATCTGGTGGTTGCTCTGATTTTGGTCGTTAGTAAAACTCGATACTTCGTCGAAAAAGCTATTTTTCAGATTTAGAGCCACCTCGTCTATTAGCTCGATATTCAAATCTGTCTGACCGTAAAGTGCCAACGAGTAGAAAATACAACAAAGCGTAAAGATGACGGTAGTTGTCTTCATTATCGGAGTTGGAATCAACCCAAAGACCGATAATTTTTAACTCTCAGCTAACGGCTATTTGATATTGCTATATTCTACTTTAAAAAATAGGGTATGCTGTTAAAAATCCTCTTTTAGCCGTTTTGTAGAATCTGTATAAGTATTTGCTTTCTAGACTTTGACAAAGGAACAAGATCACCGTTTGCCAGCAGAATTTGAGATTGGCCGTCTGCATCTACGCTTCGTACATACTTTAGATTAACCAGATGAGACTGATGCGCCCTGAAAAATAAATCCTCACTTACCAGTTTCTGATAATAGGCCAGGTTTCTCGACAGATAATGCTGCTGATCGTTTACACAATGAAAGTAGCAGTAGTTGCCGTCGCCTTGAATCCTTATAACTTCTTCCTGATTGAGTACAATCATGCCAGAGCGGGTCGGCAAAAGCAGTTTGTGTGGTTGATCTTGGACTTGCTGATCTGTTTCGACCCTTTTAACAGCTTCTTGAAGGTATTGAGGAACCACAGGCTTAAGCAAATAGTGTATGGCCTGCATTTGAAAAGCTTCGACAGCATATTTGTCATGCGCAGTAACAAAAATAACGTTGGGACAAAAGCTAAATAATTGCTGTGCAAGTTCTAGGCCACTTTCTTTTCTCAGTTCTATGTCTACAAAAGCGATGTCAATTTTATTTTCTGTCACCTCTTTTAAAGCAGCTTCTCCCTCACTGGCCTCAAGTATAATACTAATTTCAGGACAAAATAAGTTGATTAATCCCCTCAGCACTTCTCGGGCGTCTTCTTCATCGTCGATTATTATAGCCGATAACATAGGTCAATGGTGTTTGTCAATTCAGTGTTTTAATGAAAATGATGATTTCGGTTCCGCAGACCTCTCCATCATCATTGAATCTGAGGTTGATTTCCATTGGATTTTCATGTTGCATATCTTTTTGCAGCAACTCCAATCTGCGTTGGGTGATATCCATTCCTCGCTCTCTGGAGTCATACTTTTTGGACTTCCGCGGGTCGAAACCTCTACCGTTGTCGAGTATGCTAACCTGTAGCTGATTTGGCGTTCCGGCAATCTTGATCTCAATTTTTCCTCCTTCCTGCTTATCTCGCAGCCCATGCTTGATGGCATTTTCTATAAATGGCTGGATCAACATGGGTGGGATCATTATTTGCCCTGGATCGATCCATTCTTCCTGTTCAAAGCTGAACTCAAACCCATCTTTAAATCGCAGCTTTTCTAGATCCAGATAATTGTTCAGCATGCGAAGTTCGTCTTCCAGGCTGTGTACCCCTCTGGCAGATGTATTGAGGGTATCTCTGATAAGTTCTGCAAAACGCGCCAGGTAATCGACAGCATTTCTGGTTTCTTGGCGTATAATGAACTTCTGAATCGAGTTCAAGCTGTTAAAAACGAAGTGCGGATTCATCTGAGCCCGTAGAGCAGATCGCTCCAGCTGATCTATTTGCTGCTTTAAAGCAAACTCCTGTTGCCTGACTCTTTCTCTTCGCTTAAAGTATAAATAGATCAATCCAAGTGACAGTAGAGCTAAAGCTATTCTAACCCACCACTTCCCATGCCAGGGTATAGCTACAACTATAGTTAATATGGCGCTTTTACTCCAGACGCCATCAGCATTCTGCCCTTGTATTTCGAACTGATAGTTGCCACTCGGCAAGCTTGGAAAGGAAAGCTCCGGCTGAGAGAATTTTCTCCAAATGGTATCCTGCCCCAGTCTGTATCTGTATTGGTTATTTCCCAGCTGAGCAAAATTGAGGGATGCAAAGCTCAATTCCAGAAAGTAGCTGGAAGAAGCGGGTAGGTTGGTTAAGCGGTTTGCGGTTACTGGCTCGCCGTTCAATCTAATTTCTTCAATAATGGGTACTCTGGAGGCCGTATCGAAAGGTGGCGGCTGGAACTTGAGTAGACCTACTCCAGTAGTGAGCCATAAATAATTTTCAGATTCAGATATATCGGTTATTTCAAGATTTGGAATCCCATGGGCC
>JBCBVN010000325.1:0-5029 GCA_039817625.1 Bacteroidota bacterium
CTAGCGTTGCTTTCCCACCACCACGGCGAAGCTTTCGTAAATAGCGCCAATTTAGTCGATCAGCTGTCAAGAAGTGTTGAAGCTCTAACTGAGGTTCATACCATAAGTGCCATCCTGCTAGCACGAGGGCGAAACACAGCTCGGTATCTTCTCCTCTGTTGAGTGCTTTTCCTTTACATCCGACCAGTAAAGAATTAAAACCCTTATCGATTAGCATTTGCCATGCTGATTTTCGTATCGTTAATCCAGCGCCCAGCAATCGCCCCTTCGAAAAAGTAATGTCTCCACCTGCTTCAGGACCTTGCGTACCAACTGCGTAGCTTTTTCCACTTAGTTCAAACCACCAAGGTTTTTCTCCCTCAAACACAGGAACATTTTTGCCCCCACAGGCTCCTACTTCAGGGTGCTTAGCCATCACCTCATAAACGGTATTTATCCAGTTCGTACATACCCAGTTGTCGTCATCAATAAAGCTGAGAAAATCATACTTAGCTTCCGACAATCCTCGGTACCGAGCATTTATAAGCCCTAGTTTTGATTCGTAAACAACTCGTAAGGGAATATCATACTCTTCTGGCCATAGAGTCTGTGCAACTTCAGCGGTTTTATCTGAAGAGTTATTATCGATCACAATAACTTCCCAGAGAATGGTTTTAGAAAATTCTTGAGCTGCCAAATGAGCTATTGTGTGCGGCAGTTCTTTTTCACTGTTGTGACAGCAAATAATGATACTAACACCCATAGACATGATCGTTACCTCACCTTGAAGCTGACACTTCTGTACTGTCTAATACATTAGATTTAAACAAGCCTTTTACAGCATGTTTCACCATTCTCAAATGATTTTTTGAAAGAGGTTCTAGCAATAAGAGTATTAATGAGTGTTTGAGGCCTGTCTGAAAGTGCCCTCGATTTGTAGCAGTTCTCGCCCAATGTGCTCTAGTTTCTCTAGGAGTTAATGTTTTTTGGGATTGAGCCCAATTATCTGGAAGTTTCCCTAACCCTCTCTCTACACGGGCTTGCTGTACGATTAGCTTAACCTTCTGAAGTTGCTCTTGACGTCTCAAGTCAGTTGTTCTCTTAAAGTGTAGCCGATACTTCATCAGCACTTGTGGTAAGTTAGCTAGTCTTCCGACTTTAGATAGTCGGATAAACAAATCGAGATCCTCAGCAGGCTCGCAGTCAGGGCGGTACCCACCAATTTCTTTTATTGCTAAGCGCTTAAACATTGCACTTGGATGAATAATAGCTCCGCCCTTGCCACCTAGAAAAGCATGAACGATATCTTCGTGGTTCTCTAACTTACCCTGAATTCCGATGGGCAATCCGCCGGGGTCAATTCTAAGTATTTCTGAGCCTACGGCTACGTAATCAGGATGCTGCTGTAGAAAACATATCTGAGCTTTGAATCGACTTGGTTCAGAAATATCGTCTGAATCCATCCGAGCGATAAACTCTCCCTTCGCTTTTTTTAGCCCCTCGTTAAGCAGCAGCGTTAAGCCACCATGCTCTCTAGAAAATAGTTTGATTCGAGAGTCCTGATTAGCGTACTGCTGAAGCCGCTCTTTTGAACCATCTGTCGAGCCATCATCAAAAATCAAAAACTCAAAATCATCAAAGCTCTGCGTCAGAATACTCTCAACAGCCGCGTCTAAATATTTCAGCGTATTATAGACGGGCATAACGACAGAAAGAGTTGGCCTAGGCATAGATATTCTCTCCTCCCTCAACATACCACCGACGTCTGGACAAAGTTAGACAGACCCTCAGCCCGAGGCATCAAATCCTCTGAATATATTGCGTCTAAACCAAAAAGGTTCAATATTTCTAGACCACGCTCAATCTGCTTAATGCTTAAGCTATTCTTCCAGCCTTCTATTAAGCTATTTCCAGTCACAATTGCGCTATCTCGTCGGCTTACGCGCGACGCTTTACTGAGTCCATTCAATATGTTTTCTTTGGGCTTCTTTTTGAGATAATTAAATAGCCGAGAAATTTCGCACGCGGGTTCTACACAACAGTCTTCGTAAAAGACAATATGGAAGTCATTTGCTGAGCACTGTCGAAGTGGAATATAGTTTTGAATACACCAACTAAAAATATGATTGTCAAATACATCTCCTGTAGCCTGGTATTTTCGTTTTGCCAGTTTCATTTCTCTCCGGAAAGGCTCTAGGAAGTCATCCATTAGTTCTGGTTGTGACAGATACTTATCTAAACCTTTGGTACGCCAGCCCCCATACTTCATTCTAGAGACGGCCACCGCAAAAGGATGCCTCATCAAATATACAACTGGCATACCAGGAAAATAAAGCGTTAACCACTTCAATAAAAGATTGACTCGAATAGACTTAATAAGTCGTTGATGAGAAAGTATTTTCTCGTTAAATCTGTCAGACCAATTACTCCGAACTCTACCAGACAAAACTTTTTGAAACAACTGATGATTGTGAGGACTTGGATCTTTGGGTCTAATATAGGTCTGAGCAACAAATTTTCGACAGGCATGAACTTTTTGATTGTGAAAAGGCTCAAATATATATCGGTAATTTTCATTGTAATTGATAACATCAGAGAGCCAAGTAGTTCCACTTCTTCCAGAACCTACTAGTAAAATAGTATCGCGATATGAGCGACCATAATCTATAAAGCATTGCGCTTTAATCTTTTTGAGTTGCTGCTTGGTAAATTTTGTCCAGTTCACTGAGTACCAGTTGGGTAGTTTATCCTTTAGCCTGTTCTATATCCAGGCACTTAATATTTCTCTTCTCCTCACTCTTCAGTGGTTTAGTTGCTAGGAGCCACGTTGAAAGGCTCACCCGCATCACACTGATGTGAGTTCTATGAGACTTTCAGCATGGTTCAGCCATGATTGACAGACATCCCCATACCGATCTTTCAAGTAGACAATATCGTCATAATGTAATTTTGCTAAAGCAATCTCGACTTCCATAGGAACATTGGCTGTATTGCCAAAAGAATATACTTTCTTTCTCTCGATATTGGCTAGATATTCAGCTGAAGCAGATACGTTCAAAAACTGACATATTCGTGCTAGCAAAGCTTCTGGATCAGTTTTTATCTCTTCGAAGAAACCTACGAAAAATTGCTGTCTAGGGTAAAAGGAACGCCAAACTTCTATTGTTCTAGCGTAGTTCCCTCTCAGAAATGAGTATCGTTTTGTACAGTGCTGAATCAAAACTTCAGATGGAATCTCTTCCAGGTTTTGACCGCGCAACGTATGGCTAAATACGTAGGACCATGCTCGTCGGATCGGATCTCTTAGCATGAGTATGATTTTAGCGTTTGGCATCAGGGAGTGAATGTGTTCCACCGTCTCAGCAGATAAAGCCGAATAATCAGGTGTTACTTCACCGGCAATCTGATGAGGCTGGGGCTCAAACAGTGAGTGATACCACTCGTCTGTACGACCGCCAGAAAAGTACTTAAAGTTCCAAAGCACTCTCTCAAAATCCTTTTCTCTAACGCTGAGAGAGAGCTGTTGTCTAATAATGTCTCTCCAATGAGAGCTCATTATCTTCTTGAGGCGATTTTGCAAGTGGTTAGTCTCTTTATAATTGAAGTAATGAATCTCTTTAATAGGTGGCAACCACAGATTAGGATGTTTCCTAAGATTTGTATCTAGCCAAGTAGAACCGGCTCTTTGTGCGCCGATACATAGAAAATCTGGATACATAGCGACTAATTTTCCTTTCGTTCAGTAGACAATTGTTACTATGAGATTCTCACTACTTTTCTACATAGAAATTATACGCCAAATACTCCTTGAAGCACTTTGCGAGTAATGGCTTCATTTTTGTATGTTAACTTGTGCACAGGAACCTTCATGGCTACAGTATGCTCTAAAGCTTCCTTAGTATGCTCTAAAGCTTCCTTTGAGTTTTTTCTTTGTCTTAGAAGCCTTTGAAGATAGTGAGACCTATCTGCGCTAAAGTACGGCATCCTATTAAATATCTTTTGAGATGCTTTGTCTCTTTTGACGTGATAGGCAAAGTGGTAATGAAAAATATAATACGGATATATTCTCAGTACCTTTCTGGCGAAAAAAGATAGCCAGAAATCTGTTCTATTTCTCTTTAGGGTAAATGAAAATTTTGAGATATAAAATTTGGTTAATTTTATATTTCTCTTGGTGGGTTCTATAAATCTGTTTCTTGCAAAGTACTCCATATGCTCTGTATAAAACGCCTTAGTTAAATGACAGTCCTTCGTAGACGCTATAAACCAGTTTGAAATTGTTCGATCTTCACCCGGATCTCTAAAAACAAAAAAACCTGATTCTAAATACATATAAATCCAATCGTCTAGAGGCTTACTGCAAACGCAAGTGGCATCGACCCAAACACCGCCGTACCGAGAAAGTAAACCAAGCCTTAAAATATTAGAGCGTTTTTGAATACTAATATCTTTGCGTTCTCTAGGAAGAATCGATTCAACATCAAAGTAATCTTTGATGTTTCTATCTGTTATGAGTATCACTTTCCAGCCAGGGTTTCTCCTGACCCAAGATTTGTAGCAATATTTGACAATGTCTGGTGCATTTTCTAAGCCTTGGAACCAACTTATCCAGATTGTCTTAGGAAAATTATAAATAGTCATACTCGGAGATTTATTGCTTTTGTTGATGGATGAGGGTATTAATAACTTTAATGTCATAAACAACAATGCCCGAATATTAGGGTTCACGAAATATAGTTGAGCTTATAGAAATAGATTCTAATTTTCCTTGGTAATTTTTATAGTGTTTGCTAGATGAAAAAATAATCAACTCACCTAGACATCGGCAACTTAAATTTAGAGATCTATGAGTTAGAACAATTTATATCCCCTAAGATTTGGATGGTGGAAAGTTCCCCAAGCCTGCTGTTTCTCTCTTCTTACGCAGATGATTCGACAGAGTACTGAACTGCATGATATTGCCAAAGTTTTCCACGCCTTTCAATGAGCGTTTTGTACTCGCCCTGCTCAATGATTTTCCCTCTTTCTAGTACAACAACTTTATCAGCCT
>JBCBVN010000326.1:0-5020 GCA_039817625.1 Bacteroidota bacterium
ATTCTATGGATCAACATTTGGCGATTCACTCTAAAAAACTGCTGCGGATCACAGACCTCTTCCAGGTATTCCAGCTTTTTAAAGACGGGGTGTCTTTCCCCTTTTAGCGTGTATAAGTAAACCGTCTCATTTTCTACGGAGAACAGCGCTACTTCTTCCGCTTTGATCACGCTGGTTTTCTCCCGATGCTGGGAAAGGAAGTGCCCCTGGTAATTTTGAGCGGATTCCCTTGGAAACTGAACGGGCTTGGCTTCCGATCGCTGACCAAAAGTCTGTAAGAGTCGTTTGTATTTGTCGAGTGCTGAGTGGATTTCCGATTCTTTAAAGGGTTTAAGAACGTAGTCTATTCCGTTGTTTTTAATCGCTTCCAGGGTATAGGAATCGTAGGCGGTGCAGAAGACAATTGGAGTTATGATGTCGATGTGCTTAAATATCTCGAAACTCTTGCCGTCTGCTAGTTGAATGTCGAAGAACAGCAGATCGATATTTTGTTGGTATTTACTCAAATAGCCTACGGCTTCTTCCACTGATTCCAGTTGTCTGACCACCATGAAATCCTGATCCTGCTCGATGATTTCCTTGAGCAAATTAGCCGTATGCAATTCGTCTTCTACAATTAGGACATTCACATTCAATCGTTTAGATCAATTTCAATTTGACAATAAAGTGGCTATCAGAAGGACTGACCACTACACCATCGGCTACGTTCATTAATTCGTATCTTTTTTTGAGCAGATCCAGGCCATAACCTGATACATTCGATTCCAGCACTTGTGGCCGTAGGTTATTGCGCACTTCTATGTAGTTGTCGGCTACGGAGCGAATATCGATAGTAAGAGGTTGCTTGGTGGTCATCACATTGTGCTTGAAGCAGTTTTCTACGACCTGTTGCAAAGCCATACTGGGGATCTCGGCCTTGTGGAATTTTTCATCAATATTCATGTTCACATGAATGGCTTTCTCATTCCGACTCTTCATCACAAATAAATAGGCGTTCAATAGTTCCAGTTCCTTAGATAGATGCGTCGTCGCCTCACTATTTTGGTGTAGACTTTGTCTGTAGAAATCGGAAAGGCTAATCACAAATTGCTCGGAATTTGGGTGTTCCTGCCGAACCATAGCCCGGAGGGTATTCAGAGAATTGAATAAAAAATGAGGGTCTGTTTTTGCCCGAATGGTGTTGAGTTGTGCTTTATAGTTTTCTGACTTTAGCTGCTCGGTTTCCAGTTTTAATTGACTGATTCTGGCTTGCTTTTTCAAGGCAAATTGAATGGTGGTATATATGATAATGGCGGGGATTGTTCGGAAGAACAGTGACGGTTTAGTTTCGGTGAGTTGGCTGGTCGATTCCACGCTAAATGCTATTACTAGAAGAATGATGAACAGGCCTGCGAGTATCGCCAAGTATCGGGTCTCTTTGTATTTCTCCCTGACATCCCATAGCAACCAGGTCAAATGCCACAGTACATAGAGGAATAGAGAAATGAAAATCCAGGTAGTAAATATGTAGTCTATGGATAATTCTTGACCATCTCTATTTGCGATAAAACCAACTCCTGGCAAAGCGATAGACAGCGCGATGGGTAGCCATATTTGTATTCTGGATTTCAATTCGAACTGATTATAGTCATATGCTGATAAGTATGGTTCATCCTGTTTTTCGGGGAAAGATTTCGTCCCGTTACTCCTGCTACCAGCAGTCGTACGAGGATCAAAACTTTCGGGGAAAGATTTCGTCCCGTCACTCCTGCTACTAGCAGTCGCACGAGGATCAAAACTTTCGGGGAAAGTTTCGACCTGCGGAAGTCCCTTTATGGCCGAATATAGCCATGTACGAGAATATGACCTAAACCAGGTACCCATCGGATAATTCTATAATGCGATCGCAATTGTTGGCAAACTCTTCGTCGTGAGTCACGGCTATAATGGTCTGGCCGCGTTCTGCAGCTATTTGACGAAAAGTGTCGAAGACTATTTGGGTGTTTCGGGTATCCAGATTTCCGGTTGGTTCATCGCCCATGATGATGGAGGGGGCATTGATGAGGGCCCTGGCAATGGCTACACGCTGCTGCTGACCACCTGAAATTCTAGACGCTTTTTTGGATTCTTGTCCTTCGATGTCCAGTAGCTTGATCAGCTCCATAGCTTCGTGAACGATTTCTTCTTTTGGTTTTTTGCCGAGTTTCTGTGCAGGTAGGGTAATGTTATCCAGAACCGATAAATCCGGAATCAGAAAGTGAAATTGAAACACGAAACCGATGTGCTCATTTCTGAACCTGGCCAGCTGGTTTTGACTCATTTTTGTGACGTCCTCGCCAGCAATTTGGATAGACCCCTCATAGTCTGTATCGAGGGTGGAGAGCAAGTACAGCAAAGTAGATTTGCCCGAGCCCGACTTTCCGATGATAGACACAAATTCCCCTCTATCTATATCGAAGGAAATGTCTTTTAAGACGTGGAAATCCACAGGCTCGTGGAAGTGCTTGTCGATGTGATTTACGCTTAGAGCTTTCATGGTATTTATCCTCTTAAAATGGCTACCGGATCTACTTTTGAGGCGCTACGCGCAGGCAGGAAACCGGCTAAGAAAGTGATGATGATCCCGAATAAAAAGGCCAGTATATAGTCGTAGGGACTGATGCTTACCGGAAGGCTTTCCATGGGGCCGATTTGGAAGGGGATTTGGTCGATGATGCTTATCATGATGTGACCGAGTACCAGCCCGGTTATACCGCCTAAAAACCCGATGATGACCGATTGAATTAAAAATATTTCAATCACATCGTTTCCATTAAAACCGATGGCCTTTAAAATGGCGATTTCCTTCATTTTCTCATTGACCGTCATATTCATAATATTATAGATGCCAAAACCGGCGACGATTATAATGGCTAAGGAAACCGATATGGCTATTATGTTTCTGAGCAAATTGGCTGAGTCGAGCTGGCCGTTTCCTTCCTGCCAGGGCTCCACCTTGTAGGTAGTGAGCTGGCTGATTTGCTCGGCTACCTCTACGGCCTCGTCGAAATCGTCGATATTGATCATGAGGTCGGTGGCGTAGCTTCTGTTTTTGGAAAAGAGCTGCCGAGCAGTCTGGATGGAAACAATGGCGCGACTTCTATCGGCTCCTGCTGCCCCGGTCTCAATCAAGCCCACAATTTTAAATGACTTATCGACCCCATCTGAGGTGGATACGGTGATATTATCGCCTGTACCGGCACCGATTTTCTGTGCCAAACCAGTACCGAGAATAATGGCGTTTGACCGTTGGTTTAAGTCCTCCAGCTTACCCTCAATCAGGTATTGAGAAGTATTGAACATCTGGTCCTCCATTATCGGCTCTATACCCGATAAACTGGCACTTTCTTTTGATACCCCGTTTCGCAGAAACACATTCTGATTCAGTTGGGCCGCGATGCTACTGATTTGACTGATGTTTTCCAGGCCTTCCCTGAGCCCATCTACGTTTCTGATGCCCTCTGTATAATTTATGCTGCGTTCATTGCTCACCATGCGGATGGTAGAGTTAGTCGCTGGGTTGTCTGAAGCGTAATTGGGAGCAGTTTTTAGTTCGTTATAAATATTGATGTGTGGCATAGCAGTAAATGCCATTTTAGTCTGCTCGTTGTTGACGCCCGACATAAAGCTGTTCATGCAGATGTACATCGATATGCCGAAAGTGACACTGAGTACCGCTACGGAGAATTGGCGCATACGCGAGGTCAGGAATGTGGTGCCGATTTTTTGGTTGGTATTCATGATTGACGATTATGGCTGTACAATTTGATCGTGAATACTCAGTCCTGAGAGGACCTCGGTCCACTCGTTGCTGGTACTTCCCACTTCGATTTCACGCTCTTCTCCACTGGCTAGCACTACAGTATTATTTCTGCCCACATAAGATGATGGTACGACCAATCCTTCTCGCTGTAACCCGATCTCGATATTCGCCTGCAGTTGCGTGCCAGAGAATAGGCGGTCGGGCAATTCGTTAAATTTAGCCTCGACCAAATAGGACTGCTCAGACTCGTCAAAGCTGGGATAGACTTTAGTCACCTGTGCCTGGAATGACCGGTCGGGATAGGTATTCAAAAACACCTTGACTTGCTGGCCGAGCTCGACTTTAGTGATGTCTTCTTCGGCTACGAGCAGCTTGATCAAATAGTCGCCGCTGGCAATTCGGGCAACCGCTTCGCCTTTCCTGACCAGCTCACCCTGACTTTTAAACAGATCGATGACCAGCCCGGCTTCTTCTGTCGTCAACTGGTAGTCTGCCAATAAGGACTGTTGGGTGTTGACCTGAACGAGGCTGCGCTCTACATTCAGATGCAGGCTGTTTAATAGTTCGGCATAATTCTCCTCTAGCGAGCTCAGGTTGGTCTGGGCTGTTTGATATTTCAGTTCTGCCTGCTCAAAGTCCATTCTGGAGACAGACTGCTTCTCGTAGAGAGACTGATAACGCAGGTAGTTTTCCTCATCGAAGGTCAGCTGATTTCTCGCCTGTTCGATCTGCATACTCAGACTTTCCAGTTCTGGTGATCCAGGAGCTGCTCGGTCTTTTGCGTCATTATAGACGACCAGGGCATCGGCGAGCTGATTGTTTTGTACATCGTTATCGACCAGTGCAATCAACTGATGCCGGCTAACTTCATCGCCTTCCTCTACAGGGAGCGATAGAATTAATCCATCGACGATGGCTGAAACCGTATATAGGTTTTCTTGCTCCAAATGACCACTGGCGAATACGGCGTCTTCCATGGTTTTTATGGCTGGTGCGACTGCCGTTTCTTGTGTGCATGAGCTTGCCGTTAAACAGCAAGCCATCAGGATAATCGGACTGATTTTAAGGTAGAATTTCATGGGACTCACTTTGTTAGATTAGAAATTTATTTGGCGAATAAATACCTTATATTTAGCTAATGTCAGGGAGGCTAAGCTTTGTAGGTAGCTATCTTGTGCGTTGAGTAATTCACTGTATTTATCCAGCCGTTGGTCCAGACTGAGTAAACCGGCCAGGTAT
>JBCBVN010000327.1:0-5015 GCA_039817625.1 Bacteroidota bacterium
CAATCTGATTTTCAATTGAGCCTTTCAACAGCCTTGGAATCGCCCGCTCAGATTCAGCTTCTCGATATGAATGGCCGCCAACTGGCGCAGTGGACAGTAGGTGCTGAAACCGGGCAGATACAACTCAACAGACCTGCAAATACCCCCTCCGGGATGTACCTGCTCAATATCCTTCACGCTAATGGAGAGGTGGAGCAGCAGCGGCTTGTATTTGAGTAATTTTTATTTGAATAGGCTTAAAATCGATGATTTTAAGCCTATTCAAATTGTTTCATCCAGTCGGCGATGATCTGAAGCGCTTCCTCAGAGAAAGTCTCTTCATTGAAATAGACGCTCTCGATCTTGTCGTCGGTACTCACCTGAAAGAAGTGATTGACATTCTCCAGCTCTACAACTGTAACTTCATTATTTCCGGCCCGCTTCAGCGTCCGCTCAATCCCCGTCAGGTTTTGGGTCGATTCGACCGACCTGTCCAGATTACCATTCAGGGCCAGAACCGGAATAGACAACTTCGTCAAATAGGGGGTTACATCAAACTGTAGATAATGACGGTACCATTCCGATGAGTGGTAGCTGACCTGACTCTCTATATAACTCTCTGCGCCACCATAAGGTGCCAACTCTTCTTCGGTCATCTGGCTCGTGATCCTTGTAAATCTTTGGTTCAGTGAACGCTCCAGCGCTATTGGGTTTTTTATGGTAGCCATATCTCTGTACACCATAGCGAAGAAGGGAAAGTCGCGATCATAAGTCTCTGGATAGTCTTTCATAATGAGTTCCAGAGAGGTCAAATAATGCTGAAAGTTAGATACCCCAGGCGCAGCCAATAAAACCATGAAGCTAATTGCAGAATCCTGAGTGGCCACCACTGGAGCAATATTGCCCCCTTCGCTGTGGCCTAACAGACCTATATGGGAAAACTCTCGACCTGCGTAAGTCTTTAAAAAATTCACAGCTCCACGAGCATCATCGGCATAATCCATGGAGGTAGCCGGTCTGAATTGGCCTTCTGAGCGGCCATAGCCTCTATCGTCGTATCGAAGCACGGCTACTCCCCTACTTGCCAGGTGATCAGCCAATACCGCGAACGGCTGATGTCCCAGTATTTCGCTGTTCCGATCCTGAGGCCCGCTACCTGAAATTAAGACTACCGCGGGACAGGCCTCCTCGCCTTCGGGCAAACTCAGGGTACCGGAAAAGCGGGTTCCATCCTGGTTTGTAAAATGGACCTCTTCTGAGGTATAGTTAGCAGCTTCATTGATCAACTGTGTGCGTCGGGCCTGAGGTCTGCGAGACAAAAGTGCCTCTATCTCCGAATCGCCGACTTGGAGCGTACCTTCTACCCTAGTCCCGGATGGATTAATTGTTCCTTCAAAAACAATATTCAAGCCGTTATGCCGGATGTAGACTTGATTGGCGTTATTTATTGATACAGAGTCTAGCGGAAGACGGAAATTGGCATTCGACAGATCGTCTATCAATCCACTCAGGTCATTTTCCTCGGTCCTGATGTCGATTAGGTAGTGCTGCTCCTCCCTGTCGACTTTGACTTTGGTGTACCACTTGTCAGCCAGGTTTTGAGCTGATAAATACCCAGGACTGATCAATGCGATGAACAAAACAAGCTTAGAGATGAAGTCGATCATGTTGATTTATTAATTGGGCTGCAAAGTAAGGGCACATAAGCCTAATCTTAAAAGGAAGATGTTATGAAAGCGATTAAGTTTGTTCTTTGCCTTTTGGGGGCTTATGTGGTTTTTCAATTAGTTGGACTAACCATCTTATACTTTAGTATTAAAGAGGCCAATCGCGAAGCTCAAAGAATGCATTGCAGGGAAGAGATAGAAGCATCCTTTGAAGGTGGTGTTTACTCCATTGATCAATATGAATACAATGAGTACATGAACAAAAAATCGTTTGGCATATCAGTCAACTGGGTCAGTCCTGAGAGGCCATATGTCAGCTTAAAATTTAATAGAAAAAAGTACCCGGAACTACTGGAAATCTTAGAAGAAGATCAGTGCATTTATAAATCATCTGGCGACAGTACATTTACCCTTATTCTGAAAAACGGAGAAGAACGTCAATTTCTCATGCCTTCTTGCAATTGGTAAGCTCATGTAAATTTACCCAAACTCCGCTTCAATAATTTGCTCTTTATGCTCCTCGATATGATGGATCAAAGCCGAGGCTGCCGGCGATAGTTTTTTGCCTCGGCTGTAGGCGAGATTCCACTGAGTGAAGATGGGTAGATCCTTTACTTGTAGCAGCTGCAAGGTACCCAGTTTCAGCTCAGAGCGAATACCGATACGAGGCATAATAGACAGACCGAGACCGGCCCTGACAGCTTGCTTGACCGCCTCATTGCTCGTCATTTGAATGGACCGCTGTATGGAGACATCGTGTTCTTTGAGATAGGCATACATTGCTTGTCTGGTTGCCGATCCTTCCTCTCTGAAAATGAGGTTGTGCTTCGACAGGGTTTTGGGCTGTAGACGGTTAGATAAATTCGGATAGTCGGCCGCCGCCACCAGATGCAGCTCATTGGGCAGCAAAGGCAAGGCATCGAGTGCCAGGTTCTGAGGCATGACCGAAACCATAGCAAAATCGATGGCGTTGGTCTGCAAATCTGCCACCACCTTAGTCTTATTGGTCACATCGATACTGATGTTAACCAGCGGATACTTGCGCATGAAACCAGTCAAGAAGTATGGGATCACATACTTGCCTGTGGAAGCAGATGCAATCTTGATATCGCCAGCTAAAATACCCTTGTGCTGATCTCTGACAACCGACATCTCCTCGACAGTATCCAGCACCTGGCGGGCCATAGATTCGATCCTTCTACCAAAGTCTGTCACGTACAATTGCCTGCCAATGACCTCTGTGAGGGGTATTTCAAACTCAGATTGCAGTTTTTTTAGCTGCAAAGTTACCGCTGGCTGGGTAAGAAAAAGGGCCTCCGAAGCCTTCGTAACGCTCTGTTTATCACAGACTTCCACAAAGATTCGCAACTGGTGAAGGGTATAATTCATAAACTAACACTAATGTTTACAATTAAAAACATAAATCAAAACTAATGAAAATTTTCCTTCACCTTTGCGGCAGCTCAAATGAGATGAGTGCATTAGATAACCAACATAACCATTTTAATCATGACTTTAGCTTTCACCAAGAGTGTTTCGCACACTTGCGACAACCAGCCAAGCAAGCAGTATACTGATGAAGAACTGAAGGATATGATGCTTCAGCTGATCGAACGCAATGGCATCGATCGCGATCTTGTACAGTACGATGGCAACGGAACCCTATCTATTAAGGGCGAGCCCAATTTGCAAGTACACAGTCTGATGCTGCAGGCAGAGGAAATGGGCCTTCGTACCAAGTACACCAAGCAAACGCTAATCGAAATCGCTTGCTAATATGAGTGGATTGATAGAGAATCTAACCAATCCAGCTCTCCTCTTTTTTATCCTCGGCATACTAGCCGCCCAGTGTAAGAACGATCTTAAAATTCCTGACGGATCGTCTAAGTTCATCTCCATCTACCTTCTACTATGTATAGGTTTCAAAGGTGGAAATGAACTTGCCCACAGCACCATCGACTTCGAAATTTTCGGAGGCATGCTGCTCGGCCTCGCACTGGCTGCATCCATCCCGGTCGTTGCCTACACCATCTTAAAGTCTAAACTAACTGCCTACAATGCCGGCGCCATCGCGGCAGCTTACGGCTCTGTAAGTGCAGTAACCTTTGTCACCGCCATCTCCTTTCTCGAGTTTGAAGGCGTGGCATTTGACGGGTATATGATCGCGATTATGGCCTTAATGGAGGCCCCAGCCATTGTAATGGGATTATTACTCATCAGGCTGGCCGAAAGAAGGAGAAAGCTCGTTGCTCAGGAGAATAAGAGCTCTATGCTTCAAGTGCTAAACCACTCGGTGAACAATGCCAGCGTATTTCTGATACTCGGCAGTTTAATCATCGGATTTTTAGCCAGCGATGCTCAGGCTGAAGGCATTAAGCCCTTCACAACCGATATCTTCAAAGGATTTCTAGCTGTCTTCCTTCTAGATATGGGCATTCGCGCGGGTGGCCACATTGGTGCCATGCGCAAACAAGGGCTGTTCTTGCTGCTATTTGCTTCACTGTTTCCATTCGTCAATGGCTTGACTGCTTTGGGATTGTCTTCCATGATCACGGAATCTGAAGGAAATATGTTGCTGTTCTCCATTCTCGCTGCAGGTGCGTCTTACATAGCCGTTCCCGCGGCTTTCAAGCAAGTTGTACCTCAGGCCAACCCCGGTATTTATCTGCCTATGGCATTGGGTATCACCTTCCCGATAAATATCATCATCGGCATCCCATTTTATCACTATGTGATCACTAATTGGATGCATGTAGTCTAAGAATTCAAAACCCCAATTGACAGTTTTTTCAACTCAATGACCCCCTTAACCTCCTTTCCATGAATTCTCTTTTTCTGGTTGCCAATCAAATCGCTGACGATAAGTTGCTAGCGTTGCTGACGCAGCAAAGTGGTCTCGCCCTAGCCATTGTATGTATGCTCTTGTGCATTCGAGCAGCATCCCTGAAGAAGACGAAACAACGTACTATGTAATATTGAAGAAAGAGTGTGTTTTATTCAGACTTCCGCAGGTCGGTGGTCAGCCACCTATCACTTTTTCTTCCCCCTCCTAAAAAAACGTCTACCCCAAGAATTTAATGCACCATACCAACTCAGTTGGGTAATCATCAATCTGTTTGCGAGCAGGCTCATCCTCCTTCGTTACGAAAGCTGAAAATTTATCATCAGGTCGTACATTAGGAGGCATGAAGCCTGCTTTCTTTATTCACCGACATCTGGCCAAGTTGGCCATCGCAATAGCTCTTCTCATTACGACGCCGGCTTTTCGACTGACCTCAGACCTATTGCAGCAACTATTTTGGAGGACCAAGATATATGCTACAATTGCGGAGGTGAAAGCATTTGTGATTTACCTGTTCATGTAGACCT
>JBCBVN010000328.1:0-4981 GCA_039817625.1 Bacteroidota bacterium
TGCTACGGACCCATATGTAGGCCGTTTGGCTTTCATGCGTGTCTACTCTGGTGCACTAGACGGAGGTAGCTATGTGCTCAACACTCGCTCTGGCAAGAAAGAGCGTATCAGCCGTCTGTATCAAATGCACGCTAATAAGCAGCAGCAAATTGATCGTGTTGAAGCTGGAGACATCGTAGCTGCAGTAGGTTTCAAGCAGATTCACACAGGTGATACGCTCTGCGATCTCGATAATCCTATCGTTCTGGAATCAATGGTATTCCCAGATCCAGTGATCGGTGTAGCTGTAGAGCCAAAGACACAAAAGGATTTGGAGAAGCTCGGTATGGCTTTGAATAAGCTGGCTGAAGAAGATCCAACATTCCAGGTCAAGTACAATGAAGACACTAACCAGACTGTGATTAGCGGTATGGGTGAGCTTCACTTGGAGATCATCATTGATCGCCTTAAGCGCGAGTTTAAGGTTGAAGCTAACGTAGGTGAGCCACAAGTAAACTACAAGGAAGCTCTGGTTACCACAGTTAGCCACCGAGAGCGTCTTAAGAAGCAGACCGGTGGTTCTGGTTTGTTCGCTGATATGGAGTTCGAAATTGGTCCAGCTGATCAGGAATTCCTAGACAGCGAAGACTTCAAGAATGGCAAGGAGCAGCTCCAGTTCCAGTGGGATATTGTCGGTGGTTCTATCGACAAGAATTACCAGAAGCCAATCAGAGACGGTTTCACTTCCATGATGAAGAACGGCATTCTGGCCGGCTACAACATCGACTCTATGAAGGTTCGCGTGTACGACGGAAGTATGCACGCAGTTGACTCCAAGCCCATCGCTTTCGAGCTTTGTGCCAAGGAAGGCTTCAAAGCTGCTGTTCCACAGACCAAGCCACAACTACTTGAGCCTATCATGAAGTTGCAGATCATTACTCCTGAAGAGTATGTTGGTAATGTAATTGGTGACTTGAACCGTCGCCGTGGATTGCCGAAAGGTCAGGAAGTCATCACTGGTGGTGCTGTTCGCATCGATGCAGATGTGCCACTGTCTATGATGTTTGGCTATGTAACGGATCTACGAACAATTACTTCTGGTCGTGCAAACTCTTCTATGGAGTTCAGCCACTACGAGGCTGCACCACAAGGAATTGCTAAGGAGATCATAGAAAAAGCAAAAGGCGTACCAGCCTAAATAATATAAATCATGCTGGTCGCTCGCTCTATGCGAGCGACCAGTCACTAACTAAAACGGCATGAATCAGCAGAAAATTCGTATCAAGCTGCGTTCTTACGATCACAATCTTGTAGATAAGTCTACTGAAAAGATCGTCAAGACCGTCAAGAGTAATGGTGCGGTCGTGACTGGACCGATTCCGCTGCCCACGGAGAAGAATATTTATACGGTGCTTCGTTCACCGCACGTAAATAAGAAGTCCCGCGAGCAGTTTCAGTTACGCACCCATAAGCGACTGATAGAAATCTACACGCCTAACCAAAAGACAGTCGACGCACTGTCTAAGCTCGAATTACCGAGCGGTGTAGATATTCAGGTCAAGTTGACCTAAAATATTTGCTCGACCGGTTTTTGAGAACCGGCATCATCATCAAAATATATTGTGCTTTTATCCTCAGCTTAAGAAGAGAGAAAAAGTGCTAAACCTTAGATCATACAATTTGATCTGAGACTAAAATTAAGACCGATGAATGGACTTATAGGAAAAAAAGTCGGTATGACCAGCATCTACGACGACAGAGGTCGCAATGTAGCATGTACAGTGATTGAAGCTGGTCCCTGTGTAGTCACTCAGGTGAAGACTGACGAGAGTGATGCTTATAATGCACTTCAGCTTGCTTTCGGCGAGGCCAAGGAAAAGAATACCTCAAAAGCCATGAAAGGCCACTTTGAAAAGGCTGGTACGAGTTCACTTCGTCAGGTAGTTGAGTTTCGCGATGCTACCCTGGAAAAGGAGCTTGGCGAGACCGTTACCGTTGAAGAAGTATTTGCTGAAGGCGATATCGTGAATGCCATTGGCACCAGCAAGGGTAAAGGTTTCCAGGGTGTTGTAAAGCGCCACAACTTCCGAGGTGTTAATGACGCTACTCACGGCCAGCACAACCGCCAACGTGCACCGGGTTCTATTGGTGCAGCTTCATACCCTGCACGTGTATTCAAGGGAATGCGCATGGCAGGTCGCGACGGTGGTACTCGTGTAAAGATCAAGAACCTAGAAGTACTCAAAATATTCCCAGAACGCAATCTTCTTCTGGTGAAGGGAGCCGTTCCAGGGCATAAGGGTGCTTTTGTAATCATCGAAAAATAAACAGGCCCGTAGGGTAGAGCAGCTAAGCAGCTACTTATCCCACGGTTAAATCAACAAGCATGAAACTCGAAGTATTCAACGCATCGGGAGCCGGCACGGGCCGAGAGGTAGAATTGCCGGAGAACATTTTTGGTATCGAACCAAATGAGCACGCGGTATACCTTGCTGTTAAGGCTTATCTGGCGAACCAGCGCCAGGGCACCCACAAAGCAAAGGAGCGTGGTGAAGTAGCTGGTTCTACTAAGAAGCTCCATCGTCAGAAAGGTACTGGTGGTAGCCGTAAGGGTGATATCAAGAACCCCGTATTTCGTGGAGGTGGCCGAATTTTTGGCCCTCGACCTCGCAATTACCGTCAGCGTCTTAATAAGAAAGTCAGTCGCTTGGCCCGCGCTTCTGTATTCAGTGCCAGAGCTAGCGAAGGTGCGCTAAAAGTTGTGGAAAATATCAGCTTTGATGCGCCGCGCACCAAGGAGTACATCAACTTCTTGAACTCTTTCGAACTTCAAAATCAGAAAGTACTACTGATCACAGGAGACTACGATCAGAATGTATACCTGAGTAGCCGAAACTTGCCAAAGGCGCAGGTGACAGCAGCTGGTGAGTTATCGACTTACGATCTGATGAACGCTACTACTATTTTGATAGCAGAAGGTGCCATCGATAAAATAAAAGAATCTTTCGCCTAAATAGCGGGTAAGGTCCAGCACCTTACTCAATAAACGAATGACCATGAAGACAGTAATCATTAAGCCACTGGTTTCGGAAAAGGCGGAAATTCTATCTGAGAATAGCCAGCAGTATACATTCATCGTGAATAAAGCTGCCAACAAGATCGAAATCGGAAAAGCTATTGCCGACAGATATGGTGTGCAGGTCGTATCCGTAAATACAGCCATCATGCCAAGTAAGTCGAAGAATAGAACGACTAAATCAGGACTTATCAGAGGCCGTGTTCCTGCTTACAAAAAAGCAATTGTGACCCTGGCTGAAGGAGACGAGCTCGACATTTTCGACGACGTATAAACCCTGACCGAATTGCCGTCGCACAAATTGTGTGATTGAAGAATAAAACATCTGGTGTGGAACCAGTCTCGATAAATGTTCGACGAGATTGGGCTCCGAAATCGGAATCAAATAAATATCGAACAAATGCCAATTAAAAAATTCAAGCCCGTAACTCCTGGTACGCGAACGCGTGTAGGGAACAAGTTTGCGGAGCTGACTACAGACAAGCCGGAAAAGAGCTTGCTGGCACCCATCAAGAAAAGTGGTGGCCGCAATCGCACCGGTAAAATGACCGTTCGTCAACGTGGAGGTGGCCACAAGCGTCGCTATCGGATCATTGACTTCCGTCGTGATCATGACGGAGTACAGGCCACGGTCAAATCCATCGAATACGATCCAAACCGCACGGCATTTATTGCGCTTTTGGAATATACTGATGGTAAGAAGACATACATCATCGCTCCTCAGGGACTGAAAGTAGGTGATACCGTTGTATCTGGTAAGGCAGCTACCCCGAATGTGGGAAACACCATGTTCTTGGCTGATATTCCTCTAGGTGCAACGATCCACGCCATTGAGCTTCAGCCAGGCAAAGGAGCTGCTTTAGCCCGCTCAGCTGGTACCAATGGTGTATTGATGGGGCGCGAGGGACGATATGCCTCCGTTCGCCTTCCATCTGGTGAAGTTCGCCGTATTCTGGTTACTTGCCGAGCAACCATTGGTGTAACCAGTAATCCCGATCACGGTCTTACTGTACTAGGTAAGGCAGGCCGTAAGCGCTGGATTGGCCGTCGCCCACGTGTACGTGGTGTAGCGATGAACCCAGTTGATCACCCCATGGGTGGTGGTGAAGGCCGCGCTTCTGGTGGACACCCAAGAAGCCGCACCGGTATCATGGCCAAAGGCCAGAAGACTCGCAAGCGCAACAAAGCGAGTGATAAACTCATTATTAGCCGTCGTAAGACCAAGAACAAGAAATAATCTATGGCACGTTCACTTAAGAAAGGCCCTTACGTATTTCACAAGCTATACGATAAGGTTGTCGCAGCCCAAGAGTCTGGCCGGAAGAGTATGATCAAGACTTGGTCTCGCTCGTCTATGATCGTTCCCGATATGGTAGGCTTGACAATAGCCGTACACAACGGAAAGACTCATATCCCCGTATACATTACCGAAAACATGGTTGGTCATAAGTTGGGCGAATTCGCTCCAACGCGCACCTTCAAAGGCCACAGTGGCAACCGCAAGAAGTAATAGATCATGGAAGCAGTAGCCAAACTAAATAGTATTCCGATGTCGGCGCGCAAGATGCGCCTCGTCGCAGACCTAGTTCGTGGTAAGGGAGTAGGTGAAGCATTATCTATCCTCAAGTATAGTAAGCAGGAGGCATCTTACTGGATCGAGAAGAATCTCGTATCAGCGATTGCCAATTGGGAGGACAAGATCGACAATATGGAGAGTGCTGACGATTTTGATCTCGTCATCAGCGAAATATTTGTAGACCAGGGTGCTCAGCTAAAGCGGTATCGTCCTGCTCCTCAGGGGCGTGCACACCGCATTCGCAAGCACAGCTGCCACGTAACCATCAAAGTAAGTAACCTCATCGAGCTACCTGCCAGTGCAACTAGCGAAGAAGAGGAAGTCGAAACCATCGAAGAATAAATAAGTCA
>JBCBVN010000329.1:0-4972 GCA_039817625.1 Bacteroidota bacterium
CTGCTGGTGCAACACTGATCGACTGTACTGGAAAGACGATCATGCCTGGAATAGTGGATGTCCATGGTCACCTGGGAGATTTTCGCTACGGATTGAGTCCACAGCTGAACTGGTATTACTACGCCAATCTGGCTTATGGGGTGACGACGGCCCACGACCCGAGCTCCAACTCCGAGATGATCTTCAGCCACAGCGAGATGATCAAGGCCGGAGAAATGGTTGGCCCCCGACTCTACAGCACCGGAACCATCATTTACGGAGCAGATGGTGATTTTAAAGCGGTGATCAATAATCTGGATGATGCGCGATCAGCCTTGCGTCGGACTCAGGCTTACGGAGCTTTCAGTGTGAAAAGCTATAATCAACCCAGACGCGAACAGCGGCAGATGGTTATGCGAGCGGCCGATGAACTCGGTCTGTTGGTCGTACCCGAAGGCGGCTCCTTCTTTTACCACAATATGAGCATGCTGGCCGATGGCCATACCGGTGTCGAGCACAATATTCCGGTGGCTCCTCTATACAGCGATGTTACTCGATTCTGGGCGGCTACCGATGCGCATAATACGCCTACTTTGATTGTGAATTACGGCAGTGTCAATGGTGAGTACTATTGGTATCAGCATACCAACGTTTGGGAAAAGGACAGGCTGCTTACTTTCACGCCTCGACCAGTTGTGGATGCCAGGGCTCGCCATCGGACGATGATCCCGGAAGAGGAATATGTGAATGGCCACATATCGACCAGCCAGTCGCTAAAAGCCCTGGCAGACGAGGGCGTGAACATCAATCTGGGGGCTCATGGACAGCTACAAGGCCTGGGTGCCCACTGGGAACTCTGGATGCTGGAGCAAGGCGGTATGACCAATCACGAAGCTCTGGCCTGCGCCACCATTAATGGGGCACGCTACCTGGGTATGGAAGACGAAATAGGAAGTCTGCGTGTAGGTAAGCTGGCCGATTTAATTGTGATCGATGGAAATCCGCTGGAAGATATTCGTCAGTCCGAAAATGTCGTGTACACCATGGTCAATGGCCGTCTGTACGATGCAGCTACCATGAATGAAATAGGCAATTACGACCGACCGCGCGCACCTTTTTACTTCGAGCAGGCGGGCAGCGGAAATGCCTGGCCATTGATGACGGAGACCAATACGCTGATGCCCACGCAGTGCGCTTGTCGGCGGTAGATGATTAAGTTGTTCTCTATGACAATATGGTCTCCTTGCTGCGGACCTTTTCGACAAAGGTTTTGGCATCTTCGCGGGCGTTGGTGCCTGCGCCAAGCGCTCGTATAAAGGCAGATCCAATGATGGCACCGTTGGCATACTGGCAGGCCGTTTGGAAGCTTTTGGCGTCGCTGATGCCAAAGCCGATGAGCCTAGGATTTTTAAGGTTCATGCCCTCGATGCGCTCGAAGTACTCGATTTGTTGAGGACTGATGTCGCGGGTTTTGCCTGTAATGGAACTGCTGGATACGACATAGATGAAGCCGTTGCTGATTTGATCGATTTGGCGGATGCGGGCCTCGCTGGTTTGTGGGGTAATGAGGAAGGAAACCCGCAAGTCAGCCTGTTGACAAAGCGCTAGCATGTCTGACTGAAATTCAGCAAGGGGAAGGTCGGGTAATATGAGACCATCCACACCTGCGGAAGTACAAAAATCGATAAAACGGCTTTCGCCGAATTGCAGCACCTGGTTGTAATAGCCCATGAGGACCAATGGAATCTCTGTTTCCTGGCGCACTTGTTGTAGCTGCTCGAACAGGACCTCCAGACTCATGCCATTGGCCAGCGCCTGAGTCGAGCTTTGCTGTATGGTCGTGCCATCAGCTAGCGGATCGCTATAGGGAATGCCGACTTCAATAAGGTCTGCGCCCCCGGCCTCGAGTCCAAGGATGATGTCTTTGGTGTCGTGTAAGCTCGGATAGCCTGCTGTGAAATAGACGTTGAGGATCTGGTCGGACTTGGAGGAGAAGAGTGTATCGAGACGGTTCATAAGGGTACGGGGTATTGGGTACGGGGTACAAGGTATTGGGTACAGGGTAGTTCGTATGGTGTATTTGGTATAGCGTAGTTCGTATAACGTATTGCGATGGCTTCAATGGGTTTGGCGAGTTGCTTGTTCAGGTGTCGCTTAAATGGTATAGCGTAGTTCGTACAGCGTATAGCGAGGGCTTCAAATGGGTTTGGCACGTCGCAATACGCGATACGTCCATTGCTGTACGCCTACGCTATACGCTTTAAATACTCTTCAAAAGTGGCCAGATCTTTATCGCCTCTACCGCTGAGGCATACGATGACCACATCATCTGGCGCATAGTTTAGCTGGTCGAGGGCGGAGAAGGCATGAGCGGTTTCCAGAGCGGGAATGATGCCTTCGGTTCGGCTCAGGAATAGGGCGGCTTCCAGGGCGGCTTCGTCGGTGATGCTGATGGCTTTAGCTCTGCCTGCGCTGATGAGGTGGGCGTGTAATGGCCCGATGCCAGGGTAGTCCAGGCCGGCAGAAATGGAGTAGGGCTCTACAATCTGTCCGTCGTCGGTTTGCATGAGCAGGGTTCGACTACCGTGTATGATGCCTTCGGTACCCAAAACGCTGGTGGCTGCGCTTTCGCCGGTATCTACGCCCAGACCTGCAGCTTCTACAGAAACGAGGTCGACTTCGAGATCGTCGAGGTAGTGATAGAAAGCACCTGCTGCGTTGCTGCCGCCACCGACACAGGCGACGATGGCTTTGGGTAGGGGAGTGCCTTCCTTCTCTTGTAGCTGATGTCGCATCTCTTCGCTAATGACCGCCTGGAATCGAGCTACCAGATCGGGGTAGGGGTGAGGGCCAACCACCGAGCCTATGATGTAGTGGGTTTCTTCCGGATTGTTGATCCAATCGCGGATGGCTTCGTTGGTTGCGTCTTTGAGCGTTTTCGAACCACTGGTCGCCGGGCGTACCTCCGCACCCAGCATACGCATACGGGCCACATTGGGTGCCTGGCGTGCGATATCGACTTCACCCATGTAAACGATGCATTCCAGTCCTTTTAAAGCACAAACCGTCGCCGTAGCTACCCCGTGCTGGCCAGCACCGGTTTCGGCGATAATCCGGGTTTTTCCAAGTCTTTGAGCCAGCAGTATCTGCCCAATGGTATTGTTGATCTTGTGCGCACCGGTATGATTGAGGTCTTCCCGCTTGAGGTACACTTTGTATCCGTAGTGCTCACTGAGTCGCTTGGCAAAATAGAGCGGGCTGGGGCGACCGACGTAGTCACGCAGCAACTCTTGAAACTCAGCCTGGAAGTCAGGCTCGATCATAATTTGGCGATAGCGCTCACGGAGCTGCTCTATGTTGGCATGAAGCATCTCGGGGATATAAGCCCCACCAAAACGGCCGTAGAAACCGCGATTGTCGACGTTAAAAGACATTGGATAGTTTTTGCAGGTTTGGCAGCACAGCTACCAACTATGCAAAATTAAAGGTTATGACTCTTCGCCCACTACTAATAATCGATCTCCGACCATTTTTGACAAAACTTCAGCATTATGTCCCTCATAAGATACGCGCAAACTACCGTCAAAACTGTCTACACTCTGGAGCTCAAAAATGGTGTTGAGTGCAATTTCTCTTTGATTTAAATGGCGAAGAAATTCGTCTCCTGCTTCCATAACTGCCACTAGTCTGAGCTTTTGCCCAGGAGTACATTCGCTCAGTTTTCGGAAAGAGTGATGGTGTATGGTGCCATTCTTGTCGGGTATGGGCGATCCGTGGGGATCAAACTGCGGGTGCCCAAGCATTTCATCCATGCGCTCGAAAAATTGCGGAGCCTGGATGTGTTCGATTTGCTCGGCAATGGCGTGTACTTCCTCCCAGCCAAAGAACATTCGTTCGACTAAAAACATCTCGGTTAGTCGATGCTTGCGAATGATCAAAGCGGCCACCTTACGCCCCTGTGCTGTCAGCTCAATAGGGCGGTACTTCTCGTGTGCTACCAGGCCATCCTGCTTGAGGGTTTTGACCATACTATTGGCCGTGGGCGCCGACACACCGAGTTCTTCAGCCAGGCTGGTCAAGGTGACTTTATCGCGCTGATCGGAAAGGTGGAAAATAGCCTTGAGGTAGTTTTCGGCAGTGGGACTGGCCATGGACTAGACTTTCGAGGGCTGGTGATCGAAGGGGAATTATTGCAAAAATGTGTGCATAAAGCGTGTGAATTGTGAAGATAGGGAATAAAGGTATATCTTTGATTTTAGATTAGTCTAAATTTTTAATTTGGACATGCAAAACTTTCATTAAGAAAGGCTGAATTCTGTTGTTTTACCCCACACCAAATTGACAAAAAACCAAATGAAAAAGACCATACGATCAGCTAGCCTCTCTATTAGATTAGTGGCAGCCCTACTACTATTAACGATTTGCTTTGGTGCCCAGGCTCAGACTGCAAGCGTTTCCGGTCAGGTGACAGCCGATAATGAACCAGCTCCCTTTGCCACCGTCTTGCTGGAAGGCACACCATTTGCTGCCTTTACAGACGCAATGGGCGAATTTACTCTGGCCGATATTCCCGCCGGGTCTTACACCCTGACGGTTAAGTTTTTGGGATTTGTGTCGATGTCTGAGCAGATTGCTCTAAGTGAAAACCAAACTCTGCTTAGAGACTTTATCCTGCAAGAAGATGCGCTGAACCTGGAAGGTGTGGTGGTATCGGGCACCAGATATGAGCGGGATCGAGTCAATAACCCGGTCGTGGTAGGCGTCATCGATGACAAACTCTTTAATGCGACTCAGTCCATTGCCATTTCCGAAGGACTAAACTTTCAGTCCGGTGTTCGAGTAGAGACCAACTGCCAGAATTGTGGATTTACTCAGGTAAGATTGAATGGACTGGAAGGCGCGTATTCCCAGATTCTGATCAATAGCCGCCCAGTTTTTAGTGCCCTGAATAGCGTTTATGGATTGGATCAAATTCCTACCAATATTGTGGAGC
>JBCBVN010000330.1:0-4945 GCA_039817625.1 Bacteroidota bacterium
ATACCAGTTGTCTTTTGTATATCGAAAGTGGTCAGGCCATAAAGATTGGTGCATACCAGCTAAATGGGGGCGTCATTGATGTAGAAGAATCGGCTGATTTCACCAATTTCTCTCAGTTCTTTTTATCTGGTGGCCCGGACCTAGCTCTCACGGGCAATGGTTGGTTCTTCAATACCGCAGCTTCTATTTTTTCGAATGAAAATGGACCCAATAATTGCCAGATAGATATCCAATTTGAACAGGCGGGCACCTTTGCAATCCACTCTTCAAATTTGACTTTCACAAAAGAACTGGCCTTACTTAGAGACTTTTCCTATTTCGGATCAAGCCTCCAACTGACCACCCAAAAGGTGCGTATAACTGATGATATTTTGGGCATCATCAGCATTGGCTACATCGGCGCTTCCTGGATTTCCAATGATAGTATTCTGCTGGATAATATCATCCTGGAGGTTAATGCCAACTGGGAATTGAACGCACCTATCGAGGGTGACAATTCTTCGTCCATTACTGTAAATAACGACATGGTGTGGAATGCCGGGAATATAGCCGTCGACTTGACTTCTGTTGGAAATACTACCATTCCTCCGTCGGCACAGGTTAGTTTTGAAGGCAGCTTATTCTTGAACGACGGCATTATTGACCAAAGTGGAGAATGGACATTTGAAGGGGAAATTCAAAATAGGAACCGACACAATTTATTAGCCGGTTTTATATCTTTTGACGGTAATCAGCCCACCTACAGAAACCTGAGCGACTTATCCATACAGGCAGTCACAGAACCATTGCGGCCTTCGGCCAACAGTAATAACGGACGATTGATAAACGATGCTCCAGGAGGATATATATCCTACGATGCTGGCGAGGAAACCTGGCTACTGGAGCTGGATTTCGAAAACCGGGCACAAGTAGACATATTGGCTGCCGCAGTCGTAGATTTCCAGGGACGGCTGGATGATTACTTTGGTATCAATTTTGTTTCTGCTGTGGAATGGCGAACGCAGGAAGCCCATTTTTACTACTCACCCGATATCACCTTTCCGAGCCTTTGGCGCATCCAGGGACCAACCACTGTGCAAGGCTTCTTGAATACTTTTACCGATGTCATTCTATCAGATAGCATCAGCTGCTCTTTGGGCTGGAGGGTATCTGCCAGCACTACAATTGAAGGCGAATATGTTGATGCTTCGATGCTTGTTGATGGGGTTTCCGGCTTTTTAGACCTCCCTGCTGGGTTTGCCCCGACCACTTTTACTGACGACATTGAGAATGCGGGTACCATGCTTGTCAACCGAGAAATGGTCTGCCAGAACAACTTGGAGCTTACTAATACGGGCTTCCTACTAATAGGCGAAAGCGGACAAATGATACAAGGGATTGGGTCGATCCTCAATCAGGGAGATTTGTCACTGGATGTGCTCGAAACTGAAGTTGTACAAATTGATCTAGACCTCACTAATGAAGGCAGCATCAGCGGTACGGGCCAGCTTTTCACAACGGGAACTGTTTTGCATAGCGGGCTGATCAGTCCGGGCTTTTCTCCCGGTAGTCTGGGCTTTAATGAGCCTATTTTCGAAGCAGAGAATATCCTGCGCATAGAGCTTCAAGGTGATGGTGGTCCGGGCTTGGGCCATGACGTTGTTCCCATCGAAGGTGAAGGTATACTCAATGGCACGCTGGATATTCAGCTTCTCGACGGTTTCCTCCCAGGCCTGGGCAGTGAATATGTCATTATGAGTTGTCCAACTACATGTACAGGTTCGTTCAGTGAAGTCTTATGGCCCATCGATAGCGACAACTGGGAACTACAGTATAATAGTGACGATGTGCGGATACGAGTCATCGCTCCCCTTCCAGCTGAGCTCATCGAATTTGAAGGCATTGCCCAAGCGAGGCACAACCAGCTACAATGGACAACGGCCAGCGAGCAAAACGTGTCTCACTTCGAGGTATATCGATCAGAAAGCGGCACGCACAACTGGCAACTTTTAAGAAACATATCTGCTGCAAGTCAATCGGATGAACGGCATGACTACCAATTTCAAGACCCAAGTCCTCTACCCCAAGCCTACTATCGCTTACAAATCGTAGACCTCGACGGGCAGATGGAATTTTCGAAGCTGATCTTCATCGACCGAAAAGCGGCCGTACCTAGCCTGATGGTATATCCGAATCCAGCTACAGACTTCATCCAACTGAGGTGGGTTGATTCGGATGGGAGTTCCCTGCCCGTAGGCGCAGGTCGAGACATACCCGAGACCCAAGGATACCTCCTTACTCCAGATGGCCAGGTCGTTCGCACCTACAACTTCCTGAATGATGGGGGCTGGCTGGATGTGCGGGGCCTGGCATCAGGACCGTATTTTTTGCGGCTTGCAGGTGTAGAAGGTGGAGTTTGGGTGGTGAGAGAGTGAGGGGGGTAGGCTACTCTATACCCACCTCAACACGTCTATTCCTAGCCCGCCCAGACTCTGTCAGATTAGATGCAATAAAATCAGACTTTCCATGCGAAACAAGTTGAATTTTTTCCTCATCAAGTCCAAGTTGCTGAAGGAATTCACCAACAGCTTCAGCGCGCTGACGGCATAGCATCAGGTTGTATTCTTCCGTCCCAATATCGTCAGAATAAGCGTGGATGACGATATGCTTATCTGGCTGATCTTTAACTAAATCCAGTATTTGCCTGAGTTGCTGTTGGACGTTTTCATCTGGACTAAAATCAGCTTGATTAACGGCATAAGCCTGTAGTAGTCTAATACGTTCAAGACCAGAAATGACACTATCGATCGAGTTAATTGGGACAATAGGTGCCCTGATCGTATCTTCCATTAACTCCACCGAAAACTCCACAGGAATTATGGATGGGTCATCGGGCTCTACAACTACTTCGAGTTCATTCATATCTTCTGGAACCAAGACTATGTAACCCGAGTCCTGCAATACTCCGTTTGAAAATGTAATTCCGTCACTATCCGTCACACTAATTTGAAGTCCTTCTGTACTTATGTAATCTGGTATTTGAACAGGAATTTTAACCACGCGCATTGGCTTAGGTCTGACAAGTTCTGGTAGTTCTACTTGAAAAATATCACCCGTAAGAGTAACGTTTGACTTACGCACGTTCAAAAAGCCACTTACTCCTGCTGCAGCTGTAGCAAGCTTAAGATTTTCATCATCAAAAAAGGAATTGATCGAAGCTCCAAAATTGACCGGTTCAGACCATTCGTGCCAGCCTGAACCTAATCTCTGTACCATGTAAACATCCTTACCACCAAGGCCATCTCTTCCGTCCGTACTAAAATAAAGTGTACGATTGTCGTAACTAAGTAAGGGGCCAGATTCCCTGAAATATGTGTTTAAGTTGCTCAGAGGCCCAATCAGGTCATAAATACCCACCCCCTTTCGTTCTGCCAAAAAGAGATCAGTATCAGTGACGGTGGATCGCATCCACTGAGATGCTGCGAGCTCTACAATTAAATACTTGCCATCATTCGAAAGCGTGGCAGGACCATGCCAAGTCTGCTCAGCTATGGTTCCTTCAAGCGATTTAGCTTGTTGCCAAACACCATGCACCTTCCGACTTATGGCCAACCGACCTTCCAGGAATAGTAATAGCTCATTCTCACTAGCATTTAATGACAGTGGGACTTCATTCCGAGAGGTAGAAAACACAGGCATAGATCGAGGCAAACTCCAGGCAGTATCACCTAAGGAGGTACTGTATACAATATCATAGGAGGTAGCATTGCCAGTACGTCTAGCGAAATACAAGCGCTTACCATCAGCACTGACAACTGGGCTATATTCATCGACCATGGGCAAGCTAGCTACAGTTACGGCTTCAGCCATTCGATCAAACCTAGGCATAGTCAATATCTCCTGCACTGATTGCAACCAGTTCTGTTTCTCCTGATAAATTAGAAACTCTACTCCACAGTCAATCGGCTGACCATAATTGAATACCTCACGCCCCTTAGCAATTAACTGGTCAAGCTTTAGCCATTGCTCCGTGCGTAAATACATTTGTGCGGCATCTACAAATAAATAGCCTACCCATGGCCGCTGAGCACGTCTTTCCAGGACATCTAGTAGACCATAAAAAATCTCGTCTGAGGTATCAACATCAACTCTAACAGCTTGAGAAATTGAGTAATCTTCTAACCATTTTCTCAATGCCTCTACATCCGATCCAGGTATTTCAAGCAATTCACTACCACTTTCATTTATATAGTTGAGGGTCAGTCCATCAATTATGGAAAAAGGGTGGTCTTGTAAGAAATGAGTTAGTCGATGCAATTGCCCATTTTTAAGCAGATCGACCAAATTACCCACATAGCAATCCAAAGCGACCCAATGCTGAGGGTTATCCGCAACAAATTGCCCCAGCTCAGTGAAACCATGTTCGTACAGAAAGCGGTTTAATAATCGGCCTGCCATATTGCTGGCTGCCTCTGGGTTGCGAAGTATCTCTTCATCAAAGTGAAAATTATAAACTTCGGATAGCTCTTCATAAGTAGCGCTAGCATCCTGCACAATTCCCCGAATGAGGCCTAGAGTCAAATCTCGAAATTGCCCAGGTATGTAACTATCGCCCCAGTCTTTTTCTCCCCATTGGGCTTCCCAAATCCTGAGTTGCTTCAAAGAACCATTTCGCAGCTCAGGCTCCGCTTGCCGCATGAGAGTTTCCTTTCGGTCATTCCATACTAAATTCAAACGCTCGCGAGCATCTTCAGACCATGGCATTCTATCGACTCGCTCATAAAGCTGCCAAAAAGCTTCCATATCCAAATCACGAGTTTCACGCTTAACTTGATTGACCAACTGTCGCTGTAACATCCCAACAGAGGCAGATCTAACATTGTAATTTTCTCGCAACTGTGTTTTTTGGTCAACATCTAGCCCCTCTATAAGCTGCACTACTTCCAGGATCATTTCCAAATTAGGC
>JBCBVN010000331.1:0-4922 GCA_039817625.1 Bacteroidota bacterium
ATACATTTGCCGATCTTACGGATACGGAAACTACACCTTAAGCATTCATTTGTAGATCGACCATAAAAGAAAAGAGGCTCGATACGAATCTGTATCGGGCCTCTACTTTTTTGATCTTACCGCTTAATTTATTGCCGCTGTAGTGCTTTAAACAACATGCCGCGCTCCAACTGAGCATTTAAAGGCATACCATTCAGAACGGAAAATTCTTCGAGGCGATCTCGGGGTATACCTTCTGCAGATAGGGCGGCACTTAGTGTACGTGTATTGTTGTTGGTGGCTATGCGTAGACGCTCAGGTAACCTATTGAGATATCTGGAGTCGGTCAGCTGCCTGAAACTGCTCATACTCTGCTCAAATGTACGCTGATAGCGTGCAAAGTCTTGCTTGAGCGACATGCCCATAAGCATGTATATGTTGCCGTTGTAAGCTATAAAGTTGGCCTGTACCGAGATAACTTGTTGTACTTGGCCAGTCTGCTGGTCTCGCTGCTCTGCTTCGCCGATTAGCAGATAGCTGTTGAGGCCGTTGGTCGACAGGTTTCTGCCTGATACTACCCGAAGATTATTCTGTTGTACAAATTGCTGGGCCGCTTGCTCAGGGTTGTTGCCTTGTCCCAACATAAGTCGCATGATGGCATCTTGATTTGGAGATACCATCTGAACCATTTGCGGTGAATTAATGGTACTCCAACCGTTGGGTATCTGGTACTGAAATCTAAGTTCGGGGTGATAGAAAAAACTGTTCTCTACGTAGCCTTGGCGCGGATCTTTTCCATAGATGATGCCATCGATCATACGAAGGTATTCGTCGCGATTTACTTTGAAATTACCCCTGCTGATTCCCTGAGCAGTGGCGCTTTGCTGGGCTTCAACTGCCATGGCCCGAACTCTTTGCTCGCGTTGGCCAGGATCGGGGTGTGTACTTAAGAAGGTGGGAATCCTATTTTCCGATCCACCGCTCAAGCGATCAAGCGTTTCAAAAAAGCCAGCCATTTCCCTAGCGTCGTATCCTTGCTGGGTAGAGTATCGCACACCTAGCTGGTCAGACTGACTTTCCGCATCTCTGCTGAACTTAAGGAATAGCAACTGGAGTCCCTGCATCAAACTTTCTCCCTGACTGGCCAGTTCGGGGCTCAGAATCATGCCCCCTACCAGGCCCAGTTGTGCCAAGGTCTGCTTTGACTGTTGCTGTACGGTATGGCGAGCTGTAACGTGGCCAATTTCGTGCCCGAGTACCCCCGCAAACTCTGCTTCATTGTTAAAGTGCGCCATTATGCCTCTTGTGAAGTATATGAATCCACCAGGCACAGCAAAGGCATTGACTACATCGCTGTCTACCACTTTAAAAGACCAAGGTAGGCTGGGCCGCTCTGAAGCTCTGGCCATAGCCATCCCCCTTGTTTCTATAAATTGCTGTAAGTCTCGATCGTCATAGAGACCGAATTCAGCGACTACAGCGGGGTCATATTGCTGCCCCATTTGAATTTCCTGGGCTTCGGAAATAAGCGAGAACTCTCGCTTGCCTGTCACCGGGTTGCGCGAGCAATCACTAAAGCTCGACAGCACAAGCACGAAGGCCAGGCTGTAGGCAAAAAGACGATGAATTCGGATCATAATAGTTCGTTTAGATAATATTTTTGATCAAAATGAGCGATTTAGCTCAGAAGTAAGTTCACTGAACACCTCCGGGAAGGTCGATTCAAATTTATTCTTGTGGGTAAAATACAATACCAGGCTTACGGCGGTAACATCCAGGGTGCCGCTACCGTGCCATTTTTCAGCTGGTTGCTGTTTAAAGGCCGAAATTTCTTCGATCTGCTCCCAGTTTAAACTGGGAAAGCCCAGTCTGCCATACTCTGCTAAGAATACACGGGCATACTCGTAGAGCCCAAGTTGAATGAAACTGGCTGGCTCGACTACCGATTGCACCAGGTCGGGTACGGAAAAAATGAGTACGCCATCTCGCGCAAAGAATTCGGAGCGGTGGAGTGCCTCGATCTGGGGGCTGGGAAATGGGTGTGGATAGGCCACGACTACATCCGCCTTATCGTAGTCAGGCTCTTCGATACCAGAGAAAATACAGGCCGCAGATGCCGCAAGGAATACCTGAATATCTTCTGGCACCCTGGGCATAGCCATAGCTTTATAAACCGTATTTGCCCTGAACAGGAATGCTTTAGCACGGAAGTCCCGCTTCTGTGCCGGTCCCAATGACAAATAAAAGGGAAACCTATCTAGAAGTGGTGCATACCGACTTGACAAATCGGGGGGATATTTGCCCCAATACCACCATTTGATTTGTGGGCCAAACATGTAGACCAATGCAATGGCGACCATAATAGGAATGGGCAGCCAGCCAAACTTCACAGAATCTTGAGCTGTGAGCAGTAAGGCCACCCCCATCAACATAAGGAGCGGTATGTAGAAATACCTGAGTGGATTCATAAGGTCAGTTGTGCTTTTGACGGCTAAGATTCGCTTATGTAACACTAATTTGCCAAATAGAAACTACTTTTTTAGCACCAGAAACTTTTTAGGTAGGCAAAAAGGTTATAAATTTGCCCCGCTTTACAGCAAAAACCAAGGTGCGGTAGCTCAGTTGGTAGAGCAATGGACTGAAAATCCATGTGTCGGCGGTTCGATTCCGCCCCACACCACATAAAAAGCAATATGCGTCAACATCATCATCACCACAACGTTTTGGCAGTAGCTCGACGGCTGGTGGTATTGGTGTAGGTATATTTGCATAATCCACTTCATTGAAAGGTTCGTCGTCAATAGGTCGGCGAACCTTTCTTGTTTTCCGACTGCTGCTACCCAAAACCAAATAACATTGGCTATAAAAATCGCTCTTCAAAAATCGGGTCGGCTGCTGGAAGACAGCATCCGGCTCCTCAAAGAATGCGGCATCCGCATAGATAATGGCAAAGGTCAACTGAAAGCCAAAGCCAGAAATTTCCCACTGGAAGTACTGTACTTACGCAACGGCGACATCCCGCAATATCTACAGGATGGTGTAGCCGATCTGGCCATTATAGGCGAAAACACCCTGATCGAAAAGCAAAAGCAGGTAGAAGTCGTAGAAAAGCTCGGCTTCAGCAAGTGCAGGCTATCATTGGCAGTGCCCAGAGGAAGTACCATAAACAGTGTAGCCTCTTTGAATGGTAAGCGTATCGCTACTTCCTATCCCAATTCATTGCGCAGCTTTTTACAGAAAGAAGGCATCCAGGCAGAGATTCACGAGATCAGTGGATCGGTGGAAATCGCACCCAATATCGGTCTGGCCGATGCCATCTGCGACCTGGTCTCTACGGGCAGTACGCTTTTTAAGAATGGACTCGAAGAAAGTGAGGTCATCCTAAAATCAGAAGCTGTTTTGGCCAGCTCACCCGAGCTCTCCGACGAAAAGCAAGAGATCTTAGACCGCTTGTTGTTTCGCCTGAGGTCTGTTCTAGCCGCCAGAGGCAACCGCTACCTGCTACTGAATGCTCCCAACGACCGACTGGAAGAAATCATGGCACTACTGCCAGGTATGAAGGCACCCACGGTCATGCCGTTGGCCACCGAAGGCTGGTCGAGCTTGCACTCGGTGATCAGCGAAGACCGATTCTGGGAGATCATCGATCAATTGCGCAGCTATGGAGCAGAGGGCATTCTCATTATTCCTATCGAAAAAATGATCGTTTGAAACGACCATGATTTTGCTTAGTCACCAATTCACACCAGGGAATGATTAAGGAAATTCATGGGAGAGCGTAGCGGTTCCATTTGTGCAGAAAGTTATCTGCACTTTGGCACAACCGCAGAAAACTTTGAACATATGAAAATCGTAGAAAATCCAGCTCCGGAAACCTGGCAAAGCCTCCTAGCCAGACCCGCCAAAGACTTATCTCAATTGCAAGATGGGGTCAGCACGATTATGCAAACGGTGAGAACAGGCGGAGATGCCGACCTGCGGAAGTACACCAAAAAATACGACGGGGTAGAGTTGGAGAGCATCCTGGTTGATCCGCAACTTATCGCCACTGCTGGAGAGACCCTATCCGAAGATTTGAAGCTGGCCATACAGACGGCAAAAGCCAATATCGAAGCCTTTCACCGAGCTCAAATCACTCAGTCCAAAATCGTAGAAACTATGCCCGGTGTGCGCTGCTGGCGCAAGCAAGTAGGTATAGAACGCGTAGGTCTGTATGTGCCAGGCGGTAGTGCCCCGCTTTTCAGTTCGGTCCTGATGCTTGCCGTGCCTGCAGTCATAGCCGGTTGTCGGGAGATCGTCTTATGCACACCACCCCAGGCCGATGGCCGAGTGCACGACGCCATTTTATATGCCTGCTCTTTATGCGGACTAACGCAGGTCGCAGCTATAGGCGGAGCCCAAGCCATTGCCGCACTAACATTTGGCACAGAATCTGTACCCAGGGTCGATAAAATTTTCGGGCCCGGAAACGCCTATGTAACCGTGGCTAAGCAACTGGCTCAACTCGAAGGTCTGGCCATCGATATGCCGGCTGGTCCCAGCGAAGTGCTGGTTGTAGCTGATGACGAAGCCGACCCACAATACATGGCCGCAGACCTATTGAGTCAGGCCGAGCACGGACCAGATTCTCAGGTGGTATACGTTGGGCGTACGCGGGCGCATACCCAGGCCGTAGTGGCTGCTGTGCAAGAGCAACTCGCTACCCTACCCCGCCGCGAAGCAGCGGCCCAATCTATAGCCAACAGTACCGCTGTCATTGTAGAAAACGACGAGCCCGCAGCCGATCTCATCAATGTCTACGCTCCGGAGCACCTGATCATAGCTCGCCGTGATGCCCTTGCGTTCTCTGCTAAAATTCGCAACGCAGGCTCCGTTTTTCTAGGCTATTTGACTGCCGAAAGTATGGGCGACTACGCCAGTGGCACCAACCATACCCTACCTAC
>JBCBVN010000332.1:0-4893 GCA_039817625.1 Bacteroidota bacterium
TCCAATTCGCGCCATCAAACTGGACCTGATTGACATTCTTCATACTCTGAGCTACAGCTTCTGCTATCGTTTCACCATAGCTGGTGATGGACAGCACCCGACCGCCATTGGTTAAGAGCTCACCGCTTTCCTGGCGAACCCCGGCGTGGAAAACAATGCTATTGTCTACCTTTTCTAAACCGGTGATGACCTTACCTTTTTCATAAGCACCCGGATAACCACCACTGACCATGACCACACTCCCCGTTTGGCGAGAATCGAATTCGAGCTGGTAGTCGGGCGTAAAGCCAGCCGTAGCCATTTTGTGGCATAGTTCAACCAGGTCACTTTTGAGACGAGGGAAGACCGATTGGGTTTCAGGGTCGCCCATGCGTACATTATATTCTATCACATAGGGAGAACCGGATACATTAATCAGGCCAAAAAATACGAACCCGCGGAAGTCCAAATCTCGAGAAAGCAAACCGTCAATGGTTGGCTGTACGATCTGGGATTCCACTTTCTCCATAAGCTCTGCCGTCACGAAGGGCGGATGGGAAACACTGCCCATTCCACCGGTGTTGGGCCCGGTATCACCCTCCCCTATTCGCTTGTAATCCTTGGCTACCGGAAGCAAGCGGTAGTCTTTTCCGTCCACTGCAGCAAAGACTGAAAACTCGATTCCCGATAAAAACTGCTCGATGACCACCTGCTCACTGGCGGCGCCAAACTTGCCTTCCAACATAGCGCGCAATTCTGCTTTAGCCGCTTCTCGGTCCGCTAAAATGACGACTCCCTTCCCCGCAGCCAGGCCGTCAGCTTTTAAGACATATGGTCCCGGATTTTGATCGATATGTGCCATTCCTTCAGTCAGCTCACTCAGCCTGAAGGACCGATAAGTCGCGGTAGGGATGCCAAACTCGGCCATAAACTCCTTGGCAAAAGCCTTGCTGCCTTCGAGCTGAGCAGCTGCCTGGCTAGGTCCTACAAACGCGACTTCAGACAAGGATGGTTGCGCAGCAAAGTAATCCTGAATTCCCTGGACTAGCGGTTCTTCCGGCCCACAAATAACCAACTCAATCTGATGCTCAACAACCAACTGCCCTACTGCCTCAAAATCATTGGGTGATACAGCAACATTGGTGCCATGCATGGCCGTGCCCGCATTTCCAGGCGCAATAAAAAGCCCATCGCACTTCGGACTTTGAGTCAATGACCAGGCAAAAGCATGTTCGCGGCCACCAGAACCAAGGAGGAGAATATTCATGGCGGCAAATATACCCAAACCAGAGTGGTATGGATAGAATAGCAAGGCGGCCACGATCCTAAGACCGTGGCCGCCCCTAAAACAGTAGTCTGACTACTTCGATTTATCTGATAACCGTGAAGACCTTCGTCTTCAACTCACTAGCCGTACGCAGTTGTAAATAGTACTGACCAGCTGGTAGGTTGCGAACATCCAGATCGAGCTGATTTTGCCCTTCAGCCAATTCAACTCTTTCTACACGCAGGCTTCGACCAGTCGCATCGATGATGGCATAATCTACTGATTGTGACGCTGCAAGACGCACCACCACATTCAAGCGATCTCTGGCAGGGACCGGGAAGAGCGTCAGGTCATCGAATGTTTCCATTTGGACTTCCGCAGGTCGGTCACCTCCCCCATTCAGGTCAGTTAAACCTTGCTGATCATCGTTTGCAATACCATCAACATCTACAGATGCATCCTCTTCCGCTTCCCTGAGGAAGTTGATTTCGATATATCCGGCATCAATCTGTGTGAACACTTGAGAGCCTCTGTCAGCCTGATAGTTATCAGTCTTGCCTAGATTATCTGGGTTGCCAGCTTGATCACGGGCATCACTGTCATTGCTGTCATTGGTGCCGTTGGTGGTCACATTGTCCAATGTGTAATCATACCCATCTGATGAACCAAACCTGAGCTGGAATGGACGGTCGGCAGGAACGTACAACTCTACTTCCCCATCTGCATTAGTCACATCCTGTACAGCTACTTGATTGAGCAGCAATGGTGTACCATTCGCTTCTAATACCTCCACAACTACTCCCTTGAGGTCTTCATTATTCTCGCTGTTATCCTGCTTACCGTCACCGTCTACATCAACCCAGGCACGGGCAACAACCGTACCCGGCAGCCATAGACCGGCATCAATTTGTGTAAACTCTTGTGATCCACGATCTGCCTGATAAGAGTCCGTGCGACCAATGTTGGCCACATTACCCGCAGAAGAGCGCGCATCGCTGTCGTTGCCGTCATTGGTGCCATTGGTCGTTACGTCTTCCGGAGTGAAGGCGTGATCTACTGGCAGGTCAAACTTCAACTGGAAGGGACGATCAGCAGGGACATAGAGGGTTACTTCTCCATTTGACCCAGTGACCGATGAAACCAATTCATTATTGGGTGGCACCAGTGGCGAGCCATTGGCCTCAGTAACGGTTACAGTTATGCCTGATACATCATCTCCGTTCTCACTATTGTCCTGCTTACCATCGCCGTCTACGTCATTCCAGGCACGTGCTGTGACGGTACCTGGCACCCATAGACCAGCGTCGATTTGCGTGAATGATTGAGAACCACGATCTGCCTGATAAGAAGCTGTGCGTCCGATATTGGCTGCATTACCCGCTGTTTGAACGGCATCGCTGTCGTTGTTGTCATTGGTGCCATTGGTCGTCACATCCTGACCAGTAAAGGCGTGGTCGGCAGGCAGGTCAAACTTCAACTGGAAAGCTCTGTTGGCCGGCACATAGAGTGTCACTTCTCCATTCGTACCGGTCGCACCAGTTACCATCATATTGGTATTCGGATCGATCAAAGGCGTACCATTCGCCTCTGTGACGGTTACCTGAATTCCCTCCAGATCATCATTGTTCTCACTATTATCCTGCTTGCCGTCTCCATCTACGTCATTCCAGGCACGAGCCGTTACCGTTCCCGGCAGCCAGTAACCTGCATCGATCTCGGTAAATAGTTGAGATCCCCTGTTGGCGCGATAAGAGTCTGTTCGTCCGATATTGGCCGCGTTGCCTGCTGTTTGGCGGGCATCACTGTCGTTATTGTCGTTGGTACCATTGGTCGTTACGTCCTCTGGCGTAAATGCATAATCGTCATTCAAATCGAACTTCAACTGGAAAGAGCGATCCGCAGGAACGTAGAGACTCACCTCTCCGTTCACATCGGTCGTTCCGGTAACCACCTGATTGTTATTGGGGTTGATCAATGGCGTTCCATCTGTTTCCGTAACTGTAACATCGACTCCAGCTACATCGTCTCCGTTTTCGCTGTTGTCTTGCTTGCCATCTCCATCTACGTCATTCCAGGCGCGAGCTAGTACTGTACCAGGTACCCACATACCTGCATCGAGGTTTGTAATGGTTTGACCTGGCGAAAGCGAGAAAGTGCTGGTCTTACCGATATTGTCCGGGTTGCCAGCTGTTTGGCGAGCATCGCTGTCATTATTGTCGTTGGTGCCGTTGGTCGTTACGTCCTGAGGCGTAAAGTAGTGATCAGCTGGCAGCTCAAATCTAAGCTGATAGTTTTCTCCAGTGAAGCCAGCTAATTGAGCCAGACCATCTGCATCAGTTTCATCGCATACACAAATGTCGCCATCAGTATCGATAAGATTGACTTTGATGCCTTCAAGATCATCGTTGTTTTCACTGTTGTCTTGCTTGCCGTCTCCATCTACATCATTCCATACGCGGGCAATGATGTTGCCGTCTCCGAAGTCACCTCGATCCGTAAATCCAGCATCGACAAATGTGTAGGTTTGGCTACCTCTGTTTGCACTAAAGGTACCCGTACGGCCATTTCCAGGGCTGGCATCACTGTTGTTACCCTGAGTGATTGGTCCTTGCTTGGTCGTAAATACACCACCGTCAAAAGGAACAAATTCAACTCTGACAGATCTGCTGGCAGGCACATAATCCAGAGTGGCTTCATATGTTCCACATTCCGTGATGGCTGTTACCGGGGTGCCGTTGGGTCTTAGAACTGGAGATCCGTTGCTTTCCAACAGGTTGACTTGCATGCCGAAGATGCCCGTCTCACTTCCATTCTGCGTCCCATTGCCATTGGCGTCTTCCCAAACGTAAGCGACCACCTGACCTGGAGACCACATACCGGCATCGACGAATTCGATTAAATCGCTTCCCCGATCAGCGGAGAAGGTACCCGTACGGCCATCGTTGCCAGCATCACTGTTGTTGCCTTGGGAGATTGGCCCTTGCTTGGTGGTGAACTTCCAGTCACCATTTGGCAAGTTGTAACGAACACGGACAGAACGACTCGCTGGTACATAACCAAGGGTAGCCAGACCGTTTTCGTCAGTCATAGCCGTTACCGGCATATCATTGTTTTCTGGATTTGTTACCGGATTTCCATTCGATTCCAATAGCTCTACCAGGATGTTTTCAACGCCTTCATTATCGCGCTCAAAGCCAGAGAGGGTACCGATATTATCGATATCATCCCACACCAGCGTCGTTAGAGTCCCAGGCCTCCACATGCCTGCATCGACGAATTCGTTCAGGTCACTTCCTCGGTCGGCGGAGAAGGTGCCCGTACGACCGTCATTGCCAGCATCACTGTTGTTGCCTTGGGTAATTGGCCCTTGCTTAGTCGTAAATTTCCAGTCACCATTAGGCAAGTTATATCGGACACGGACAGAACGACTCGCTGGTACATAATCCAGGGTCGCTAAACCGTGCTCGTTAGTCGTAGCTGTAACCGGCATATCGTTATTGTCTGGGTCTAATACTGGATCACCGTTGGACTCCAACAGTTCCACCAGTATGTTTTCGACACCTTCATTGTCGCGCTCGAAGCCCGACAGAGTACCGATATTATCGATGTCGTTCCAGACTAATGTGGTCACGGTACCTGGTGCCCAC
>JBCBVN010000333.1:0-4878 GCA_039817625.1 Bacteroidota bacterium
CAGACTTTCGCAGGTAGGCACATGTAGCGATTTGCGTATGGCAGCAGGCGAAAAAGAGAATGGCATTTTCTCCTTTCAGAAAGCCCGAAGCTGCGCTTTGTCCATCTGCGGAAGCAAAAAATGATCATCCGGTTAGAAGGTTAGGTTCAAGCCAATTTCGTAAGTCCGAGGAATCGGAACGCCTGCAAAATCAAATCCACGAACACCATTGCTTTGTCCTGCAGTATTGATTTCGGGATCCCACCCGCTATAGTTATCCCAACTGATGAGATTGCGACCCACTACACTAATTCGGGCTTGCTCGATAAAATCGATATTAGGCCTCCAGTCGTAGCTAAGCGACAATTCCCGCAGCTTGACAAATGAGCCATCTTCAACAAATTCCTCGAATATATTGGCTTGAGCACGTCCAAATCCTTTCACTTGATTGCCCAGTAGCTCTTCACCTACATTGGGTCCGCCTCCAAAGATGACGTTGTCGAGCAAACGACGGTTCCAGTTGAAGACGTCGAAGCCCTGAACGGCATCAAATTGCACGCGCAAGGTGAAATTCTTGTAATTGAACTCATTGATCAACGAGCCAAACCAGTCCGGATTTGGATCGCCGATTACTTTAGCATTTGTACCGTCCTCATTAGTGCCTCGCATTGGAAAGCCATTGTCATCCAGCAGGATATTTCCTTGGCCATCTCTGGCATAGAACTGACGGAAGAATACACCCAGCGGCTGTCCTTCGATAACGAAATTGGTCGCGAAGCTACCTGCGAGTGCGAGTTGCCCACCACCGGCTACACTGGTCACCACATTTTCGTTGCTGGCGTAAGTAGCGGTTATATTCCATTGCAATTGATTGTTCCTGATTGGTGTCGCTCTCAGCAGTAACTCTATACCAGAATTTTCCAGAGTTCCCACATTTTCAAACCGGTTATTAAAGCCGGTAGAAGCGGCTACTTCCCGGTTAATCAGCAGGTCGGTTACCTCCTGTTCATAGTAGGTAACTTCTATTCCAATTCGATTTTTAAATAGTGCCAGGTCTAGGCCCAGCTCTATTTCTTCCTGGCGTTCCGGAGCAAGATTGGGATTGCCCTGAGTGGCAGAGGGAAAGGCTGCCGCCCCACCTAGGTAATTGAAAATGCCATAATTATTGAGCCGGTCAAATGGCCCAAGAGCCGTCAGGTTTCCAGCTTGGCCCCAGCTCGCTCTAAGCTTGAAAACATCAATTACATTGCTCAGGCTGCCATTCTTCCAAAAGTCCTCTTCACTAAGCAAATAGCTCGCACTTGCTTTGCCATAAATCTGATCGCGTTCGTCTTCGCCGAAAACAGAAGCACCATCAAGGCGTACAGCTCCAGTCACGAATAGTTTATTGGAAATTCCAAAGGTCTGTTGCAAAAAGGCACCCCAGTAGGCTGCTTCTGACCTGCTTTCCCCAGGCTCTACCAATTCACCCAAACCACTGATGCTAACGAATGGTGCCAGACGGGAAGTTTGGATGGCTGATCGATCAAAACCTTCGTACTGCCAGGTGCCGCCCAATACGGTTGTAGACGTGATAGATGAACTCAAATCAGTCGCATAGCTGATGGTCAGGTCACTATTATACTGGACGGTGTTCAGATCGGAGCGCCTGGCAAAGCCATCTGGTTCCGGAGATGTGTTCCCAATAGGGATAAAGCCAGTAGCAGATTGATTGCTGTAGTCGAGTCCCAGCACATAACGAATGGTCCAATGATCATCGGGCACAGCAGTAAGACTAACATTTGTAATGGTTCGGTTTGTGCGTTGCCCGAAGTCAAATCGATCTACTGCTTCGAGCGGGTTTGATCTCGGAACCAGTAGAGAGGTCACCGGATATATTCCGTCAGCACTAGGCTGTGGGTTAACCTGATTATCTGAAAAGACAAACCCGGTTATGGCCCCATAAGCAGCGTTGATACCGCCGTTTGGAATATCCTGACTTGAACTTCGCGTATAGTTTAATCCAAAGCCCAGGTTCAACCAATTAGTCAGTTGTTGATCGAGATTCAGACGGCCTCCAAATCGCTCAAAGTTGGTATTTTTAATAATGCCGTCATTGTTTAGGTAGGAAGCCGAGATGAAGTAGCGAGTGCGATCTGTTCCACCTGCAAAAGAGATATTATTGTCCGTTCCGAAGCCTGTTTCAAAAAACTCATCCTGGAAGTTGAAGCGTTCTGCAGGGACTGTATTCAAGTTGTCGTTATCTAGTGGGGCTTCCCACGCTAAGGGAGCCGTGTTGTAATCTATCTCTTTGCGTAGTGAGTTTATTCTTGCACTTGTTGAAAAATTGACTCGTGCCTCTCCTTGTCTACCGCGTTTAGTGAATATTTGCACCACACCATTGCTGGCCCGTGATCCGTAGATCGCGGCAGCAGCAGCTCCCTTGATCACCTCGATCCGCTCGATATCAGCGGGATTGATATCGACTAGTCGATTTTGTGATGTACCGCCAAGATCTACCAGGCTGGGTGAGTTATTGTTGACTAACACGCCATCTATAATGTAAAGTGGGTCAGAGTTACCGAGCAAGGTTGAGGCACCCCGCAAGCGCACACTAATACCCCCTGCCGGATCTCCGCTGTTTTGCTGTACAAGAGCACCTGCTATTTTACCACTCAGGGCTTGGTCAGCAGCAATGGCTCCAGTCTGCTCAAAGGCCGACGCATCCAGCGTTGCAATAGCATTACCTAGTTGCCTCCGGCTGGTAGCCACGGAAGCCCCAGTCACGACCACCTCGTTGAGATTCAATGCATCTGTGGAAAGGATAAATTCCAGGATTACCTCTCTGTTATCATTCAGGGAAACGGTTTGCTCAATAGGCGAAAAACCTGTGTAGCTAGCTACAACTTGATAATCGCCAGGTTCTACACGCGCCGAAAAAGTATAGTTGCCCTCTAGATCTGAAATGCTACCGTACCCACCAGGACTCAGTAGAACAGTTGCTCCAACAAGGGGTTCCTGAGTGTCGGCGTCTAGAATACGCCCCGATATTTGATACGTGTTTTGAGCGTTCAGGCCTGTTGCTACTAAGAGTGGCAAAAGCCACGTGTAGAGCCATCGGCCAATATTTGCCCGCTTAAGCGGGAACTTGTTTTGGTATGTCATCTGATATTGGTTATACGTGAACGATTCAGATGTCCCCTTGACAGGTAGGTCATCTGGCTTAAGTTTATCTGGTTATGATGGAAAGCTCCATAGTTTAAAGGCTTCAATAGCCTCATATTCTGCTAGTCCGAGTGCGTTGTACAGCTGTGCTGTTCCTTGGTTTCTTTCTTCAGCTCGCTTCCAGAATTCTCGCTCGTCAATTCCCGGAAACATGGCCACATCCTTTTGAGACTGATGCTTGAAGATGGCTTTGCGTTTTCGCATGGCGTCTCGCGGGCCAATGGGCACGGCCATATCTATATCTGATATGCCCCACTCTTGCCAAGCTCCTCTGTACAGCCAGACATAAGTGTCTTTAATCCAGCTCTGATTCTCCTCTCTAACCTTGTCAAGTGCTCTGAATATGGCATCGAGACACACTCGGTGTGTACCATGTGGATCTGATAGGTCTCCAGCTGCAAAAATCTGGTGGGGCTTTACTTTCAATAGCAATTGATAGATAATATCTACATCCTCTGGACCAATTGGATTTTTTTTAATCGTGCCCGTCTCATAAAACGGCATATTCAGAAAGTAAGCGTGACCTTCATCTACGCCACAATATCGGCATGCAGCCAGGGCCTCTCCCTTTCTGATGATGCCCTTGAATTTTTGCATCGTCGGAGAGTCGATATCTCCCGTTTTCTTGTCGGCGATCTCCTTGCGTATATCTTGATGTATTTGTTGAAGCTTTTGAATCACTTCCGGGTCCTCAATGGCTTCTTCCGTAAAATTCAAAAAGCGGAGAACTTCATCATCGAATACAGCTATATTACCTGACGTCTGATAAGCTACGTGGACCTCATGGCCTTGATCGACTAATCTGAGCAAGGTTCCTCCCATTGAAATAACGTCATCGTCTGGGTGGGGACTAAAAATGAGACTTCGCTTAGGGAAAGGAGATTTTCGCTCCGGTCTAGTTGTGTCGTCAACTTTGGGCTTGCCGCCAGGCCATCCTGTTATGGTCTGTTGCAGCTGGTTGAAGACCCTCAGGTTAATTTCCTCAGCAGATCCATATTCAGCCATCAAACTGCCCAGGCTGTTTTCATTGTAGTCTTCATTAGTGAGTTTGAGGAGTGCCTTTTTCTGCTTGGTAGCTAGCCAAACCGCTGCTGTTCGAATCAGGCGATCATCCCACTCGCATTCCTGAACCAACCACGGCGTTTTATATCTTGTCAAGTCACCCGCAGCTGCCTCATCTAGAATAACCTCACAGTTGGGATGTTGCTGCAAAAAGGTTGCAGGGACACTATCTGTGATTTGCCCCTCCACGGTCTGTCGAATGATTGGAGCCTTACCCTCTCCCCAGGCTACTAAATAAATCTGTCTGGCTTGTAGAATCGTGCTCACCCCCATTGTGATAGCAAGAGGTGGTACGTACTCTTCGCCATAAAAATCACTGGCCGCATCTAAGCGCGTGATTCTGTCTAGTCGAATAGCACGGGTCTTGCTGTCGGCACTGGAGCCAGGCTCGTTAAAACCTACATGGCCGGTTCTCCCAATCCCTAGTAATTGTATATCAAGCCCGCCAAGCGCCTTAATCTTGGCTTCATATTCTTGACAGTAAGTTTTTATCTCTTTTGGATCTAAAGTCCCATCCGGAATATGAATATGGGCTTTTGGTATATCTATATGATCGAAGAGGTGCTCGTTCATAAACCGAACGTATGACTGGCGCGCCTCTGGCTGCATAGGGTAGTACTCGTCTAGATTGAA
>JBCBVN010000334.1:0-4868 GCA_039817625.1 Bacteroidota bacterium
TAAGATGAATGGCTTTAACGACGATCAAATTCTAGAGCTTCGTCAGGGAACGGCCAGTTTCGATAGTAAGCTAAACGCACTAGCTCGTTTTGCTCGCGAGACTACCCTCCAAAGAGGAAAGCCTAGCCGCGATGTGGTAGATGGCCTACTATCTGCTGGTTACACACAAGAGAATTTGGTTGATGCTGTCGTGCTCATTGGCGACAAGATTGTCACCAATTTCCTACACGGTGTCACAGAAGTACCTGTTGATTTCCCCGCCGCACCAGAACTAGAACCTGCACTGGCCTAGTGAAAACAGCTGAGTTTGGAGCCCAGTCTCCAAACTCAGCTAAATATTCTTTGCAGTATACGCTGCGTGATTAAATAAGTCGGTAATACCCCATCCACACCCAGGCTACCACTAGCCAGGGTGTGGCCCGTTAAGAGCGGGTTGTCCGAAGCGTAGTAGGCGTAGCGCAGCTTCATTTTTGGATTGACGGAGCGCCGAATGCGCGTTGCCGATTGAATGGCTTTCTGGTAGTGGGCGCCTTCCATTTCCAATCCGCTGGCCCGCCAGGAACTCGTGAGGAAATAGTCGAGGATATCGCGATTTTGTAAACTTGTACCCATTACGGTTATCATAGGTCCTTCGAATACCTCTAGCCCCTGACCTTCAAAGTCCGCCTGCTCAAAATCATTTATAAAGGGATAATTATCGGCTGAGCCCTCGAAAATATGGGCGTCCGGCACCATGATATCTCCTTTATTTCCTTCCAGTATGCCTGCTTTACCCATGATGTTGATGGAATGTACATTCATCTCAAATACTTCATCGGAGGTGGGGTCATGATATGGGCGCAGTAGTTCGTCCATACTCTCGTAGGCTTGCTCGCCAAAGGCATAATCCATGACCAGTATAACAGGAGCATTACCGGGATCTTCGCTCGGTGAGAAGCCTAATTCAGAGCTTACTTTGGAGGCATCAAACTTTGCACCGTCGAAGATTTGCACGACGATGTTGGTGCCGCTCTCATCGTCTATTTCGAGCATTCCATGTTGCTTGGCGAGTTGCTTTACTTTTCCTCTATGCTTTCTTCCTTCAGGTTTGCTGAGCAAAAGAGCTGAATCCAGAATTTTTCCTCCTTTAACTTCTTTTTGAAGTGCGACGGGACCGTACAATGCATTCATGACCGAATGCAAGTTGGCGCTTACGATATGCAATGGCCGTCTCAGCAGGTCATTATCGAGCATGAAGCGCTTGATGTTTTTAGCCCAGACTTCACCAAAATGATGATGGCCGGTTTGATCGCGGAGACTGCTGGAAAAACTGATTTCCCTGTCTCTATCCTCCTCGTGCTCTATGCGAGCTAACTCACCCAAACTCCAGGTAATGTGGAATAGGTCACTCACGTCTTGCTCTGAATGAAAATCATGGCAGGCAGCCACTACTTCATCAAAGGTGCGGCCGAGCAAGGTGCTTAAATAGCTGTATGCAGCCTCTTGCTGAAACTCTTCCCCGTGCTCTATGAATTTGAGCAACTCACCAAGTTGCTTCCACTCTCGCCGAGTCCGCCCTTTATTGTCCAGACTATTCCGATATATCTTATTGGCTTCGGAATACATGAAGGTCAGGTGAGTTAGAATGTCATAGATATCCGAGCGACCACGGGTCATTTCAACCAGCATCTCATCTTGATCGATGCGATAGGCATTCCGCCTGCGCTTGGGCGCTACGATGGGATCAAACTGGCTCTTCTCATAGCCCTCCCTGCTGATAAGTTTGATGAACCTACACTCCTCTATCCCTTTTGGCAAGCGCAAAAAAACATAGTGGAGACCTTTCAGCTCTACCCGCTCGGTATCGGCAATGCTGCCGTAAATTTCTGGTCTTAAAACCATTAGATTATCGATCAGTGCCTTGCCTGACATACCGCCAGGCTTATAGCTCCCACGCTCTACCAAGTGGCGCATAGCTATATACAATCGCTGAATAGCAGAACGCGATTCCTGTGCCCGATTTCTGGAAATGGAAGTATACATCATCGGGCGTAAAAGTAATGGCTTTTACTGTTAGTCCAGGCCCAACAATTTTCGGTTAGCGGCCTCGTCTGTACCTGCGTCGGCAAAATCATCGAAGGCGCGCTCCGTGACCTGAATGATATGAGAGTTGATGAAAGGTGCGCCCTCCGCTGCCCCCTGATCAGCGCTTTTTATCGCACATTCCCATTCCAGCACTGCCCAACCATTGTAGTCATATTGACTAAGTTTACTGAAAATACCTGCAAAGTCGACTTGTCCATCACCCAGACTTCTGAAGCGACCGGCTCGGTTCAGCCAACTTTGATAACCACCGTATACCCCTTGGCGGCCGTCGGGGTTGAATTCTGCATCTTTAACGTGAAATGCACAAATACGCTCGAAGTAGACATCAATAAACTGCAGATAATCAAGACATTGCAATACAAAATGACTGGGATCATAATTGATCTGAGCGCGAGGGTGCCCATCAACTACCGTCAAAAATTGTTCAAAACTGATGCCGTCATGCAGGTCCTCGCCCGGATGCAACTCATAGCCGACATCTACCCCATAATCTTCAAAAGTGTCGAGTATGGGCTTCCACCTTTTGCCCAGCTCATCAAAACCAGTTTCCACCAGGCCGGCCGGCCTTTGGGGCCAGGGATACATGTAAGGCCAAAGTAAGGCCCCACTGAAGGTTACATGAGCTTTCAGCCCCAGATTAGCACTGGCTTGCGCAGCCCACTTTAACTGCTGGACGGCCCATTCCGTTCTGGCTTTGGGATTATTGCGTACCTCTACGGGGGCAAAGCCATCGAATTGCTTATCATAAGAAGGATGCACGGCGACTAACTGGCCCTGGAGATGTGTGCTAAGCTCGGTGATTTCTAAGCCCAATTCACCTATCCGGCCACTGAGATCTTCACAATAATTCTTGCTCTCCGCAGCTTTTTGCAAATCAATTATCCGATCATCCCAGGTGGGCAACTGAACGCCCTTATAGCCAAGGCCCGCCATGTAACCGCAAATGCCTTCCAGAGTATTGAAGGGGGCCTCATCACCGAGAAATTGAGCCAGAAATACCGCAGGGCCTTTGATGGTTGTCATTTGGTCTTATTTTGAAAATGGGAAGGTAACTATTTGTAGGAATCTTTAATTTGGGACTTCCGCAGGTCGGGATAAGTACAGCTTAGGACGTATAACGTACAGCGAAAATCAACTTATCCTTTGGTCGCAAATCGCAATACGTTTAACGCAATACGTAGCCGACCTGCGGAAGTCCTAAAAATTCAACCTCAACCCATTGAGCCAATTGTAGACCAGGTCTGGTACTTCAGGAAAATCATCACTCAGCCGGCCATCAAAGGTCAGGTTGAGACTCGTCGTGAATGAAAGGGTTTCGCTGAATTGAAATTCCAACCGATTGATGGTACTGATCCGAGGAACAGTAAAGTCGATCAGGCGCGGCTGATAGTAAGTTGTACTGGTAAAAACGATTTGATTATTGAATGGAATTCGCGCACTGAGATATGAACTCAGTCTATGATCGCGATAAGTCAAGGCAGAGGCTTCAAACTCATCATATTCAAACATATATAACAAGCCTAAGAATAATTTTCGATTGCTATTCGGAGGTAGAAGCGCCAGTCTGGGACCTGTGCCGATCAACCAACGGAAACTAAGCCTGAGCTGCAGATTATACTGCGCTTGGGTAAACGTTTCCCACCTGACTTTTTGCCCAAGGTCATAGCCAAAACGAAAGTGGGCAAAGCCGTTATCAAGTAACCTATCAGCACCAGCCTCCACAAGCCTATAGTCCAGCAGAATAAGCGAATGCGATTTTTGCCCTAGGGCATCCAGTCTCAAACCCGAGCTGATGGTCATGACTCGATTGCTGTTCTCTACCAGCTGAGCCGCAAGGTCTATCCTACCCTGCCAGCCCGTGCTATCCAGGCTTGTTCGCCGGTCTTCAATATTGACGATTTGTGCAGAAGCATAGATGGGCATTAGGAAAAACAAGAGCAGGAGAATGCGGTGTAGTTTTCTGAAATAAGACATGTTGGGAAGACATTTGCAAGCGTAAAACCAGCCCAATGTCGCAAGGAAATTTCAATTGGGAACAGCAAGCTGCTCGATTGCTTACATTTTCGCAAACACTCAAAAACGACACTAAAAAATCTTACCTTTGCCCTCTCAAAAATCCACCCGAATAAAACTACCATATGAACTTACACGAGTATCAGGGAAAAAGCATCTTAGAATCAGCAGGCGTGCCCATTCAGCGCGGATACATGGCCGAATCGGTGGAGGACGCCATGAGTGCTTACGATAAGTTATCTGCGGAAACCAACAGTTCAGTGGTGGTGGTCAAGGCCCAGATACACGCTGGCGGACGCGGAAAAGGAGGTGGAGTTAAGTTGGCTAAGAATCGCACAGAAGCTCAAGAGCATGCGAGCAATATCTTGGGTATGATGCTCAAAACTCCTCAGACACCTGGCGGAGTAGATGGCCCGGGAAAGCTGGTTCAAAAGATTCTGATTGCAGAGGATGCTTATGCACCTGACTTCGATGCCTGCAAAGAATACTATGTATCTATACTGATGGATCGCGCCAAGCGACGCAATGTGATCATTTACTCTACGCAGGGAGGAATGGACATCGAGGCCGTAGCGGAAGAAACCCCGGAATTGGTACATAAGACCTGGATCGATCCAGAATTGGGGATGCAACCGTTTCAGGCAAGAGAAGTGGCTTTTAACCTTGGGCTTTCCGGCCAGGCTTTCAAGAGCATGGTCAAGTTTATAGGCAAGCTCTATCAGGCGTTTGTTAAGAATGATGCTAGCCTGATTGAGATCAACCCCTGCCTG
>JBCBVN010000335.1:0-4787 GCA_039817625.1 Bacteroidota bacterium
TACAGGGACAACTGTTCGATCGGGATAGGCCTGATTGAGTTGTCGGGCTAAGTTGATACACGAACAGATTTTGTAAATGAAGTAAAGGGGACCAGTAAATAAACTAGGCTGATGGGCCGTAATGACGCTAAACCCGTGTTTGCTGCCTAAAGCCTCGATTTGTTCGGTGGGCGGGTTAGAGATTCCGAGTCCTTTGTACTGGGCGTGAAGTTGGTCGGCCAGTAGTTCTCTATCTATGGGGTCAGTTAGTTTGTCGCTGAAAACTTGCTCAAAGCTTGCCAAAGAAACCTCGTATTGGTAAAACTCCCGCAATTTGGGATCTGAAGTCGCATAGGCAATGTCTCGGCTCGAAAATTGAGGAATTTGTGTAAATGGTATTCTCTGGTTGGGCATGTATGGCAATGAATGGTTGGTTGTAGAGATGTTGGGGTTGTAGGATGATGGGGTGTTTGGATGATAGGATGTTTGGATGATAGGATGTTTGGATGCTGAGGTGTGAGATGTGTTGAGTGACTTGTCAATGCACATTTAACATCATACATTACAGATTCTACATTTACACATTGATAAGCCGATAGTTTATGCCCAACTCAAAATACATTCTTGCACTAGACCAGGGAACCACTAGCTCGAGAGCGATACTCTTTAATTCTGAAGGAACGATTGTGGGTGTTGCCCAGCGGGAGTTTACTCAAATTTTTCCCAAAGCAGGCTGGGTAGAGCACAATCCGATGGAAATCTGGGAGAGTCAGCTTGGAGTTATGCGGCAAGTGGTCAGAGAGCAAGGTATTGAACACTCAGATATAGCAGCCATAGGGATAACTAATCAGCGGGAGACCACCGTACTATGGGATCGGAAAACTGGAGAGCCACTGCATAACGCTATAGTCTGGCAGGACAGACGCACAGCTGCTTATTGTGATGAATTGAAGGAGCGTGGTCTGAGCGAATACGTGAAACAGACCACAGGCCTGGTTATTGATGCTTATTTCTGTGGAACTAAACTGCACTGGTTGCTGGAGAATGTGGAAGGCGCCAGAGCTCGGGCGGAGGCCGGTGAACTCTGCTTTGGTACTATAGATAGCTGGCTGATTTACAATCTGACGGGCGGGAAAGAACACATAACTGATGTGACGAATGCCAGTCGAACCTTGCTTTTTGATATCCGAAAGAAGCAATGGGATGACCGACTGCTGCTAGAGATGAACCTACCAGCGGAAGTCCTCCCTGAAGTAAAGTCCAGCAGTGAAGTATACGGCCATTGCCTGGCGGAATTTTTAGGCGGAGAAGTACCCATTGCGGGTATTGCAGGCGACCAACAAGCAGCGCTCTTCGGGCAGGCTTGTTTTGAGAGTGGCATGGCTAAGAATACGTATGGCACGGGCTGTTTTATGCTGATGAATACGGGCACGGAGGCCATGACGAGTCAGAATGGACTACTGACAACCATCGCCTGGGAGATCGATGGGCAGGTAGAGTATGCGTTGGAAGGTTCGGTGTTTATAGCCGGAGCAGCGATCCAATGGCTTAGGGATGGATTGAAGATAATCGATGAAAGTCCCGACAGCGAACACTACGCCAATAAGGTAGACGATAGTGATGGGGTATATGTGGTGCCTGCTTTTGCTGGGCTGGGAGCGCCCTATTGGGATATGTATGCGCGTGGTGCCATCTTCGGTTTGACACGAGGAACGAATAAGTCGCATTTAGTTCGTGCTACCCTCAATAGCCTGGCTTATCAGGTGCGCGATGTGCTGGAGGCAATGCAGCAAGATTCAGGCATTGAGCTAAGTGCACTGCGGGTAGACGGTGGCGCCAGTGCCAATGATTTGCTGCTACAATTTCAATCGGATATGCTCAATAAAGCTGTAGAGCGACCCAAGGTGACGGAAACCACGGCCTTTGGAGCTGCTTGTCTGGCTGGCTTGGCGGTTGGGTATTGGAAAAAGGAGAATGTGGCCCAAGCCTGGCAACTCGATAAGCGATTTGAGCCCGATATGCCGGATGAAGAACGGAATCGACGGTACAAAGGCTGGAAGAAAGCTGTGGAAAGAACGATGGGCTGGCTGGAGGGATGACTCGGGCCTGAGGACCCTAGGGGGACTACTTGACTATCGCCATCGTGGGGATGAATTCGCTATCACAAATCGGGATTTGCTCGGCTATCGCCATTGCGGTGATAGGACTTATACTTTTATTATCATAATGCCTAGATCATTTGTAGTTGTGGTGGACAAAAATTTTCTTCGGACTTTAAGGTAATTCCTGTTCTTACGCGTCTTCTTTATCGATGTATCCGTCTAAGGAAGATGAATTCGAGCGCATCAGGTCTGCTTATGCTAGCGAGCTGAAGGCTTTTATTTCTAGCCGTTTTCGAGAGCAGGAAACTGATGATGTTCTTCAGGACGTTTGGGCGGCCTTTGCCCGAGTACACTCCGTCAGTGACATTGAACAACCCAGGGCCTGGCTCTTTCAAACGGCTCGCAACCGCATGGTGGATTCCTTTCGCAAGCAGTCTCGACAGCTAGTTTTCGATTCGTTAGAAGAGCAACTTGTTGAGTGGCCTGATGTAGAATCGAATTTCGACCAGGAAGAGTTATGGCATCGTTTTGAGCAAGCACTTGAAACGCTGCCAGAAACCCAGGCCGAGGTTTTCGTCCGCAATGAACTCGAGGGAGAAACCCTACGAGAGATAGCCCAGTCTATGAATGAAAAGCTAAAGACGATCATATCGCGCAAGCAATATGCCAAGCGAAGACTGCGGGCAGAGCTCCAAGATTGGTATGATGAGTTCTTCTCCGGATGATGGATAGATGCATCTGCGTATCGAATTATCGAAACGCACATTGAAAGATTAAAAAACAAAATCATGAGTTACTATCGCCGTCGCCGCCCAGCTTATCGTAAAGCTGGCTATCGAAGACCCAAGCACAATGTGCCGGTTAATATTAGTGAATATCCAGATCGATTTGAGGCCAAGGTTTACGCTTTGGGTTTCGCCAAGGAAGATATTTCTATCACTATTTCCGATGATGTCATGTACATATCCGGCCACCGCAAGCCAGTCGACGAGTACCCGCCATTTATTCTGCAGGAGTATCCCATTAAGTCATTTGAACGCTCTTTTGAGCTTAGCGATCATGCCGATCAAGATCGGGTGAGCGCCAAAATGGACGATGGGGCCGTATTGATCACGGTTATGAAAACTTCAGCTTCCCAAAAGCCAGATGTAGAAGTGGATATCGTCTGATTGGAGTAGAAAAAGCTTATTCCACAACGAGTATCCACGTCTCTTTGGGGCCAATCGTGCCACCACCGAGGCCTTCTACGGCTTGTCCTTTGGTCAAATCATAAACGGTGTCCCCTTCTTCAATGAGGCCCAGAAAGTCTATGGGGTTGAACATTCGTGGACTACTGCTGCCGTTGAAAATGGTGACCACTTTTTGTGCATCCGCTTCGCGATAGAAAACATAGAGTCCGTCTCTGGGTACAAATTGGGTAAGTGTACCCTCGCCCAGAGCTGGACTTTCGCGCCTGAATTGGGCAAGCCGCTGAACGTATTCAAACCTACTTTGCTCGGCTGCTGTTCGATCTTCCGCTTCGAATAAATTGCGATCATCTCCGCGCCAGCCACCTGGGAAGTCCATACGGCCACCTTCGCCAAAGGCACCTCCTGCACCGGTAAAACCAAGCTCCGTGCCGTAGTTGATCATAGGAATGCCCCGGAGTGTCATCAGTAGGGCCAAAGCAGATCGGTATTTGGTCTCATTGCGATCTACTACGGTAAATAAGCGAGCTAAATCGTGGTTGTCGAGGAAAATCACGTTGCGACTGGCGTCTTCATAGAGGTGATCCTGGGCCAGGGTATAGTACAAGCGCATAACGCCATTTGTCCAGCCCGGATCTTGAGACAAGGCTTCATTTATGGCGTAGTACAGCTGAAAATCCGTTACGCCAGGTAAATGGCTGTCGAAGGTTTGACTGAGGTGACCCCCACCCACAAACCAGGACTGAACACCAGGGCCATGGACCCAGGTTTCACCAAATATCCCCAGGTTTGGAAATTCTTCGAGCATTCGCCTATTCCATTCGGCCATGAAATCCGGGTCGGGATAAGCATATGTGTCAATGCGGAACCCGGCTTGTCCGCTATAAATTGTCCACCAAATGCTGTTTTGAATTAGGTAATTGGCAAGCTGAGGTTGTAACTGATTGAGGTCTGGCATATGATGATCGAACCAACCATCAGTCATGAGCTTTCTATCTGCTTCAGCAGCATGTGGGTCGAGTAGGGTAGTGGCCCGATAGGTGGTTTTGGTAAACTCTTCCCATTGGTGAATCCAGTCTTGACTGGGTAGGTCCTGAATGAAGAAATGGCGATCGCCTACATGGTTGAATATGACATCCATGATCACCTTAATGCCGCGCTCTTTAGCCAAAGATACCAGCTGCCGGTATTGCTCATTGGTGCCAAAGCGTCGGTCGACATAATAGTGGTCGGTAACAGCATAGCCGTGATAGGATTCATAGGGCTGATCGTTTTCCAAAACCGGGTTTAACCACAGGGCGGTTACGCCCAGATCTTGGAGGTAATCGAGCTGTTCCATGATGCCCAGTAAATCGCCACCATGCCGGAATAAAAATTTCTCTCGGTTGGTACCTTGCTGAGCCATACCATCTACCGAATCATTACGCCGATCTCCGTTGGCAAAACGGTCGGGCATGATGAGGTAGATTAAATCCTGGCTGCTCAACCCGCGCTCAACATTTGTGGGCTTGGCTTCCAG
>JBCBVN010000336.1:0-4786 GCA_039817625.1 Bacteroidota bacterium
TGGACTATGACACCTATGATCCCGAGACGGCAACCTTTTACTTAGAAGGCGAAGCGGCTTATTATATGACAACTCAATCGCTTCCCAATGCGATTGTAGCAGAAGATGAAAATGGAAACTTGTCAGAGCCGATTTACGAGGATATTTCCTACAAGGATGGTATATTCTACCAGAGAAAACTACTCTCGAAGATTGAAAATGCTACGTACGAGGACTTGTTGGTTTCCCCTAATGAGACGGATTCTTGGAATAGGTTGGTTACCCTAAAATCCTTTAATTATGCTAATGATGATAAATATCACGACAATGCTTTGCTTTGGTGGCATTGGCACAAACCGCAGGCTAATGTAAGCCTAGGAACCCTAACAGAAGGGTTTTATGTGAGATACAGAAAGGGAGAGGGAAAGGATTATGTTGAAGGGTTAGGGCCAGATTATCAGGTACTTTGGGTACTAGCCGAGTATTCGCACTGGACTGGTGGTAGTGGTATTCAACGCATCAAACCGCCTAGTAAGGATGCCGACCCAGCTAACTGGGAGCTAATGGCTAGTCCGATCAGAATGGGCGATGATACCGAAACAGAAAAATCGGACTTAAAAGATACGTCTTTGCTAATGACCCAATGCCTAATGGTACGCCAGGAGGCCGACTGGGAAATCACGGGTAACTACCTATATGTGAATTCGGCTGGCAAATTCGAAACCGTAGCCACTCAAAATGGGCAGGTAGAGTGCTTATTGGTGCATAAAAGTGTTTTAGTAAAAAAGTAGATATGGATCTCTCCATAAACGTGAGCAGTAACTTTTGATAAATACCTACTATTGCCCAATCAGCTAGCCGACCTCCGACGAAGAGCGCCTAGCTACAACAATTCTATTCGCTCAAAAAATGCCTTTCTATAATTTCCTCCGATTGGTATTTCCTTTTCGCCAATTTTCAATGTATTTCCTCGAACTGTATCAAAGTGGTGCATGGAAATCAGGAAAGACCTGTGCACGCGCATGAAATCTGGCGGTGGTAGTTTTTCTTCCATCTTATTCATAGTTTGATGCACAACAAATCGACGACCAGCAAGGTGTATGGCTACATACTCGCGCATACTTTCTATATATAAAATCTCATGCACATTCACCTTCTCCATTTTGCCATTACTACGAATAAAAAAAGAGGCAGAACCCACCTTTAGTATATCTACCTCTTGCTTGTCTATCTCTCCGCCCAATTGATCGTCGATTTCTATACCCCCCAGATTGCTAGTTGCTCTATTGACCGCCTGTAAGAATCGCAGAAAAGAAAAGGGCTTTACCAAATAGTCGGTAACATTTAACTCAAACCCCTCTACAGCATGCTCGCGATAAGAGGTCGTAATAATTACTTGCGGTGGTGCGGTCAAAGACTTCAAAAGTTCAAAGCCCGTTAATCCAGGCATGTTAACATCTAAGAATAGAATATCAATTTTATGCTCTTGCATGGAAGCAATTACCTCAAAGGCATTCTCGCAAGTTGCCACAATTTCAATATGCGGCAATCTTGACAAATAGGCTTCCATAAGCTTCAATGCAGGCCGCTCATCATCTACTACAATACACTTATATGTCCCATCCATAATTTTCTTATTCTAGTATTTGATGTTCAAAGCCACTTCAAAAATATTATCCTGCCTGAAAACCTTTAAATGGTGTCGGTCTGGATAAAGTAGTGCTAATCTTTGTTTTATGTTCTCCAGACCTACTCCTCCTTTAGTATAGAGCTTATCCTTTGCCGAATAAGAATTTGCGATAGTAAAATCAAGGGAACCGACATCCACTGACAGTTTACTGTTGAGCCAACCATTTTGCAAATCTTCAAGATTTCCGTGCTTAAAGGCATTTTCAAAAAAGGGAATAAAAAGCATAGGTGTTATTGACGTTAAAGACAGATCGCCCTTAGTGTCAAATAGCACATTCATTTGGCCTTCCTTCCTGAGCTGATGGAGGGCTATAAAATTTTCCAAATACTTAACTTCCTCTGAAAGCTTCACCCTATCCGTCTTACAGTCGTATAACATATAGCTCATCATCTCCGATAGTCTTAAAATCATTTCTGGAGCCAGATCAGATTTGGTAAATGACAAGGAATAGATGTTATTCAACGCATTAAATAAAAAATGTGGATTGACCTGCGCCTTGAGGAATCGCAGCTCCGCTTCCAGCTGCTGATTGGTCAATGCTTGTTCTAGTTCAGTCTGCTTAAAATAGCTATCTACCAGCCTCAGTGGGATGGAGATCAGTAAAATGAATCCTCCACTCAAGAACATACTGATGAAGTAATTGGGCGTAAACCGATCTTGTAAATCCCAGCCCAACCAGTTTACCATTCCAAAGCCCAGATAAAACCTAAATGATGAGGTGGTAATTAGACACACCACTAGCCAAAAGGTATAGTTGATGTATCTTTTTGTGCTATAAAATCTTGGAATGAGTATGCCCATATGGATATACACAAGCGCAATCAAACCCATCAGGTTGATCATAGTCGGAATTAGAGCTGCTCTCCAACCACCAACAAATTCTTGGTAAACAAATAGCAAAATACCGCCCAGCACCATCCAGAATACCAGATGGATGAGCTGCGAAAGGTGTTGTTTGCCAGATAGCTTTTGCATTCGAAAGATGTACGCTGGCCTCAAAATAGGGAGTGAGCATCTAAAGTGAGCATTATAATCAGCAGTCACCTTCTGCTATTAGAAAGCCTTTCTAAAGTGATAGATCAGGATTGTTCGCTTTAGGCAGTAACTACAAACGCAAAAAGCCGCTCCAAAATTGGAGCGGCTCTGCGGTCTGGACGGGACTTGAACCCGCGACCTCCGGCGTGACAGGCCGGCATTCTAACCAACTGAACTACCAGACCAATTGGTTGCCTTTGTAGGCGGCTGCAAATGTAGGGTGCAGTAGCCGACCTGCGCAAGTCTAAATCAAAAAATCTGTAACTTTTTTTGTTTCCGGCTTGCAGATGGCTTGATTTACATCTGTAGATATACCTTACCATCCAATTGATGGTAAGCCAGCTATCAGAACCAAGGAAATCAGAAGTATGAAAGTAATCATAACAGGCGCAACGGGCATGGTTGGCAAAGGGGTGTTGCTGGAGTGCTTGAACAACGATACCGTCACCGATATCCTGGTGATCAACAGAAAGCCGGTCGAGTTGACTCACCCTAAGCTCAAAGAGATCATCCACAAAGATTTTTTTGATCTGAGCCCCGTTCGCGAGGAACTATCCGGATACGATGCCTGCTTTTTCTGCCTGGGCATTACCTCCTTTCGACAAAGTGAAGCCAATTACAGCAGGATCACTTATGATCTGACCATGCGCTTTGCACAATCGATCTTACCCTTGAACCCGGCCATGACGTTCATCTACGTCTCCGGGACTGGAACCGACAGCACGGAACAGGGCCGAACGATGTGGGCCAGAGTGAAGGGAAAAACCGAGAATGCCATCCTCGCACTAGGGTTTAAAGACGCCTATGCCTTCAGGCCGGCCTACATTAAGCCAGAAGCTGATGCGCCGAGTAGCACCCGGATTTATCGAATCCTTCTCTCCACTTTAGGCGTGCTGCATCCGGTGATCAAATTTCTTCTCCCGAAATACACGACTACGACCAAGCAAATTGCCCTGGCGATGATCGAGGTAACGGAAAATGGATTCGAAAAACCGCAGGTAGAAAGTATCGACATTGTTAATCTGAGCAAGCTTCGATAGGACGAATTGACGACTATGATGGACAAAAAAGCTATTGCAAAGGCCTACATACACCACCTAGCGCAAGGAGACCTAGATGCACTTTTGCAGCTCTTTGCCGAAGGCGCGATCGTCATCTCACCCGTTTATGGTCAGATGCCGTATACCAATTTCTACACCACCCTATTTGCCGATACCAATAACTCTACATTGACAGTCAAGGGGATTTATGAAGATGCTTTGACGGGCTTTGTGGCATTACACTTCAACTACCAATGGACGTTGAAAAATGATACTAAGGTCAAGTTCGACGTGGTAGACATCATAGCGTTTGACGCAGAAAATAGGATCACAAAACTCACCATCATATACGACACGGTTGAAAGTCGGAAGCTAGTGGGCCAGCTTAGGTAAACGCTCAGCATCCAACTCAGGAATAGGCAATTCTTCTGCTCCAAGCATGCTCGTACAAACGCTTCTTTTGACAGTCACCGACCTGCGGCAGTCCGAATCAAAATTCCACTTTCCGCATCAATCCCGCAACCAAAACGATCCTGAAGACTTATGCTAGATGTCACTAAGATAAACCTATGCGATTAGGCATACTTAAAGAACATCAGGAAGGTCGAATAGCTATTGTACCCAAAGGTTGCGAGAAGCTCCAGGAACTAGACATAGAGATCTTGCTGGAGTCTGGCGCTGGGGAAGCCGCCAACTTTTCAGACGATGATTTCCCCGACTTTGTGCAGAGTCACTCCAGAGCAGATGTGCTGAAACAAGCCGATCTGTTGGTCAGTATTCACCCGCTGCCCGATGAAGAACTGGACAAACTAGACGCAGGAAAAACCCTGGTCGCCCTGTTTGAGCCATTCAGAGATGAAACCGTTGCGCCCAAGCTGGATAAGCGCAAATTGCGGGCCTTCAGTCTCGACATGATCCCTCGTACAACCCTGGCACAATCCATGGACATCCTGTCCTCTATGGCCTCTATTGCAGGCTATAAGGCGGTACTGCTGGCCGCTCACACTATTCCGCGCTACTTCCCGATGCTCATCACGGCAGC
>JBCBVN010000337.1:0-4736 GCA_039817625.1 Bacteroidota bacterium
GCCAGACTTATCGTCCCCTCGAATAGATGTAAATAATCCTCGTTTCGAGGTCAGAGGATATTTAGAGATCGCGTTAGTCAGAGAGACCCCAGCTATTACACCAGCACCGAATCCGGTGGACTTATTATTTACCCCGGAAACCCGAGGTACTTTTCTAGACAATTCGTATCCAGATTTTTCAGGTTCAGGTGCAAATCTTGACTTTGACCAAATCGCCTATTCCATGCCCACCAGCACCGGCTCGGCCCAAATAACGGTAAGTAAAGTTGAAGTAAATCGATTACTATGCTTTATATTACCACCACAATTTGAATTTCCTTTTGAATTTGAAATCCCAGAGTTTCCTTTAACGGAAGACATAGACTTCATCGAAGATGCTCAAGGGTATAAATTTATTAGTGAAAAAGGAAACAAGCAACTGGAAAAAATCACCCAGAAGATCAGCAAAAAGTACAAGGGTATTGAGTTTGATTTAGCTTCTTGTCGCAGACAAGTGGAGTCGGGGCTAAACAGGAAGAAATAGTTTGGATATAATCAGGTAGTTTCTCTGTACTTTTCCCTTGATAGACCGCCGAAGGCAGCCGCAAAGCGAACAGTAACAAAAGATCAAGCTTGTCTGTCTGCATGTTGCAGACAAGCCTAAATCCATTTCTTAACGTCCCAATCACCAATACCAGACTAAAATTGCTAAAACTCGCTCCGCTCAGACAAGGAATTTCTCCTTACTTTTCCCTTGATGGAAAAGTAACAAAAGATCAAGGCTCTATTCATTTCTTTACGCTCAAGGCCAACCTCAAATCCTAAAATGATTTAAACTCGCTATCGCTCAAACAGAAATCATTTCTTAACGGATTTAAAGTCGACCTTTAGCTAAAATGAATAAGGCTGATGACCGTGCTATGGAGATAGATCGATACAAGGTATAGTCACCATAGCCTAAACCATTTCAAGAACCTGTCGACAAACTGTTTCGCGCAATAAAGTCCTTTTGCTCCCCAGCGGGAGTAAAAGCCAGAAAAAGAGGGGGCGGACCATCCTCAAACAGCAGATACCCCATTATATACAAATCAACCTCTCTGCCACACTCCCCCACTCTTCCTGGTCAGCTACAGCTAAGGTATGATCGGGCTTGCGTGAGGAGCGGGCATAGGCCTTATCGTAATAGACCAGGGCTATTTCGGCAGCTTGCGAGAAATCGCCCGCTTCCAGGGAGGTCAGGGCCGATTTCACGTGCTGTCCGCCCAGGCGCTTGGTAATGCGCTTGAAGGCTTCAGCCAGTTGGTCTTGGGGAAATTGCCCGTATTCCTCGACCAGGTGACGTAGACGGCGCTGCATGGGAACCTCCAGGGCAACGAGGGTGGCCGACTGCATGCGGTCAAATACGGGATCTGGGATGCAGGCCGTACCGATCATGCGGCTTTCATCTTCGAGGTAGACAGTCCGATCTGGGGGTAAAGCGTGGAGCTGAGCGAAGAGCTCGTTTTCGAATTGCTCGGTGGTCGGTTGGGCTTCGGGCTGGCCGATGGCACCGAAGGAAGAACCCCGGTGCCGAGCTAGGCCTTCGAGATCTATGACCGACTCAGCTCGCTCGGCCAGTGCGGCCAGCAGACGGGTCTTACCCGCACCGGTAGGTCCGCCAATGATGATAAAAGTATGAGTAGACTCCGACAACCAGCTGCGCTGCCACCTGCGGAAGTCCTTATATCCACCCTCCAGTATCTGTACATCCATTCCGGCTCGCTCCAGCAGCCAGCCCATACTCTGGCTACGCTGGCCACCGCGCCAGCAGTGCACCGTCACCGGTTTACCATCAGCTAACTGTCGGGCTTGTTCGACGTAGTGTCGCATTTTACTGCCGGCAATCTCCAGTCCGCGCAGCAAGGCCGCATCGGGGCTCTCCTGCTTGTACAGCGTGCCCACCTCGGCTCGCTCTGGATTGTCGAAGAGTGGCAAGGACTCAGCTCCGGACAAATGCCCTTGTGCGTACTCCCCGGGCGAGCGCACGTCGAGCAGCACACGGTCTGTGCTTTGGCTCAGGTATTCTTCAGGCTTAATGATCCGGGGCATCCAACTTTGTTTTTTGCCCAGAAAGCAGTCTGCTACCCAAGGCAATACCCACTAAACCACTCAGCATGGCGAGGGTTCGAAACGGAAACCCCACCGGGTAGTCCAGAAAGGCGGGAATACCCAAAGTAGCGTCGCCCCCGCCAAAGCGCAAGATGGCCGCCAGCACGAATCCGATGAGTGCACCCCTCGCATTGGCTTTGGGGTCGAATAGCGCCATAACCAGCGCTGGAAACAGCAGGCAATACACGAAGTCGGAACAGAGAAACCACAGCTCGTATACGCTCTGCACCTGAAAGGCAATGAGGGTGGCCGCTACACCTATGATCCAGATGCAGCGCTGTATGAGTCGGCTGAGCTCTGAGCTGCTCATATTGGGTCTGACCAGCGGGCGATACACGTTCCAGATGCCCATACTGCTGGCCGAAAGCACCGAGGAGTCGACCGATGACATGACCGCTGCAGCTACGGCACCAAGCCCCACGACTGCCAGTAGGCCCGGTGTGCCGTATCTCACAACCCAGGGCAAGGTCGCAGCGGCTTCGGCCGGTGCCTCCGTACCCAAGGCCGACCAGTCGACCACGCTGGCTACCATGCCGATCAGGGCGGGTGCTACGGCAGCAATCACACATACCAGGCCTGCAATCAGGCTCAGTCGCATAGCGGTCTGCTCGTCCTTGCTGGCCAATACCCGCTGAAAGTAGACTTGCCAGGGAATGCCGCCGAAGATGAGCAGCAAGGCGTAGTCCCACCAGGTCCAATAGTCCGCCCCCAGGGCTTCCCGGCTTGGCAGCAGGCTGGCCGAAGCGCCAAATTTATCTTGATAGGCCGTCCAGGTAGCCGACCAGCCGCCCGTTAGATCGAGCGCAAACCAGGCGACCAGCGCCAGCCCAACAAGCAAAATGCTGAGCTGAATGACATCGGTCATAGCTACGGCCCACAAGCCGCCCATGGCCGTGTAGGCGACTGCAATCACCGCCGACAACCCAATGGCCAGGTGCAACTCTATGCCGAGTACGGTGCCAAAGGTGGCGCCAAGGGCAGTCAGAATGGCCGCCGTCCAGAAGAGCTCTCCCGTCAGGGCAGGCAAGAAAAGCAGGGCCGTCATTCGCTTGCCGTAGCGCTCTGCCAGCGGGTCGAGCATGGTGGTATACTGCCGCCTGCGCATGATGCGCGCAAAAAACAACCCGCCAACGACCAGGCTCAGCGCATAGCCCCAGGGGGCCTGCACCCAGACCAGTCCGCTGGCAGCCACCGACTCGGCCGTGCCATTGACGAATCCACCGCCCACCCAGGTCGCACTCATGGTAAAAATGGCCAGCACCAGTGGCAGGTTCCTCCCCGCCAGCATCAGCCCCTCTGCCTCCTGGTCGCTCTCCTTTCGCTTGTCAGCGGCTCGCACCCCCACGACGTAGATCAGGGCGTAAAAGACCGACATCGCCCCAAAAGCAGGCCAGTCGACCTGATCGGGTTGCCAGATGAATAAGGCCAGGGCCGTGAGTCCCAGCAGGGCAAAAAGAAAAAGGAGGGGGCGGTAGGATTTAGTCACCGAGAGGAGTTGATGTAATTTGTGGGCTCAGTGCCATGACCTAAGCGTGGAGCGCTGAGCGCACAAAATAGATGTTAAATGAAAAAACTCGCTGCCTGGGCGGTTCATTTGTTCACCGCTTCGGGTCTGGTGGCCGGGTTCTTCGGCCTGTTGGCAGCCATAGACGGCGACTACCGTATGGCCATGTTCTGGATGCTCATCACCCTCATCATCGATGGCATCGACGGCACCTTTGCACGTATGGCCCGCGTACAGGAAGTGCTGCCTGGCGTGAGCGGCAAGACCATCGATTACGTCATCGACTTTTTCACCTACGCCATCCTGCCCGCCTACTTGTTTTACGTCGCCATACCGCTAGACGGCAGCCTGCAAACCATCGCTCTGGTAGCCATACTCATCAGCTCAGCCCTCTACTACGGCATCGACCAGATGGTGAGCAAAGACGGCCATCATTTCATCGGCTTCCCCGTCATGTGGAACATGGTACTCTACATCTACATCTTCCTGATGCCAGGCGCCCAGCCGATCGTTTTTTTCATCATCACCCTCGCCTTTGCCATTCTGCACTTCGTGCCCATTTTGGTGCCTTACCCCAGCAGAGGAGGTCGTTTTTTTAGACTTACGCTGGTGGCAACTGTGCTCTTCATCGGTTCTGCCCTCGTCAATGTTTATGTCTATCCCGAGCAGTCTGTAGCGGGTCAGTTGGTGGCCTGGCTATCGGTCGCTTACTTTATCGGGATTACGGCCTTCAATACCCTGTCTAAGTAAGACGCCATTTTCCGAGTACGCGGAGCCAACGGATTAAACGGATCTACGCAGACCCAGCAGCAACAAGCTGCAACCAACTAAAGCATATGACATGCCACCCTCCGTGTATTTCCGTCGCTGCTACCTAACTGTCTTTGATGGTTAGGTAGCTCTGTTAGACTATCAGTTAAATCCGTACAATCCGTGTACCAATAAAGACAATCCTACCACACAGGAAATCATCGGATTTATCAAGCAACACCAATCCGCAAGTTCCGCGTACTGGCCAATGCAACCCCATTTTTCTAGTACGCGGAGCCAATGGATTGAACGGATCTACGCAGACCCAGCAGCAACAAGCTGCAACCAACTAAAG
>JBCBVN010000338.1:0-4729 GCA_039817625.1 Bacteroidota bacterium
ACCCGCAAAAAGAGCAGCTGCAAAGAGCGAGAGGATTAAGAACCTGATTTCCATACGTCATCGTATTTTGTCAGTTAGACGTATGAAGTTGGACAAATCGTTGGGGCATTCTACATCAAAAGTTCACTTCCTGAACTGGAGACCCTATCTTGCCGCCGCAAAGGATAGATGATTATGAGCGAATGGAACCTGCAGACACTGCGCGAGCTACACAATAGTCCGCTGATGGACCTCGTATTTCAAGCCGCCAGTGTGCATCGTGCCCATCACAATCCCAATGAGGTACAAATGAGCAGCCTGCTCAGCATTAAGACCGGTGGCTGCCCAGAAGATTGCGGATATTGCCCGCAGGCAGCAAGATACCACACAGGGGTAGAGTCAACGGGGCTAATGACGGTAGATCAGGTAAAGACCGCAGCAGAACGAGCCAAGGGCCTCGGCAGCAGCAGATTGTGCATGGGAGCAGCCTGGCGCAATGTCAAAGACAATGCCGAGTTTGACCATGTGCTAGATTTAGTGCGTACCGTCAATGATTTGGGCATGGAGGTTTGTGCTACCCTGGGTATGCTCACCCCTAATCAGGCCGAACGTCTGGCTTCTGCCGGCTTATACGCTTATAATCATAATTTAGACACCAGCGAGGAATACTACAAAGAGGTCATCTCAACCCGAGGCTATCAAGATCGTATAGATACCATTGGAAATGCACGCAAAGCCGGTTTGACCGTATGCTCAGGTGGCATCATTGGTATGGGTGAATCTGTCGATGACCGACTCAAAATGCTATTGACTCTGGCCAGCCTTGATCCCCAGCCAGAATCGGTACCAATCAATACCCTGGTCGCCGTTGAAGGTACGCCTATGGAAGATCAGAAACCGGTATCCATATTCGAGCTGGTGCGCATGATTGCCGTCACAAGAATACTCATGCCCATCACAACTGTCCGTTTGAGTGCTGGGCGAACCAGCATGACTCCAGAGGGTCAGGCCCTTTGTTTCCTGGCCGGAGCCGGTTCTATTTTCGCTGGTGATAAGCTGCTGACTACGCCAAACCCCGAAGCATTCGCCGACCTGGAAATGTTTGCGGATCTCGGATTAAAGCCAACAGCACCCTACTCAAAAGGACACAAGCCACTACAATCAGAAGATCCCGGCGCGCCGGCAGTCAGACGCTCAATCAAGTGGTCCAGACCGGATCATAAGATCGATCGAAACGAAGAAAAGCGCAGGAAAAAGCCCAAGAAGGAAAGGCTATAAGTCGTATTCCTTAATCTTTCGATAGAGTGTGCGCTCGGATATACCCAACTCTGCCGCCGCTTCTTTTCTGCGGCCATCGTGCTTTTTGAGGGCTTTTTTGATGAGTGCTTCTTCATTTGCCATCAGGCTGAGGTTTTCTTCTACGATGGTAGATTCATCATAGGAATCATGCTGCCTCGGATCTACTATAATGGGAATGGTATTATCTGAACCAGACACCCGATAATTGTCAGCATCTGGGTTCTCTCGGGCATAGGGCATGTCTCCACCTGCGTAAGTCTCACTTCTTCTCACCTCTCGATCGCTAAAATATCCTGCCTGCCGCCTGTCTTCATAATCGTCGATCAGATCCGTCAGTCCAGGTCCCAAAGCGCGCACGCTGCTGGTATCAGGTACCCGTAAATCGTTGGAGCTGATGATCTCATACAATAAGCTTTTGAGGTCGTTGAGGTCCTTCTTCATATCGAAAAGCACCTTGTAGAGCAATTCGCGCTCATTCATACCCTGAAACTGGCCTGGCCCATCCCCTGAAGTGGGAGCCAGGGCGGGAAGATTCCTTTGTAACAATCGAGGCATCATCGTACTGAGCTGGCTGGCAGTGAGCTCTCTTTCCTCAGCTAAGATGGTCAATTGCTCAGCTACGTTTTTTAGCTCGCGAATGTTTCCCGGCCAGTGGTAGCTTTCCAGAATCAGCCTGGCCTCATCGTCTAGTCTGATGGGCTCAATGCCTTGCTTTTCTGCAAAGTCGTTGGCAAAAAACCGAAACAGCAGGTGTACATCTTCTCGCCGCTCCCGCAAGGCGGGTAGCTCAATAGGCACGGTAGCCAAACGGTAGTAGAGGTCTTCACGAAACTTGCCGTCCCTGACTCGCTCCATCAGCTTCCTATTGGTCGCAGCAACTACACGAACATCCGTCGTCTGCACCTTAGAAGAGCCTACTCTTATGAATTCTCCGCTTTCGAGTATGCGAAGCAAATAAGACTGCGTATCTAGCGGCATTTCCCCTATCTCATCTAGAAATATCGTGCCACCATCATAGGTTTCAAAGTAGCCTTTTCGGTCTCCCGTGGCCGAAGTGAATGCTCCTTTCACATGCCCAAACAGCTCACTATTAATGGTACCCTCCGGCAAGGCTCCACAGTTTATGGCTATAAATCCTTCGTGTTTTCTGGTGCTGTTGTCGTGAATGATACGACTAAAAACCTCCTTACCCACCCCACTCTCTCCTGTAATGAGAATAGACAAATCGGTCGGCGCTACACGCAAGGCAGTAGTCAGTGCCCGCTCTAGGGCTTCTGACCGGCCTATGATGTTGTAGCGACGTTTGGTGGATTGGAGATTTGCCATGGTTATATTTTGGAGTCCAGAACCCGGATTGTTTGCTTGGCAAACATTGGGAAACCGGAGAGATGCAGCTTGTGGCTATTGTCTTGACTTAAGATATAATCAAGAGCTCACGCCAACATGTGTCTGCACAAGGCGCTCTGGATTCTCAGAAGTCGTGCTAGCGGTCATCTCTGCTCCAGGGTCTTCCACCTTCTTCCCCTTCAAAGTCGCACTCGTACTATCCACCACTTCTACCCAGACGTAATCACCGGGCTGGTGCTGGCCGACCTTTGGGAAAATGATCATCTTATTCTGGCTGTTTCGCCCTTTCCAGTCCTGGTCTGATTTTTTAGAATCGCCCTCAATCAATACGCGGAACGACTTACCGACGTCTTCTGCGTTACGACGACGACTCATAGCCGTTTGGCGCTCAATAATTTCTTTGAGTCTACGCTTCTTGACCGCCAGAGGTACATCGTCTTCAAACTTTCGAGCAGCTAGTGTACCGGGGCGCTCGCTATAAAAGAACATGTACGACATGGTGTATCGAGAATGATCGATTATACTGAGCGTTTCTTCGTGCTCCTCTTCAGTCTCAGTGCAAAAACCGGCAATAATGTCGCTGCTGATGGCACAATCTGGAATGACATCGTAGATGCGATCTACCTTTTCCATATACCATTCGCGCGTGTAGGTACGACGCATCAGTTCCAATACGCGACTATTTCCCGACTGAACGGGCAGATGGATGTACTTGCAGATGTTCTCGTAGTCGCGTATGGCGTAGAGCACATCGTCGGTTATATCTTTTGGGTGACTGGTACTGAATCGTATGCGCAAATCGGGATCGACTTGTGCAACCATAACCAACAATTGGGCAAAAGTGACTGCCTCGCCAGTTTCGGGGTTTTCCCACCGGTAGCTGTCTACATTCTGGCCCAGAAGGGTCACCTCTCTAAATCCTTTATTGAAGAGTTCAGTAGCTTCAGCAACAATACTAAACGCATCGCGGCTACGCTCTCGCCCTCTCGTAAAAGGGACCACACAAAATGAGCATACGTTGTTGCAACCACGCATAATGCTGATAAAAGCAGTCACTCCATTGGTTTGCAGGCGCAACGGGCTAATGTCTGCGTAGGTTTCTTCCCGGCTTAGCAAGACATTGACTCCCTTATCGCCTTCTTCCGCTCCGGCTATTAGGGTGGGCAAGTCGCGGTAGGCATCAGGCCCGACGACCAGGTCGACCAGCTTTTCTTGCTCCAGAAACTTAGACTTCAAGCGCTCGGCCATACAGCCCAGCACACCGACTAATGTACCCGGCCGGGTCTCCTTAACCTTGTCAAATACCCGCAGGCGCTTGCGGACGGTTTCCTCGGCCTTTTCTCTGATCGAGCAGGTATTGATCAGTATCAGGTCAGCGATTTCCATATTGCGGGTAGGGCCATAGCCCTCGTCTGCCAATACGCTAGCCACGATCTCGCTATCCGAGAAATTCATCTGGCAGCCATAGCTTTCAATGTAGAACCGCTTACGACCATCTTTTCCTTGACTGAAATCATCAGGATTGACCCCTTCGAGCTCAAATACCTCACCCTGTCGCTTTTCATCGACAACTTTCAATTCCAGTCCCTCAATGGTGGGGTTGTCATTATACATGCACTCCTAGCTTTGAGCCGCAAAGATAAGGGAATTACTGACAGCTTGTCAGGATTAATTCCACTAGCAGTCACAACAGGCTGCCTACATATCAAACCGTATATTTGACTTATGATTCGATTCTTTCTTTTTGTACTTCCGCTGGTCGGTTACTTCACTACGGCACAGGCGCAAATCGGCGCCCTAACAGGTGCATCTGATGAAGGTCAGGCCCAATTTAACAGACTTGCAGGACAAGACCGAACCTATACATTTGCTGAGTTAGATACCCCACCTCTTTTCAATGAGGAGGCATGCAGCTCTCTGCCCAAGGACGAACAAAAAGCATGCTGTGAAGCAGCTATGGTAGAATTAGTAAATGATCGCTTACCCAATACGTTTTCAGCCACAACTCCAGCACCATTAATGGCAATTATCAGCCTCATTATAGAGCGAGATGGCAGTGTATCTTCTATTAAATTCAGAAAAAGTCCTGGGCCTCAATATGAAG
>JBCBVN010000339.1:0-4699 GCA_039817625.1 Bacteroidota bacterium
ACCAAATGGAATGGCCTCTGACATGTTGGCCAATGTCTTTGCGCCTATAGCTTTGTGGTAGGTCTTTCCTCTAAGCGTGTTTTCATGAATGGTTTGTAGGCGTTCGATCGGGTCTTCTATATTGGTCGCCAGTTGTACCAGCATGGAAGAAATCTGATTTCCCGTGGTCCCTTCTTCCGACGCATTTCTGGTAGAAATAGGTACCATGCCCACTAGTGGCTTGATGGGGAGTTTATCTTTTTCGATCAGGTATCTACGCAGTGCCCCGGCACAAATAGCCAGGACGACATCATTCAGGGTTGTCTCTACGATATTTTTTAGCGTCTTGACCCTGTCTAAGGACAGAATGGCTGTGTTCCACTGACGCTGAGCGGAGATTATACCATTCAATGGGGTGCTTGGTGCAGTAAATGGGGCTGTAGGCAGATCTGCTTTTTGTACACGGGTGAGTACACCTGCTTTAAAAGAAGCAGTAAGGGCCTCGCTGATCAGTTTGGGAAACTTGAGGGGCTTCTTTACGAAACTCAGGCTACTTCTCAGCATGATTCCCAACTCATTCGGTAGTGGTTTCGGCTTGTATGGTCTGGGTTTGGGGATGGGTTGTACCTCTGGTGTGAAATCAAAAAGCAAGCTCAATAAACCGGCACTTCCCACTCCATCTACCGCGACGTGGTGTATTTTAGGAATGATGGCTACCGAACCCTTGGGTACCTGCGGAATATTGTCTAGTCCCTCTACAAAAGTCATTGACCATAGCGGGCGCGACTGGTCCAGCGGCTCACTGAATATCTGGTTGGCTATTTTTCTTAGCGTCTTCCAATTGCCGGGCTTGGGCAGAGCGATGTGGTGAAGGTGAAGGTCAATATTGAAGTTTGGATCATCTACCCAATACGGATAGTCTATACTGAAGGGTACGTACACCAACCGTTTGCGAAGTTTAGGGATGGTGTGAAGCCTGGACAGGATGGTAGCGCGAAAGGTCTCAAACTCTAGAGAGCCTTCAATAACGGCTACACTGCCGATGTGCATAGGACTGGTGGCAGATTCGATATACAGGAAGGTGGCGTCCATTCCGCTGATGGCTTCCAGGTCTGATCCTCCAAACTGCTCTAGTAATTTATCGACCATAAACTTCTTTAATTATCTCAGGTAATATATGAAACGAGTGCTTATTAAAAACTTCTCCGACCAGAGATATGTACTTCAACGTTCCTGACTCCTGTTTCGTAGATTGGTCTTAGGGTTTTTTAGTAATTTTCCGAAGCTTCAAACTCGTACTTATAATGGCTGCAAAGAAAGATGAGACAGCATCGTTTATGCTGAGATTTACCCAGAAAATTTTCAATAATGAAAGTGGGGAACCCCAGGTGCAATGGCGGGGCAATATTCGTCATGTGCAAGGCGGGGAGGAACAGCGGTTTTCCAATTTTGATGAAGCAGTAACATTTATTCAGGATAAACTGGCCGATCTTACCCTGCAGGCCATTGAAGATAAATCTCCGGAAGAGCAAAAGGGAATCCTTTCTAAGAGCTTTGATCTTTGGAAGAGGATGGCTACAGATGGCTCGAGGATGGTCATGGAAACCATTAAAGACCCCAAAAAGCAAGTGGCTCAATTGCAGGATCAGATTCAGGGCCAGTTTGAACAAGTGAAGGGTGGGATTGCCCAAAAGCTGGAGGAAAGCTCCTGGCTGGCCGCGTCAAAGGCCGATAACCAGGAAGTGATGAAGATGCTTGGGCAGTTGTCGGAAAATATTGCTGCACTAAATGATAAGGTAGATCGCTTGTCTAAAAAGAAAGGCTAGTTGTGGCGGTAGAAGATCAGCTGGAAAGCTTACTGACCAGAAAAAGGGAGACGAATATTTGGGTGCAAACCCTGGGCAAGTTCCAACTTTGGCGATCTGCTGACCTGGTTGATGTCAAGGAGTGGGGGCGGGATGCCTCTGTTCAGCTATTCCAGTTTTTTATCACCAATCGGCACCGCAATGGGCTGCACAAAGAGCAAATTGTCGACCGCATATGGGCAGAGCTCAGCCCAAAGGCAGGCCAACAAAATTTCAAGGTAGCCAATCACGGTCTCAGTAAAGTTTTGGAGCCTGATCGGAAGAGTCGAGCGGAATCGAAATACATCATACGGCAAGGGCCCACTTACCACTTAATGCTTGAAGACATCTGGTTAGATGTCGAGATATTAGATCAGCTGATTGCTTTGGGGAACCAAGCGGCTATGGATCAGCCTGAGGTCGCCAAAAGGGCCTACCGCGAGGCTACCGAGTTGTATCAAGGGGCTTTTCTGCCTGCCAGGCTCTACGAGGATTGGTCGAGCGAGGAGCGCGAACGAATTCAGCTGTTGGCACTGGGTGCTTTGGTCAGTCTGAGCGAAATGTTGGTGGAAGAAAACCCACTGGAAAGTGTGCGACTGGCTCAACGGGCCCTACAGATCGATGCTACCTGGGAAGATGCATACCGCATTCAAATGCAAGCCTATCTCGAAAAAGGAAATCGACCCATGGCGATCAAGACCTATAAAAAGTGCGAGGAGGTTTTGGAAGAGGAGTTTGGCATCGAGCCTTTGCCCGAGACGAAGCGGCTGATGCGTGAAATAAAGGGTGAATAGCGCGTTAACGACCAATCAAATCATTTAAACTGAGTTCCTGCGTCTCTAGGCCCTTGTCTTTGAGCCAATCTAAAAATACAGACAGCTTAGCAGGATCGATCTTTCCCCAGCTATCGATCGTTCCGAAGTGGGGAGCTGTTATGTCCAGTGCCCGCTTTAAGTCGATGTCTTTGTCGCTGTCTGGCACGTATCTGCTCAGAATGTCTACGGATTCAGCTGGGTCAGATTGACTGTGTAGAAATCCGGCTTTAGTGGCAGAAAGAAAGCGGGTGTAGATCTCGCTTTGGTCCTCCAGTTTTGACGCATTCGCAGCTATTACGGGTGAGTAGGAGTAGGGAATCCCGTAATAGCTCATCCGGAAATAATTCAGGGATACCGAGGCTTGCTCAGCGGCTACGCCTTCCCAATTGACGAATATCCAGGTGGCATCAGCAAGCCCATCAAGCAAGGTGTTCCAGATACCAAGTTTCTGGGGGTAGACGATCTTTATTTGTCCATGACCGCCATCGTTTTTGATCATTTCCCGCACAATACCGTCTTCATATCTTGCCTGGTAGGAACTGTAGACTTTATGGTCCAGGTCTTTTGGTGAGCGTATTCCTGAGTCCGCTTTTACAACTATCGCACTCAAGTCATCTTGCAAGACAGCTGCAACGGCCACCAAAGGGAATGGGTTGGTTTTGGTTCGATAGCTGATGATGCTTTCCGTTGGACACAACGCAAAGTCGGCTAGTCCGAGTTCAACTTTTTTAGCAGGGGTGATCTGATAATCATCGGCTAAAGGATCGGAAATATCGACCTTGAGATTCTGTGCTGTGTAAAAGCCCTTTTCTTGCGCGACAAAGAAGCCGATGTGATTGATGTTTGGTGTCCAGTCTAGGGCGAGTTTGATTGGGGCCATTATTACTTATTATTTTGGATCCAGAGACATGACATAATCATAGCTTTCATTGAGATAGATGGCCAATTGATCTAAGTCTTGAAACATTTCCTCTGGTATCATTACGTAGCCCCTCATGATAGAATTGTACGACTTGAAAATGTCTGAAGACCATTCGGCTATGTATTTGTGTTGTTGTTCTTTAGAAAAGCGTATGCCCAACTCACCTGCCTTGTTCAGAAGAGAAAACATATGTCCATTTGCGGAAGTATAAGGCATAGTCTTACCTTTTCTATCAAATCTTGGGCACTTGGATACCAGTTGGTCGTAGCGTTTGAGGTTTTCTTCCCACATTGGCAGTCGATTTACACTAAAGGTAGCTCCTAGAGAAATAAGTTATGTCAAAAATAGCGCTCATAACAGGTGTCAGTCGGCCTACAGGACTGGGAATAGAGATCGTCAGACAAATGGCAGAGCTCGATTATACAGTTTACGCATCAGCACGTCAGATCAGGCAGGTAAGGCAGTTGGTGACCGACCTGGCTATGCCCCAAAAAAATATCATCCCCATTTCGCTGGATATCACAAATCAATCCAGTTTGGAGGCTGCTATAGACCGTATAGCGTCTGAGAATGGCCGGCTGGATACTTTGGTCAATAATGCCGGAGCTTTTTTTGATGAAGGAGCCCGCGCACTGGAGACAGAAATGGACTTCGTCAGGCAGGCCTTCGAAACCAACACCCTGGGCGCCTGGCGATTGATACAACTATGTGTACCGCTTTTAGAAGCTGCCGGGCATGCCACGGTCGTTAATGTCACGAGTGGGGCGGGATCTTTTTCCGATCCTCAATTCGGTATGGCCGTACACCGAGCGCATGTGCCTACCTACGCTATGACCAAAGCTGCCGAAAATGCCATAACTGTAAAGCTGGCTAAAGAGTTGAAACCGCTTGGCGTGCTAGTCAATGCCGTTTGCCCGGGTTGGGTGGCTACCTTTCCCGGCATGGCTGAAATGGGCGCAGGCTCGGTGGAGAAAGGCGCACACGGACTCGTGTGGGCGGCTACTCTTGGGCCAGATGGGCCACATGGTGGTTTCTTTAGAGGAGGGCAATCAATAGGGTGGTAGATTGTTCTTTTAGACTACCCTGCCTGCTGGCGCATGGCAGGCAGGCGCAGGCCGAGCACATTCCCCGGATGTGCG
>JBCBVN010000340.1:0-4648 GCA_039817625.1 Bacteroidota bacterium
AATGGGGGATTAGCTCAGCTGGCTAGAGCGCTTGCATGGCATGCAAGAGGTCACCGGTTCGACTCCGGTATTCTCCACTTAAGTAAGGATTTGCTCTTCGCGTGAATCCTTACTTGTTTTATGCCTATAGGTCAGCTCGTTTTAGCGCCAATCCGGTCGACATAGCCAATTTCAACCGTTTTCCTGCACTAATAAATCAGATTATGCTATTATGTGGGAAAGTCCAGGTCAATGCCTACCAACACCCATACGGCTATCATTATAGGAAGTGGCTTTTCCGGTCTTGCAATGGCCATCAAGCTGAAGGAGAGAGGTATCCATGATTTTGTCATTCTGGAAAAAGCTTCGGAAGTAGGAGGTACCTGGAGAGAGAACACTTATCCGGGTGCTGAGTGTGATATCCCTTCTGCACTGTACAGCTACTCTTTTGAGCCTTATCCATATTGGGAGTTCAAATGGTCCATGCAGGAGCAGATTCTAGCCTACATCAAATACGTCGTTGACAAATATGACCTCCGTCACCACATCCATTTTCAAAGAGAAATGACCTCTGCTAAATGGGCGAATGCTGAAAGCCACTGGGTCGTTTGCACCAAAGATGGTCTAACTTATCATAGTCGTGCACTTATCTGTGCCATCGGTCAGCTTCATCATCCAAGAGTTCCTGATATTAAAGGGAAAGATTCATTCATCGGAGCGAACTGGCATTCGGCGCGTTGGCGACATGATGTTCCTTTGAATGATAAAGTCGTAGGTGTGATCGGGAATGCAGCAAGTGCAGTGCAATTCATCCCTGAAGTAGCAAAGACGGCTAAGAAGGTGTTGATCTTTCAGCGAACGGCCAACTGGATGCTACCTAAGCAGGATCGGGCTTACAAATCTTGGGAAAAGAAATTGGTCGCCCGTTTTCCCTTTTTACTCAAATTCTATCGCTTCAAAATTTGGATGCTGACGGGTTTCTTTTTCTTCTTGATGAAGGACAAAAATTATCTACTCCGCAGATTCTATCAGAATAAGTCAATTCGATACATAAAGAAATTCATCAAAGACCCTGCTTTAGTGAAGGCACTTACACCCACTTATCCGCTAGGTGCAAAAAGAGTGCTCTTTTCTGACACCTACTATCGGGCTCTAGCCAGATCAAATGTACAACTGGTGCCAGGAGGCATAAAGGAGATCCAAGCTAATGCTGTAGTTGGTAACAATCACTCAACTTATGAAATTGATGCATTGGTTTATGCTACAGGATTTTTCAGCAACCCTTTCTTATTGGGATTGGATATTCGGGGAGAAAACGAGCTCCCTATTCAAGAACATTGGCAACATGGCCCTAAGGCATATTTGGGTATAACAATAGATCGATTTCCAAATCTATTTATCATGTACGGGCCCAATACAAATATTGGTCATACTTCTTATCTCTTGGTAGGAGAAGCCCAAGCTGGTTATATCGCTCAATGTGTCGAAGGTTTAGTCAAAAACAGCTGGACATCTCTGAGTGTAAAGCCTCAGGTTTTAAATCATTATTACAGCCGGACTCAGGAAAAACTGAAGGGAATGATCTGGACTAAGGTAGCCAAGAGTTGGTACAGATCTGAGAACGGAGACATCGCCAACAATTACCCCAATCGAATCATAAAATATCAACAGATTACCAGGAAAGTGAACTTTGAGGAATATGATATTGCTAATTGAGCGCTCTAGATATTTGAGAATCATAACCTTAGTAAAAAGGGTTTTTTCCTCCTCTTTCATGCATCGGCATCTTCAAAATTAAGAGAAGGTGAAACATCGAGTTACGTTATCGGAAAGGATTAAAAAGGCATTGGCTCTTGCAGCTCTAAAATTGCCATTGTCAATGGTTAAACTATTGATCGGCCAACCTATCGAAATTGATGGCCAAACAATGGACCCTTATATCCAGCTTATGGTGAAATTTTTCACCAGCCATGAGGCTGGCTATATTCCTACACCGGAAGAAGAACGTAGAGAATTTGACATCCAGGGAACCTGGTTTGCACATGACCCTGAACCAACAGTATCCATAACCAAATGGATAGTAGATGGCAGGAATGGACAGGTACCTTGTGAAATCCATCGACCAGAAGCTTTACCAGCTACTGATGCACCTGCCTTGGTCTATTTTCATGGCGGTGGTTTTCTCTCCGGTTCGTTAGACTCCCACAGAGATCTTTGTCGCCAGCTGGCACATGAGATCAATTGTGCAGTTATTGCAGTAGACTATAGACTAGCCCCTGAACATAAGTTTCCAACTGGGATTAACGATTGCCTGGATACTTATGATGCAGTAGTCGATCAAGCGGATAATCTGGGTCTGAACCCAAATCGGATATCTGTGGGTGGAGATAGTGCTGGCGGAAACGCAGCGGCCGTGGTTGCTCAACAAAGAAAATCAACTCTATATCCGCCTAAGTTCCAAGCATTATGGGTGCCATGGTTGGACTTAAGTAAGCAGACGCGATCTTATGATTTGATGGGAGAAGGTTTCTTTTTAGAAAAGAAAAAAATTACCTGGTACTCAAATCATTATTTAAACCATGAAGCTGATGGCCTTAATCCTTTAGCCTCACCTGCGCTTGGTACCCTTGCGGGCGCATGTCCAGCAGCTATTTTCATAGCTGGTTTTGATCCCCTAAGAGACGAGGGCGTCGCTTATGGCCAAATGCTTAAGGCTGCCAATGTCCCTACTGAAATACGATTATATGAAGGGCTTATTCATCCTTTCATGAACGTCGCGGGTAAAGTTCCCACAGTCCGACAATCATTTAGGGAGATAGTAGACATACTCAGAAGGAATATGTAGCGACTACATACTAGGGGCCATTGAGCTCAATAAAGCAATATATACCGTTAAAACACCAAATCTTCACCCTAAAAACGGATATCTGTAATCCCTGGGCGCGGCAAAGTTCTCTTTGATCGTTCTGGGGCTGATCCAGCGATAAAGATTGAGGATCGAGCCGGCCTTGTCGTTAGTACCACTTCCGCGGGCACCACCAAAGGGTTGTTGACCAACCACAGCTCCTGTGGGCTTATCGTTGATGTAGAAGTTACCGGCAGATTGACGCAGAGCATCACCAGCTTCTTGTATGGCTACTCGATCGCGAGCAAAGACAGCACCGGTAAGCGCGTATGGAGAGGTAGAATCGACCATCTGAAGAGCACCGTACCAGTTGTCGTCTTCATAAACGTATATAGTCAGAACCGGGCCAAAAATCTCTTCTTCCATGGTGCGGAATCGGGCGTTTGAGGTGACGACCACTGTTGGTTCTATGAAGTATCCTTTGGATTTATCGTAGCCCCCGCCAGCAATGATTTCCGCGTCGTCAGCTTCCTTGACATAGTCTATGTAGCCCGAAATTTTATCAAATGCTCTTTCATCAATAACTGCATTGACAAAGTTGCCGAAATCTTCGACGGTTCCCATTTTGACCGTCTGGAGATCGTCGACAAGCCTGGACTTTATTTGTCCCCATAGAGACTCTGGAATATAAGCTCTGGATGCTGCGGAACACTTTTGCCCTTGAAATTCAAAAGCACCCCGCAATAGGGCTACAGCTACTTGCTCGGCATCGGCACTCGGGTGAGCAATAACAAAGTCTTTGCCGCCGGTTTCGCCCACGATGCGAGGATAGGAACGATACTTTTCAATATTTTGCCCAATAGTCTTCCACAGCTGCTGGAATACAGCGGTACTACCAGTGAAGTGCAACCCGGCAAAATCGGGGTGGCTAAATACGACCTCACCTGCTTCGGGCCCATCGGCATAAACCAGGTTAATGACACCCGGAGGTAGGCCAGCCTCTTCGAATAGTTCCATGATGGTTACTGCTGAATAGATCTGACTTTCCGCAGGCTTCCAAACACATACGTTTCCGCAGAGAGCAGGTGCCGCTGGAAGGTTAGCTGCTATGCTAGTAAAGTTAAAAGGTGTAATGGCAAATACAAATCCTTCGAGCGGCCTGAAGTCCAGTCGATTCCAGGTAGGCTTGGGTGAATGTAGCGGCTGTTCTTCATAGATCTGTGACAGATAATAGGCATTGAATCGGAAGAAGTCACACAATTCGGCAACTGCGTCGATTTCACTCTGAAAGGCATTCTTACTTTGACCCAGCATAGTCGCTGCATTCATCCGCTGACGCCAGGGACCACTCAGTAAGTCGGCCGCCTTTAAGAAGATAGCCGCCCGCTCTTGCCACGGTGTAGCTGCCCAGGCGGGAGCTGCCGCTAACGCTGCTGTGATGGCAGATCCAACTTCGCCTTTACCCCCCAGGTTGTAGTGTCCCAACGTATGGCTATGCTCGTGAGGAGGGCTTACTGATTTTTTAATTCCTGCTGCTACCACACGCTCCCCATTGATGAACATAGGGAGAACTTTAGTCTCAGACTTAGCGGCTTTTAGCGCCTGCTCGAGTTCAGCGCGTTCTGCACTACCTGGCGCATAGGAGAGAACAGGCTCATTTTCGGGAAAAGGGACTTTGAACGTGGCGTCAGTCATGGTTGTATTTGGTTAGATCGGTCAGTAGTTCTTAGAAAGGCGCCTGGATAGTAAGGATACAGCAGACGCTTTAAAGGAATGCGAAGATAGCAGTTTCCCATCCATGTGGCCAGAGATACCTGACTCCTT
>JBCBVN010000341.1:0-4638 GCA_039817625.1 Bacteroidota bacterium
TGGATGAGGTAAGCCTGTACGATGCACTAGCCTCTGAAGGTAATCGACTAGCAGGTGCTATCGGACTTTTTTATAGCCCTAGCGCCTGCACCGTAGGGCGACTGACCAAAGGCGACGATGGCAAGATTGTTGTAAAAACACTTCAACGCCAGGAAAAAAAATGGAAGCTCAAAAACCTGCATCTGCCCTTTATCTTTGAAGCCAGAGTGTTCAACTCAGTGGCCGAACTCAGCTGGCTAAACACCCCCGGCGCAGCAGGCGGTCGCTCGGTGCTTATCACCGAAACCGGAAAAAACAAGTCACCCGAGCTAGAAGCCAAAGAACTCATGACCATAAAGGCTTACGATCAACTGCAACAGCAGTACGCCGTGTGGGGTGAGTATGACGAAGATACAGCGAGCGTCCCCGAAGATTGGACGATTGTTTCTACCTCGCAGATTGGCAAGTTAGCTTTGCCCATTGCTTCAGAAGGGAAAAAAGACTTCATTACGCTACAGGCCAAAGAGTATCTGTGTACGGATAAGGATGGTAATGCCTACGTAAAATACGAACGACTATTGAACTTAAGCTGGGAGAGCAAGGATAAATAATGGCTGATAGAAAAAAAGGCTCCAGAAATAACAGAGTAGAAAAAATTAGTCTTTCTAATCTTGCAGATGCTCCAGAACTATCGGAATTAAAAGAGGGGATGGCTCAAGCTTCGATAGAGAATGAGCGTGATGAACGTGAGCGTGTTAGATCAGAGAAACAGGCTAAAAGAGATGCCGAAATACAAAGGAACCGAGACGAGGCCGTCCTTAAAAAGGATGGATTTTTCCACAACCCGTATAATTTCATCCCAATACCTTCCCGTGAGACAAATCATGAAACATTAGGCGACCACAGTCCTAAAAGCCATGCTCTTTTTTATCAAGATGCTTGGAGCGGTCGTATTTCTGTCAAGATGACGACTCAAACACCGCTTTTAATGGTTGATGCTGCGAACGGAGTAACTAAGGAAGATGATCAAAGCAGAAAAGAGCATACAACCTTTCCTATACGAGCAATCAAGCAGCCTATTCAAGCAGGTTCCAATCAATTAATTGAGGTTCCCCATGTTGCTCCAACTGCAATCAAAGGAATGCTGCGTAGTGCTTACGAAGCCGTAACCAATTCTCGATTTGGAATATCAGAAAACCATAGCGATCGCCTAGCCTATAGAATGGCTGCTCAAAAAGGCCTCTCAATGGTACCTGCCAGAATTGACGGTGATAACGTGTGTCTTTATACAGGAACTTCCACTATTAGAAAGGATGGAAAACCTGATAGGGCAATGTATGCTGCTTGGTTACCTAGATACTGCGCTGACAAGCACGATATCAATGACACTGGCGAGGTCGATAAGAATAGAGCGGTGCGGTACATTGAGGATAATTCCCCGCCACAACATGGTGATTTGGTGAATGCAGTCGTAGAGCTTTGTCAAAAGCAAACCAGAAATGGCGGGTTTCAATACTGGAAAGTTCGCGAAATCACTAAAAACGACAGTGTGTTATCAATACCAGCAGAGCTTGAGCCTAGTAGAAAAAAAGGGCAACACTCTTCTCTTAAATCTTTTCAAACTATCAAACAAGGGTATGTTTTCGTCAGCAATCGTAATATCGACACGAAACATGATGAACGTGTTTTCTTTTGTAATGGAAATATTATCAAGGAACCCTTGACGGCCGAACTTAAGCAGCGTTGGGAAAATCTGATTAGTGACTACCAACGCACCCATGCTGCGGAACTCAAAGACAATGCAACTCGCCCACCAGCATTGAAAAAATCAAAATGGTCACGACATATCAAGCCAGACTATGTTGATAAAACGCTCACATCTGGTTCTTTATGCTATGCCCTAGTCAAAAAAGTAAATGGTAAGTATCAAATTGAAGATCTTTATCCTGCAATGATTTCGAGAGGGTTGTACGAAAAACCACCACAGGAACTAATCCCTGACCAATTACGGCCTGCAAAAACAGTAGAAGATCTTTCCTCAGCTGATCGTGTCTTTGGCTGGGCTAATCAAGAGGGTTCTGGCACTTACAAAGGCAATCTAAGAATTCATTCTGTCACTTACGATAGTTCTGTAAACCCTAACCCCATAAAAAAGTTTCCAATACCACTTTCACTCCCTATTTTAGGACAGCCTAATCCACAGCAGTTTCGTTTTTACCTGGCAGATAGCAACGGTAAAGCTATTAGCTCGACTGTTCGGCAGGAGAGAGGCTATAGCGGGCAGCAAACAATCCGAGGCCGCAAGGTATATCCGCATCATCAGCACTTAACTAGGGCTGAGTGGACAGAGCCCTATACGCCTGAGGCACATGACTATATTCATCCAGGCGAAAACAGCAATCAGAATCGTTCTATCTCTGAGTGGGTGGAACCTGATGTCACGATGAAATTTGAGATAGACGTTACTAATTTATCAATGGTTGAGTTAGGTGGGTTGCTGTGGTTGCTATCGTCGTCAGAGCAATATGATGCGGTGACATGTCATCGACTAGGTGGTGGTAAACCATTTGGCTTTGGCAGCGTCAAGCTGACTGTTGATCCATTGCTAACTGATTTAAAGAACGGTGCTCAGTGGCAAACATTTTATAGTGAATTAAGACCGCCTACGCTCGAAGCATTCAATCTGGAAACTGCAATCGTAGCTTTCCAACAAGCAATTGAAACAGCTTACGGAAATGATGTGAATAGTCAGGAACCTCAGTCTTTTGAAGAAATTAGCTTTATCAAGTCATTTCTGAGGATGAGCGAAGGATTTGACGACCAGCTACCAATCCATTACCCACGCACATCTGACTATCACCCTAGTAAACAAGCTAATGAAGCCACCAGAGAAGAAGGCTTTACGTGGTTCGGAAAGAACTTACAGCGTGGAAATCCAAGGAATGGTACACCCGTTGGCAGAAAACTTGCACTACCACTGTTGTCAGAGGATCAAGGATTGCCACTTGAACCCACCGTATCTTCTCCAAATTCAAATCAGGACAAGTCAGTCAGTACAAAAAACGTTGCTAAGCCTATCCTAAGAAAAAACAGAAAAGACAATAGTTAAAGGAACAAGCTATGCTAACCATGCCTCGCAAAATTTTATTAATCACCGTTGGGGGAGCTTTCGTTCCAGTGGTAACTGCTATTCAACAACTACAGCCGGATAGGGTGATCTTCATCTGTTCGCAAAGAAGTGCTTCGCAGGTCAATGGAGACGGTAGCCCTTGTGAAGAATATAGGGGTGGTCAAGTTGTCAATCGACTACCCAATATTTTGGAGCAGACAAAAACAATTGATCGTTTCCAGGCTGACAGCGATATTATTTTACTAGAATACGAGGATGACTTAGAACAAAGCTATCAAGCCATTAGAACAGCGGTAGAAGCTGTGAAACTTGAGAATGGATCAGCAGAAATTGTCGCCAACTATACTGCTGGAACTAAGACAATGTCGGTGGCATTAGGTCTTGTGGCTCTAGATTATGATATGGGGCTTTATCTAACCAAAGCGCAACGTCTAAATCTTTTCAACATTAAGCAGGGTGAGGTAACAGAGCGTTCATCCGTAGGTTCTGTTCGGGCAGCGCGCAGGCTAAAGCAGATTGTTCCACTATTTGTTGCAAAGTACGATTATTCACCAGTTATTACAGAATTGAAGCAGTTACTGATAGATCAAGAAATTCAACCGGAACAAAAAGTACTCATTAGAGAGCAGCTCGACTTCTATCGTGCCTTAGAAGCTTGGGACTGTTTCGACCATGCTGAGGCTTGGCGAGAATTGCAGCATAAGATGAAAGATTTTCGTGAGCTTGGGCTTTTTCTAAAACGAGTGTTGAGCAGCCGTTTAAAAATCGATACTGCCTTTGCTCAAAATGCAAAACAAGCAGGAGAAGACTACAGCGTAGCCTGTCATGGCTATGAACTCGTTGAAGATTTGCTACTGAATGCAGAAAGGCGGGCTTCTCAAGACAGATTTGATGATGCTGTAGGTCGGTTGTATAGAGCGTTGGAACTGTTGGGACAAATTCGGCTTCTTCAAGCCTACAAAATTGAGACAGCTGATGTTGATCTTAGTATTCTGCCGAACGATGAACTGCGTCAGCAATATGAGCACAATAAATCAGGTAAGGTGCAGCTCTCTCTACGTGAAAGCTACAAACTCTTGTGTCACTTAGATCCAGAAGACCCCTTAGGGCAGCTTTATCGAAAAAAAGAGCGTGCGATATTAGATACACTCCAAATCCGTAATTATTCTTTGTTTGCTCATGGATTTGAGCCCATTACAAAGGCGCTATACCAAAAGGTAGACAATGTTTTTGCTAGTTTCATTCGAGATGGGATATCAACTGTAGCATTTTCTAAAACGTCTTCAAAGTCAAATTGGCAGCCTATTCAGTTCCCTACAGAAGTTTGATGCTTGGTCTCGTAATTCTTATGCAGTGCAATCCTCTGTTAGAAGCGATCACACACCTCAGTAAATCCTCCCTTCTCTTCATCTTCACTCCCTCCTTATATCTAACACACATTAGGGAGGAATGTCTCAATATCCACTGGACGAGCCACACCAACATCCATATCCTCCTCAACAAAACACGGGAGTGGGTCACCCTTAAAT
>JBCBVN010000342.1:0-4612 GCA_039817625.1 Bacteroidota bacterium
TAAAAGAAATAATTGAATCAAATAAGATATATTATTTTGAAAAATATTCTATCACTCCAGTTTTCAGAGCCTCCTTACATGCAGGCACTTTAATCCAGGGTCTTATCGGCGAGGTAAAGAGTGAAATCAAGTACCACGGCGACACCATGAATACTTGTGCCAGAATCTTAGGAAACACGACAGAAGAACACGACTACCTCATCTCAGAGTACTTATTAAAAAAGGTCGACCTACCGGCTATATATAAGTCTTCGGATTTAGGCTCATTCGAATTAAAAGGAAAGCAAAAAAAAGTAAACCTTCATTCCCTTTCTACAGCACCTGTAAATCACTTATGATATGACATTATCTGTAGTACAAAAGAGAAAATGGAAAACAGCCTTTCAAATCACTATCTCTTCCATATTAATTGGCTTAACATATCCTTTAATAGCCGATGGCATCAATGAACTATTACCATTTCTCAACGGCTTTTTTATCAGCCTGATTGGAGGCCTACTCATTTCGCTATTAGAATTAGAGATATTCAACACCCTTACAAAGAGGTTCACATTTATCCAATCACTAATAATCAAAACAACTACCTACTTCTTAATCTTCCTCTCCATAATCCCTACCGTGATCCTATTTATCGAGTCTATTTATTTAGACAGAGGAATTATTGAACATTTCAACAGTCAACAGTTTCAAAACTTCCTATACTATGAAGACTTTGATGTCATTCTTTTCTACGCACTCATTTTCATAGGACTTATCATTTTCACACGGCAGATCAGCAAGAAACTAGGCCAAGGGGTTCTTTTCAGCTACATATCGGGTAGATATCATCGACCTAAAGAAGTAGAACGAATTTTCATGTACTTGGACTTAAGAGGCTCGACCCCAATAGCCGAAAAGCTAGGCGGCGTTGACTTTCATCATTTCATGCATGACTTCTATGGAGACATAACAGAGAGCATCCTGGCAGTAAAGGGGTCTATATATGATTATATCGGAGACAAATTGATCGTGGCATGGGATATGCAAAAGGGTATTGAGAACTGTAATTGCATCCTAGCTTACTTCAATGTGAAGCACAAAATTTTCAAAATCAGAGAGAAGTATATCAACAAATATGGCATCGTGCCTAGATTTTCTGCAAGCTTTCATTGTGGAGAGGTTATTATCGGAGAATTAGGAGACATCAAAAGTCAGATAATCTATCAGGGGGAAGTTTTATATCAAACTGCAGCTATCGAAAAGTTATTTGGAAAATACGCTCCTGAAGAAGACATTTTGATATCTGAACCTCTCGTTCAAAAATTGAAACTTCCTAAATTATATAGTGCCGAATTCATTACCAAAATTGATGATCTAAGCGAGGGAACAATTCCTGTCTACACCCTCATTGAGAACAAGGCCATTGCATGATTACGGGCATGAGATTATGTTAAAGTAAAATCAGCATGCCAAACTTTAAGATTTCTCCCCTTTCAACTCATGTGGAAATTACTTATATTTGCGATGGCTCTTTGATAAATCTAACCAATTTTAGCAGGGCCTAGCCCCAGTAGCAATTTGACTACTTACACACGCTTTTTCCCCGATGTCCCAAAAACTATTCTTGGGCAGCTTAATGATCAGCTGCCTCGCAGTCTCCCTGTCCGCACAGGATCCGTTCTTCTCTCATTTTTATGGAAACGAATCGAGTTTCAATCCGGCCTTCGTAGGTAAAAGGGGATCGATGAGTATAACGGCCAAACACCGTATGCAGTGGGGGGCCAATACCGCTGCAGCCTATCGGACCTCCCAAGTCACTTTCGAAGAGTCGCTACCCTGTTTTTTCCTGGACTGGGGCGTAGTAGCTACCCGCGATGAAGAGGGCGAGGGTTTACTCACCACCAATGAGTTTGGCTTCAGAACCGCCTTTTTCATTCCGACCTCTGGCCGGCGCCATTCGACCATTTCTTCAGGCAACCTGCGATTTGGTATTGGCCTGCACTGGGGCCAGCGAACCATCGACTACAGCCGGCTAACCTTTCTCGACCAAATCGACCCGACTTACAATCTGACAGATGCTGATGGCAGGCCGAATGTCTCTGCCTTCAACGCCGCCGGAGAATCAGCTGACACACCGCGATACTTTACCCCCAGCTTAGGTGTGGCCTGGCGGCATATCATGAATCGAAGAGACGATAGGTCTTGGGTCATCGACCTGGGGCTAGCCGTACACAATTGGGGTGGTCTTGTTTCCGTAGATGCTCGCCAGACCGCCTCTTTATTGGGTCTCGACAATCCACTCGGCGAACGCTGGATCGCCAGTGCAGTAGGCGAAAAGGTGGTATATACCCGACAGGGTCGCTATTGGGCCGTCAGGCCTTCTGCCGTTATGCAATGGCAGGAAGGGCTTGGTTATCTCGAATTGGGAATGGGCCTCACCTGGCAGCGCAATGCCACCTTCGGCATGTTCTACCACCACGCTAAAAGTCCGGATACCGGACAGAATACCAACTGGCTCAGCCTGCAATTTGAACTGGGTTTTGTACACCCCAACCGCAAAAGTCGATTTGATTTTGGACTGAGCTATAGCCTCCAGAATGGTCCACTGAAGAATTATGTGAATGCTCCTCTGGAGCTCACCGCCCGGCTTCACTTCGGTGGCCGCAGCATCAGCTGCTCCATTGCCGGACTAGAAGAGGAAGGTGCTTACAAGAACAAACAGACCAACTGTTATTTATTCCACGTCTCCCCATCACGTCAAAAAATTTACGACAACATCTGGTATAGCAATACAAACTTATAGGCGGCCATGCGCATTAGTCATTTTCTTTTACTCTTTTTGGCCTGGAGCTTAAACAGCTATGCTCTTTATGCTCAAGACCCTATACTCTGTCCGGATATCGCCTGCGGATTGCTCAACGCCAGCTTCGATACCGACGGAGCAGTCGTCTTCTGCGAAGGGGAAACCATCACCCTCAACAATTTCTCCGATCCGGGCTTCGATTTCTTCATCGTCGACTGGCAGGATGGTACTATAGACACCGTTGCCAACTACGATCCAATCAGCCATACTTACATCAATATTTTTCAGGACTCTTGCGAAATGGGCATCAGTTTTGCCGTTGCCTTTCGAGGTATCCTGGCCTGCGATGCCGGTTTCAGCTGCGCTTCCGGCACTTACGATTTTTCCTTGCGCCCGCCCGCTAAAGCCGATTTTGAAACCAGCATCATCGATGTGGTCTGTGCGGGCGACCCCGTGTCCTTTTCCAATGTGTCTTGCAATGCAGATAGCTATGAGTGGCAATTCGGAGATGGGGAGATCAGCGACGAAACCAACCCCGATCATACCTACGATGACCCGGGAACTTACGTCGTCACCCTCACCGCTACCGGATTCTGCAATAGCGATGAATTGACAGGCATCATTAACGTAGAGGCGCCATTAATGCCCGAATTCACCTCCATGAATTTGAGTGACGACAATGCCGCTTGCGTCAATGACGAAATTACCTTCACTCGAGATGGCGACCTGAATACTACCCTAAGCTGGAATATTCTGCCAGCCAACGGCAACCCCATTCAGTGGGTCTACACAGACCCCAATATGAATGCACAATCAGAAACCATCACCATACGATTTCTGCAAGCCGGGTCCTACCGGGTAGAGCTGGTAGGCTCCAATGCCTGTGGCTCCGCTACTCAGGGAATAGACATATTGATCGAAGAGCCACCCACGCTGAGCCTCAGTCCGCCTGATCCTGCCTGCGAACAAGCATCCGTCCAACTTGTCGACCTCAACTTACTGACAACCGGTACCGCCACCAACTACGAATGGACTTTCACCAATGGACAACCCGAGACCTTTTCCGGATTTGACTTTGGTACCGTTCTTTTCAACCAATCAGGGAGTATTTCACTCACCGTTGATGGCCGATGCGGTACGGCTACCGAATCTATAGATGTTGATATTCAGGATCGACAAGTTCTACAGCTCGTGGCCGAGCCGACTTACTGTAGTGGCTCTTCTGTCGTTCAGTTACAAGCTTTTCCAGGAGGAGGAAGCTGGTCGGGGCCAGGCATCATAGATGCTTTACAAGGATTATTTGACCCGGCCCAGGCGGATCTGGGGACCAACCTGATTCAATATGTACTATCGACGGGGCCGTGCCTCGATACCGGCTCTATAGAAATCGAGATCATCCCGTCAGAAGCGGTTAGCGTCACCGATGAAATGCTGTGCGAAGACGATGGCAGTATACAACTACAGTTCAATCCGACCGGCGGCACCTGGTCTGGTCCGGGCATCATCGACGGGCAGCTTGGCGTTTTCGATCCTGCCCTTACCGGTCCGGGGCTTCACCAGCCACTGTATAGCTATTTGGATGCCAATGGATGCACGGTAGAACGGCGGCCAGACATCGCGGTCATGGCGCTTCCGGTAGCGACCACCAACGATGCAGCCCAGGCCTGTTTGGTAGATAGCCTACTATCACTGCAGGAGCTCGGCATCGAGCAAATTGACCCGGCGGGCGGCATTTTTGTTTGGACTTCCGCAGGTGGAGACATCCCCAATGGGCTGGTCAATCCAGCGCAAGATTTGGGGTTAGCAGGCATATACACCTTCAATTTCACT
>JBCBVN010000343.1:0-4610 GCA_039817625.1 Bacteroidota bacterium
TCTGATCCTCGTGCGACTGCTAGTAGCAGGAGTGACGGGATGGATGCTTTCCCCGAAAGTTCTGATCCTCGTGCGACTGCTAGTAGCAGGAGTGACGGGATGGATGCTTTCCCCGAAAGTTCTGATCCTCGTGCGACCGCTAGTAGCAGGAGTGGCGGGATGGATGCTTTCCCCGAAAGTTCTGATCCTCGTGCGACTGCTAGTAGCAGGAGTGACGGGATAGATCCTGTCCCCGAAAATCCTGATTCATCCACCGATTCTAGTGAAGAAACAGCATCAATAGATAAGCTTCCCCAGATCGATTTCCTGGTTTCTGTCAGTAAAGGCACTTACATCAGGACACTAGCCTTCGACTTCGGTCGAGCCCTGGATTCCGGGGCCTTTCTGAATAGTCTATGTCGAACAAGTATTGGCCCCTACGAGCTGGAAGACGCCTGGAATCTGGAAGATTTAGTCCATTATATCACAGAAGGCGAAGTAGAAGGGTTAGAGTATTAGCGGGTCATTTAATAGATCATAGCTAATATGTGCACCATTCCTCAGCCTTCAGGCAATAGATAATCAGGGCCTGAATTTTTGACAAGAAAGTTTGCGGATGTGTTCGTTAGGGCCAGTTTCCGCTATACTTTATCAACGAGATCTTTTTGTACGTCGCCTTTGACTACTTTCTTGAGAACGTTCACCGTCAGGTGCCGGATAGGTTGACGATGAACTGCTCTCCTCTCCTTCTTCAAAAATCCGAATAACTAGATTCCGCAGCTCCTCATAGTCGATCTGAGATTCCGGAAATTGATGCTGCCAGTACGTAGAATGGCTCGTTTTATTACCCGCCTCCACATCGTAGAAATCCTGCCCCAGCACATAATAATTGGGGTTATCATTCATGTCTAAGGCGGTACTGTGCTCGGTTTGAATGGTTGACACCAGCATACCTTCGGCATTAAACCTGTAGAATACATGGCGATAGAATAGATCGTCTCTATCTCGGGGAAACCATCTGCAAATAACTTGAATATGGTCTTTGTCCTTGAGATAAAACTCATCAAACCAAAGGCCTTCATCATTGCTGCTCTGCAGCTTTTTGGTTTTGTGTAAAGACTCTGCTCTTTTGGCCAAAGCCAGGGCCTCCTCAAATTGATGGAGACCGCAATAGCTCAAACTCAATACAGAGTACGTATGATGATCGGGAGGCCTTTGCTCCTCAATGACTTGCTCTAAAATGTCAATAGCGCGTTGGAACTCGCCTGATATTTGAGCCGAAAGCCCGGCTGTATATCTATACCCCAATTCTTCTTTCGGCTCCTGCGCCAGAGAATCTGCGCAGTACAAATAAAGATCAATCGCTCTAGGATCGGACTGATCGTAATAGTAATCTCCCTGCATGCCGTAGTGATGCGGATAGGCATCGCCGGAATCAAGCACTTGCTGGCGCAAAATGGCCGCTTGTTCTACATCTCCAAGAGAGAAAAGTACATCTGCCTTTGTTGCGTAGAGATAGGCTGTATCTGGGTAAAGACTTAGACCCTGCTCGACAGTAGCAAAAGAAGAATCGTATTCTTCGTTCAGCAGAAAAAGCCAGGATCGGGTATTGTAATATCCAGAAGTATTATACCCATAGACCTCATGGACCTCATTGAGGCAATTAAGGGCTGAATCCAGTCCAATTTCAGGATCGTAGGTTAGGGCTACACATCTGTAATAGCGAGCCGTATCATTCAATAAATTGAATTGAGCAGCGGAGTCGCTGAGCTCATACATGGTCTGATAAGCAGATTCATCTAGTAAGCTATCCAGGCGCTGCTGGATCTGCTCCTGCTCAGATGTATTTTGTGCGTGCGCCCCAAGACACACTGCTGCTATCAGCAGCGCTGTTAAAAAAGGCTTCATGGCGAATGAGGTTACGTTTACATTTCTTCTACAAGATAAATGAAGAAGCTAGTAAAAAGAAACAGCTTTCACCACGGCAAAGAAACCTACTTATCTAGTGCCTTTCTTTTGGCTCTACACTTGGCACATTGCCCATTGCACTTCTTCTTCGGCTCCATATTAGCTCGAGGCTCCTTGTCAATGCTTGATGAGATGGTCTGTAAGGCGAAGTACTGATCGCGTTCTACGTTGGCGTTTTGCATTTGATAGCATCTTATTCGGCATACGATGATGGTTCATGAGTACCATTGGTACACCTCCTTGTGATTTGTGAATCAAAGCTATTCCGCCAGACAATGAGCGGACCTGACAAGCATCAGCGAGGTCGCTGATCTTTATCATGCTTGTCTATCCAGGCATTTCTGCCAGCTTTTCTCGATCGAGAAAAGCTGGCAGAAATGCCTGGATAGACAAGCATGATAAAGATCAGCGACCTCGCTGATGCTTGTCAGGTCCGCTCATTGTCTGGCGGAATAGCTTTGATTCACAAATCACAAGGAGGTGTACCAATGGTACTCATGAACCATCATCGTATGCCGAATAAGATGCTATCAAATGCAAAACGCCAACGTAGAACGCGATCAGTACTTCGCCTTACAGACCATCTCATCAAGCATTGACAAGGAGCCTCGAGCTAATATGGAGCCGAAGAAGAAGTGCAATGGGCAATGTGCCAAGTGTAGAGCCAAAAGAAAGGCACTAGATAAGTAGGTTTCTTTGCCGTGGTGAAAGCTGTTTCTTTTTACTAGCTTCTTCATTTATCTTGTAGAAGAAATGTAAACGTAACCTCATTCGCCATGAAGCCTTTTTTAACAGCGCTGCTGATAGCAGCAGTGTGTCTTGGGGCGCACGCACAAAATACATCTGAGCAGGAGCAGATCCAGCAGCGCCTGGATAGCTTACTAGATGAATCTGCTTATCAGACCATGTATGAGCTCAGCGACTCCGCTGCTCAATTCAATTTATTGAATGATACGGCTCGCTATTACAGATGTGTAGCCCTAACCTACGATCCTGAAATTGGACTGGATTCAGCCCTTAATTGCCTCAATGAGGTCCATGAGGTCTATGGGTATAATACTTCTGGATATTACAATACCCGATCCTGGCTTTTTCTGCTGAACGAAGAATACGATTCTTCTTTTGCTACTGTCGAGCAGGGTCTAAGTCTTTACCCAGATACAGCCTATCTCTACGCAACAAAGGCAGATGTACTTTTCTCTCTTGGAGATGTAGAACAAGCGGCCATTTTGCGCCAGCAAGTGCTTGATTCCGGCGATGCCTATCCGCATCACTACGGCATGCAGGGAGATTACTATTACGATCAGTCCGATCCTAGAGCGATTGATCTTTATTTGTACTGCGCAGATTCTCTGGCGCAGGAGCCGAAAGAAGAATTGGGGTATAGATATACAGCCGGGCTTTCGGCTCAAATATCAGGCGAGTTCCAACGCGCTATTGACATTTTAGAGCAAGTCATTGAGGAGCAAAGGCCTCCCGATCATCATACGTACTCTGTATTGAGTTTGAGCTATTGCGGTCTCCATCAATTTGAGGAGGCCCTGGCTTTGGCCAAAAGAGCAGAGTCTTTACACAAAACCAAAAAGCTGCAGAGCAGCAATGATGAAGGCCTTTGGTTTGATGAGTTTTATCTCAAGGACAAAGACCATATTCAAGTTATTTGCAGATGGTTTCCCCGAGATAGAGACGATCTATTCTATCGCCATGTATTCTACAGGTTTAATGCCGAAGGTATGCTGGTGTCAACCATTCAAACCGAGCACAGTACCGCCTTAGACATGAATGATAACCCCAATTATTATGTGCTGGGGCAGGATTTCTACGATGTGGAGGCGGGTAATAAAACGAGCCATTCTACGTACTGGCAGCATCAATTTCCGGAATCTCAGATCGACTATGAGGAGCTGCGGAATCTAGTTATTCGGATTTTTGAAGAAGGAGAGGAGAGCAGTTCATCGTCAACCTATCCGGCACCTGACGGTGAACGTTCTCAAGAAAGTAGTCAAAGGCGACGTACAAAAAGATCTCGTTGATAAAGTATAGCGGAAACTGGCCCTAACGAACACATCCGCAAACTTTCTTGTCAAAAATTCAGGCCCTGATTATCTATTGCCTGAAGGCTGAGGAATGGTGCACATATTAGCTATGATCTATTAAATGACCCGCTAATACTCTAACCCTTCTACTTCGCCTTCTGTGATATAATGGACTAAATCTTCCAGATTCCAGGCGTCTTCCAGCTCGTAGGGGCCAATACTTGTTCGACATAGACTATTCAGAAAGGCCCCGGAATCCAGGGCTCGACCGAAGTCGAAGGCTAGTGTCCTGATGTAAGTGCCTTTACTGACAGAAACCAGGAAATCGATCTGGGGAAGCTTATCTATTGATGCTGTTTCTTCACTAGAATCGGTGGATGAATCAGGATTTTCGGGGACAGGATCTATCCCGTCACTCCTGCTACTAGCAGTCGCACGAGGATCAGAACTTTCGGGGAAAGCATCCATCCCGCCACTCCTGCTACTAGCGGTCGCACGAGGATCAGAACTTTCGGGGAAAGCATCCATCCCGTCACTCCTGCTACTAGCAGTCGCACGAGGATCAGAACTTTCGGGGAAAGCATCCATCCCGTCACTCCTGCTACTAGCAGTCGCACGAGGATCAGA
>JBCBVN010000344.1:0-4604 GCA_039817625.1 Bacteroidota bacterium
GTTGTTAAAACAAGGCGTAGTCCAAGTTATAAGGTACTGCTCCCACCTCTAAACTTAAGCTAGATCATGGCAAATCTCCTCTGGTTGCAGGGAGGTGCATGTAGTGGTAACACCATGTCCTTCCTCAACGCCGAAGAACCAACTATCCCCGAGTTGGTCGTAGACTTCGGCATCAATATACTTTGGCACCCTTCGATAGGATTAGAGATCGGCGATCAGGTCACGGACTTGATGGAAGATATCAAGGCCGGCAATACTCAACTAGACATTCTAGTCTTCGAGGGAAGCCTTATCCAAGGTCCCAATGGAACTGGTACGATGAACTACTTCGCTGAGCGACCTATGATCGATTGGGTTAAGGAGTTGAGTGAAATAGCCGCATTTGTGGTAGCTATTGGAGATTGTGCCACCTGGGGAGGCATTCCCGCCGTTCCGCCCAATCCCAGCGAAAGCACGGGCATGCAATTTCACAAGAAAGCCAAAGGTGGACTTTTGGGCTCAGATTTTGTCAGCAAAGGTGGACTACCGGTCATTAATATTCCGGGTTGCCCAGCTCACCCAGATTGGGTAACTCAGATTCTGGTGGCCATTAGCACAGGTCGCATCGGAGACGTACTGATTGACGACTATCACCGTCCAAAGACTTTCTTCACCGATTTTGTACAAACCGGATGTCCCAATGCCATAAGCTTTGCGCAAAAAGTAGACGGCCACTTCGGCAAGCGTGGGGGCTGTCTATTCTACGAAGTTGGCTGCCGAGGCCCCATGACTCGCGCCAGTTGCAATCGCATCCTTTGGAACCGTCAGAGTTCTAAAACCCGAGCCAATCACCCCTGCCTGGGATGTACCGAGCCGGGCTTCCCGCATCACGATCTAAAGAAAGGATCGGTCCTCAAAACCATGAAGCATTTAGGCTTCCTGCCCAAGGACGTACCCACGGGTGTATCCAAGTTTGGCTATTACAGCCGAGCCGGATTTGAGAAAGTTATGGGCGGTCTGGAAAAAATGCTGGGCGTCAATCAGGAACACTTCGAAACAAGCAAGTAAGAGCAAGAATAATGAGTCAAGTAAAAGAACTGAATATCAGCCCAGTAGGGCGTGTCGAGGGCGATCTCGACGTAAAAGTGTACATGGACGATGGCGTGGTGACAAAAGCCCACACCCAGGCGGCCATGTTTAGGGGTTTCGAGCAGATTATGTATGGTAAAGACCCGCAATCAGGTCTGATTGTCACACCCCGAATTTGTGGTATATGTGGAGGCAGTCACCTCTATTGTGCTTCTTCTGCCCTCGATACCATATGGAAAACCGAGCTAACGCCCAACGCTCTGCTACTCAGGGCTATAGGTCAGGCTACAGAAACTATTCAGAGTATTCCCAGATGGTTTTATGCCATCTTCGCTACCGATCTGGCCAACAAGAAATTTGCTCATCATCCACTGTATCCGGAAGTGGTCAAGCGATTTGCAGCCTATGTGGGCACGAGCTTTCAAAGGGGTGTCGTAGCCTCAGGCCGACCTGTGGAAGTCTATGCCCTCTTTGGGGGGCAATGGCCACACTCCTCTTATATGGTGCCGGGTGGAGTTATGTGTGCGCCTACCCTCAAAGACATTACTAGAGCAGTATCTATCATGAATCTGTTCCGCAACGACTGGCTGGAAAGTATCTGGCTCGGTTGTTCAATAGATCGATATCTCCAGATCAAGACCTGGGACGACCTCATGGAATGGGTGGAAGAAAACGAAAGCCAGCGCAATTCCGACTTAGGTCTCTTCATTAGAGCTTCACTTCAGTTTGGCTTGGATAAATTTGGTCAGGGAGTCGGAAAGTTCATTGCTTATGGTACTTATCTACACAAAGATCTTTACAACAAACCAACAGTAGAAGGCCGGCAGGATGCAGTGATCAGTCCGGGTGGTTTTTGGGATGGAAAAGATTTCCATGCTATGGATCATCTAAAAATCAAAGAACATGTCACTCATTCCTGGTTTGAGAATGAGCCGGCAGCTCACCCCTGGGATGAACCCATCCCCACCCCAGTTGCCAGCCAAACTATGCATGATACCGATTGGCAGGGTAAGTACAGCTGGTCTAAGGCACCAAGATTCGACGACTTTGCCGCAGAAGCCGGACCTCTGAGTCGCGTGATCATGAATGCCAATCCAGGTAACCTGGACCACCAGATTCAAGATCCTCTCTTCCTGGACATCATGGACAAAATGGGGCCAAGTGTTTTCACCCGTAGCCTGGCTAGGGTACACGAGGCACCAAGATTGTACAACTTCATTATGGAGTGGCTCAGTCAAGTCGATCTCGATGGGGAGTTCTACATCAAGCCTACGGAAAGAGATGGCAAAGGCTGGGGAGCTACCGAAGCTGCTCGTGGTGCACTTGCACACTGGGTAGAGCTTAAGGATGGCGTGATCGAGAACTATCAAGTGATGGCTCCTACCACCTGGAACGTCGGACCAAACGATGATGAAGGCAAGTCCGGTCCCATCGAAGCTGCCCTGGAGGGTACGGAGATACAAGATCCGCACGATCCCGTAGAAGTAGGCATGGTAGCTCGTTCTTTCGACTCTTGCCTGGTGTGTACGGTACACGCCCACGATGCGAAGAACGACGAAGAACTGGCTCGATTCAAGCTCTAATTGGAATACTATGTCAAATCATGGGCCTAAAACAGCCATCTTGGGCTTCGGAAATCCAACCCGGAGTGACGACGGCGTAGGCTGCTATGTGACCGCACAATTGGCTGGGAGACTATCCGACCGGGAGGACTTGACTATCCTCGATATGGGTACCTCGGCTTTTGAAGTGCTCTTTCAATTAAAAGGACACCAGCGGATCATCTTTGTAGACGGTGTGATCAATACCGGCGAGCCGGACGGCACGCTCTATCACCTGCCGGCATCGGAAGTGGAAGCTTCCATACAAGATGATCCGATGGTTTTCTTGCACTCGCTGAAGTGGGACCAAGCCTTGAGCTATACGCGCAAAATCTTGCAAGATGAATACCCTGAAGACGTAAGCGTCTACTTGCTTTCCATCACCAACACAAAACTCGAGGTGGGGCTAGGCGAGCAAGTGCAGCAAGCAGCAGACAAACTGGTCGATATCATCGAAAGGGAGTTGCAGGCCAAAGAATCAATCAACCTGGAAACAGCCTAAACAAGATGGAGCGCATATTCGACCCCAATCACTTTGCAGAGCCGCAAAATGAACATCAGCATACTGGTGCCGCAGAAATCTCTTTGAAACGACAGCATCTATGGCTGTCTGCCCAGATAGCTAGCAACTGCTTTGGCGAAGACCGGCAGATCTATGCCGTCTATTATCCACAGAGAGGGTATTTGCTGTTGGCTCCCATGTCTGATTCTGCTTTCAAAAGCTTGCATGATTGTAGCCTCGTCATGCTGAAGATGAGAAACACCAAGGGCGACAAATCCCTAAGTCTTCAGGAAATCATTATTGACCATGACCTAAACCCCGAGGACCGGCCACTGAAATTTTCCGCCAAACCGGGTATCGCTCTTTTACAAGTCTACCTCGAATGAATGGAAGATGGCAGAAAAACCCGGTAGCAGTAAAGACCTGGACTTTCTATCAGCTGACCCAAACTGGCTGAAGACTTGTCTGGTCAGCCATAAGATCAGATCGGAAAAGGGCCGTTTTTGGATCGATATGATCTACACTGACCAAAAAGACCCTTTGCGCAAACTGGTCAGAACTATCTCTGACCACCCTAGCCTAGCCCTGGCCCAGCGCCACGCAGATATTTTACAAAGACAAATAAGTGCAGATCCAAGAGATCCACGTAAACTAGACAACAAAGATGCTGACGATATACAGCGCAACTAAGTACCACGACTGGCTTCGTGAGGTCATCGCCAAAGAAGACAGACTACACGAACTCGTACGTATAGTAGACTATCTCGATGAGCGTCCGATTCCCCAAGCCTATAGTTTGGTCATCAAGGAAGATGCCATCTTTCCCTTGATAGATTGGCGCAATCAGCTCCCCCCCTACTTGCTCGGCGAAAAGCTGGAACTTCGGGAGGCCAATTTGCTCGGACTCATTTTTGCCCGACTCGACAACTACGAACGAGTTTACCACTATCTGGCCGATGTCGACCCTGCACTGAATCACGAGCTAGACATCTACAATAGGCTCAGCCATGGTCTTCACATTGACCTATCTGATTTGCCTTCTTCACTCGACTTCTACGACGAATATCGCCTGATGCACAACCAGGCTATGGTTCGTCATTATGGAATAGCAGAAGCCGATCTGGAACAAACAAAATACTACTATCTACAAGCACTCGAAACGGCGCCTACTGGCGATCATCGCGCCTTTTCAGCCAAGCATTTTGGTCAGCTACTAACAGACTTGAATGAGATAGAGGATGCTATACGGGTTTTTCAAATCGGTCTGGCCAGTGCGGAGAGCGAGTCTGCCAAGACTGCCATGGGCTATGCATTAGCACACGCTCGCCTGAAAGCAAACGAGACCCTGACCGAAACCGAGCTCACTGTAGTTAAGGATCACCTTTGGGCGGCGCTCAAAAGCTTCGAGCGACAAGATCGACCACTGGAAACGG
>JBCBVN010000345.1:0-4588 GCA_039817625.1 Bacteroidota bacterium
CGACTCAGGCTGAGTCGGGGCGAGCTTGGGGGGTAGTACGAGTCCTTCATCATCGCTATGCGTCATGATCAGTCCGCCCATCAGGCGAGTAGAGACACCCCAACTGGTGGCCCAAACGTACTCGAGTTCATTGTTTTGGTTGCTGAACTGTACATCGAAGGCCTTAGCGAAGTTCTGCCCCAGGAAGTGGCTGGTACCCGCTTGTAGCGCCTTGCCATCTTGCATCAGGGCTTCTATGGTGTAGGTGTCTACAGCACCGGCAAAGCGTTCGTTGGCCGTTTTGACGCCCTTGATGACGGGCATGGCCATATACTCTTCTGCGAAGGTGGCGTAAACATCGAGCATGCGCCGGGTTTCTTCTACGGCTTCCTCGGCAGTGGCATGGGCGGTATGCCCCTCCTGCCAGAGAAACTCGGCGGTGCGCAGGAACAGGCGGGTGCGCAGCTCCCAACGGACCACATTGGCCCACTGGTTGATGAGCAGGGGCAGGTCTCTGTAAGAGTTGATCCAGTCTCGGTAGGTATTCCAGATGATGGTCTCGGAGGTCGGGCGCACAATGAGCTCCTCTTCCAGACGAGCAGCTGGGTCTACGACCACCCCGCTACCATCGGGGGCGTTCATGAGGCGGTGGTGCGTCACCACGGCACACTCCTTAGCAAAACCATCTACGTGCTCGGCTTCCTTACTGAGGAATGATTTGGGGATGAAAAGTGGGAAATAGGCATTGACGTGGCCCGTCTCTTTAAACATATCGTCGAGCTGGCGCTGCATGCGCTCCCAGACGGCAAAACCTCGAGGCTTGATGACCATACAGCCACGGACAGCACTGTTGTCGGCCAGCTGTGCGCGCTTGACGACATCGAGGTACCACTGAGAATAGTCTTGTGTGCGAGGAGTAATTACCTTAGACATACTAGAAAAGTGAGATTAGACCAGGCAAAAACCGCCAGAGACTAATGATTTAACTTTTGGGTTAACTTTGGTGTTTTAGGATTAGTTCCGACCTGCGGAAGTCTATAAAAAGGCCCCGATTGTGTAAATGTTAAGGTTTTTAACACGACAGTCGAGCGGCTTTAAGGCTTCTTTAACCGGAAATGCGGCGCAAAAGTAATAATTTAGAGGCCGTAACCAGTGACGGACTTTAGCTGATTACAACCAAAAGCAAAAATCATGAAGACATACCGTTTATATAGCGCTTTAATCGCCCTGCTGCTCAGCGCAGCGGCAGTTTCGGCACAGTATGACGATCTCTATTTTGACCCGAGCACGGATTATAGCTCGAATGGGTATGATGATTACTATGGCTCCGACGGCTATAGCGATTATGCCTATGATGATGAGTACTACGATTATGGCGATGAGCAGTCGCAGTCGCAGCAAAGATTTGGCGACGAGTACTACGACTACTACTACAGTTCTCGTATACGTCGTTTCCGCAGACCATTTAATGGGTTCAACTACTTTGATCCCATCTATGTAGACGCCGGGTACTACGGTGCGCCTCGATTTGGAGGAACCACAGTACTGATCTACGATGGTTTTGGTCCGCGCAACTACTGGGCCGCGCGTCGATACAACCAGTGGGCTCGCTTCAACGGCTGGCAGTCGTGGGGTAATTTCTACGATCCATTCTGGAGATTTAACCGCTGGAATTCATTTGGTCCAGGCTTTGGAGGTACTACGGTTATCGTGGCCAACAACGGCTTCAATAACTTCAACAGGCCATTTGGCTGGAACAGAGGTTTCAACAACAACTTCAATGCCTTCGGTGGTGGCTTTGGCGGCTGGGGCAACGGCTTCGGTGGCGGTGCTTATGCTTGTCCTCCCGTATGGGGCGGTGGCAACACCTTCAATACGGTCAATGTGGTCAACACAGTACAGACCAGTTCGCAGCGTGCCCGAGTAACGGCACCTCGTACGGGTACAACCTCTATTGCACCACGCGTCGTTCGCCAGACTTCTACGCCTCAGGCTCCTCCGGTAGCTTCTGCCGCAGCTCGTAGCTCCAGAGCAACAAGTGGTGCTGATCGTGTACGTACGGCACGCTCAGGTAGCCGCACAACAACTGGAGCTGCCCGTTCGACTGCTCCATCTACGTCTTCGCGTTCTTCTCGCGGAAGTGCAACCAACAGCCGCATAGATCGCAGCCGTACGACGGTACGTCCGAGCGAGTCTAGCCGCAGCTCAAGGGCTACCACTCCAAGCCGTACTTCGCCTAGCCGCAGCAGTGGCAGTGTACGTCCGAGTCGCACTTCACCTAGCCGCAGTAGCGGTAGTGTGCGCCCAAGCCGTACTTCGCCCAGCCGCAGCAGTGGTAGCGTACGTCCGAGTCGCACCTCGCCCAGCCGCAGTAGCAGCAGTGTGCGCAGGTCTTCGTCTAGCCGCAGCAGTGGTGCTACGCGCAGCTCTAGCTCACGCAGTAGCAGTTCTCGCTCTAGCGGTGGCGGTGTAAGCCGTTCTTCTCGCGGAGGCAGAGGCGGATGATAAGTCCAATCGATGTTTGATGTAGCCGAGCTTGCTCATCTATCGATTTAACAAATAATTAGGCGGCCATACGAGAACCCTCGTGTGGCCGCTTTGCTTATTATGTTATTATTGCAGTTTATAAAGCGTTTCAGATTATGATGTCACGTAGTATTTTAATGGGTTTCGCGCTGTTTTCCAGCGTATGGCTTGCCGCCCAGACCATAGACGATGCCCTTCGCTATTCCTTTATTTTTCCAGAGGGGACGGCTCGATTTTTGGGATCAGCCGGCGGTATTTCTCCCATCGGAATAGACCATACGGTGGCGTCGACTAATCCGGCGGGCCTGGGTTGGGCCAGGCGCAACTCGGCGAGCTTTACTTTCGGTACTCAGGCAACTGATCTGCAAACGACCCTGCTGAATGGCACTGGAAACGAGCCACAGGTAGAAGTAGAAACCCAGTTCAATATTCCGGCATTTGGTTTGGTTTTTGCCGGGTCAACCCGCAGCCTCAACTGGCCAACCGTCAATTTTGGCATCACCTTTAACCGCCTGGCCGATTACAACGAGGTAATCGAATTCAGGGGGCGTTCTTCCAATAGCCTGGTGCAGAGCTTTGCCGACGATGCCAATGCCGGTATCTTCAATGATTTCAGAAACAACCTGGCTTTTGCCCCTGGCGTAGAGGCCATTCTGGAAGACGACATGGGCTTCTTCACCGATTTTGATAGCAACCCGGAAGGACAAATCCTGCGCTCTGGTACGGTGGCTCGCTCAGGTAGCATGAGTGAGCTTGGGCTTAGTGTAGCCGGTAGTTTTAAAGATATCGTGATGTGGGGGGTAACTCTGGGTATACCCTTTGCCAATTTCGAGGAATCTCGCAATTATCAGGAAGATGACGAATTCAACCAGATTCTGGCCTTCGAAGATCTCTCTTTTCAGGAGGAGCTGGTCGTGGATGGAGCCGGCATCAATTTCAAGCTGGGCGTGATCATCCGGCCGACTCAGGCGGTACGCATCAGCCTGGCGGCTCATACGCCTACCTTCTGGACCTTCAACGAAACCTACGAGACGAGTTTCAGCTACTTCTTTACCGATCCGGGTACTGGAATGGCAGGGGGCAATACAGCGCTTAGTCCCATTGGCGACTTCCGCTACAACCTGCGTACGCCCTGGCGTTTCCTGGGCGGCCTGGGCATTATAGCCGGGCGAAAAGGTTTTGTGGGCCTGGAAGTAGACTACATGCAGCTGCAAGGCAACGAGTTTAGCTTCGACGACTTCACCGAACAAAATGATTTTCTGAATCAAGATGTAGACGCTCAGTTTACCAGCAGCCTGGGTTTCCGCTTGGGTGGCTCACTCAATCTCGACCCCTTTCAGGTCAGCATTGGTGCCGGGGCCCGGCAGTCGGCCATAGTCGATGACGACGAGCTCTACTACAGCTTCGGTGCTGGCGTTGGCTACCGCTTCGGCGACTTTTTTGCCGACTTTGGCTATCAGTACCGTACTCGCCTGGACTTCTTTCAGCCCTATCCCGATCAGTTTACGCCCCAGGTCGTAGAGCTCGACTACAGAGAGCACAATCTGGCGCTGACGTTCGGGGTGCAGTTTTAGGTGGACTCCCTCACCCAAATAGTGCTTGGTGCCGCCGTAGGCGAAGCCACCCTCGGTCGCAAGCTCGGCAATCGGGCCATGCTGTGGGGCGGTATTGCAGGCACCTTGCCCGACCTCGATGTGTTTGCCAATATGGCGACCGACCCCATCAGTGCGCTGGTCTACCATCGGTCATTTACGCACAGTATGGTGTTTGCTGCCCTGGCGGCGCCCATCATGGGTTGGGCGACCTATCTGTTGTACAAGCATAGCCGAAAGGAGCCTGACGAGCATAGTCAATCAGGCCGATACGCCGGTCAGATGCTGGGATTGGTATTGGCTTTTTATCTCTTGCTTTGGCTTGGGAGTGAGCTGGTACCACTTGAAATTTTTGGACTTCCGCAGGTGGCTGCTTACATCACGGGGGCGATGGTGTCCATCTACTTAGTGGTGTATCTAAGGGAGCGCTGGCGCAAAAACCCGTCGAGGGCAGAGGCCGTTTCTCCCCTCGCCTGGACCGGTCTTTTCTT
>JBCBVN010000346.1:0-4574 GCA_039817625.1 Bacteroidota bacterium
CATTGAGCGAACGGTAACGGTAAATGGGATTTTCTGTGGGAATAGGCGTACCGGCAGCATCTGTGATGACCAGATAGATAGGCCTGACGCCCTGGTATTCGGCAGGTACATCGGCCAGGTCAAACTCGACGCGAATGGTGCGGATACGTCGGCCCCTGTCCCCTACCCGGTTGTTGCGCTGTAGGGTCTCTACCTGAAAGGCTGAGGCTTTGAAATTACCCAGCGTCAGGTTTTCGATTTCGCGTTGCATGACATCATTGAGCTCCGCCAGTTCGTCGCGCTCATTGCGGGTACCGCTCAGCTCGTTGCGCAAATCCAAATTGACTCGGCGCAAGGAATCGTTTTGTGCGCGGACATCGAGCAGTTGGCGTTCCAGTACAGAGCGTACCTCCAGAAGTTCCTGGATCTGTACGCGTATGTTGTAAGCTGAGCGCGCGGTCTCGTCCTTGAGGCGCATGGTCTCATCAAGCCTCGACTGGGTGTTTTCCAGTTCCTGACGAGTGGCGGCCAGACTTCCGGCCAACTGCTGGTTTTCACCTAAGGCTTCTTCATAGGCGACCGACAAACTGTCCACTTGATTGGCCAGTCCATCGCGAAGCATTTCCATTTGGCTAAGCTCCTGACTCAGTTCTTCCTGACCTTCCAGCGCTTCGGTGGCTTTGCTACGCTGACTCCAGCCCCAGCCCAAAGCACCAATCAACAAAAGGAGCAACAGGGCAATAAGTAGGGTATTGGTATTTTTATTCATGACTTTATCGAGGTATTGGCCACCAAAAGTAGGTATTTGAGCGTTTGCGATAAGGTATTCTGCTGAGGAATCGACTCCCAGCTGGCACAACCCCATATTGGTGAAAGAAGAAAAAGCACAGCACAAGCTTATCCTATTTTTAGAAACCCTGCGTATTCGCGTATCTCAATGGGTAGCAAAACGCTCTCGCTGGCAACTGATCGGACTAGCTGTGGGTGCACCGATGACCCTGCTCATCCTGCTGGTTAGCACGATGTGGGTAGGTACGCGTCTGGGTTGGTACGGGGAGCTACCCGACCAGGAAGAATTGCTGGCTATAGAAAACGATCAAGCGGCACAGATTTATGCCACAGATGGAACCCTGCTGGGTAAGTACTTCGTTGAGAATCGAAGTTCCGTGCCGCTGGACTCCATCTCGCCCTATGTTGTACAGGCTTTGATTTCGACTGAAGACAGTCGTTTTTTTGAGCATCAGGGCATTGACCTTCGCGCGCTGGGTCGAGTCCTTTGGCGGTCGGTCTTGAAACGTGACCGATCGGGCGGTGGCGGAAGTACCATCAGTCAGCAACTGGCCAAAAATCTATATCCCAGGCGGAACTACCGACAGTTTTCACTCGTCAAAAACAAGCTTAGGGAAATGGCCATAGCTGGTCGGCTGGAGTCGGCCTATGACAAGCAAGAGCTCCTGCAACTATATCTGAACACTGTGCCCTTTGGCGAAAACGTCTACGGCATTCAGGTAGCCGCTCAGCGTTTTTTCAGTCTCGATGCCGCGCAGCTTGGTCCAGAGCAAGCCGCTGTATTAATCGGCCTGCTCAAGGCTAATACCAGCTATAACCCCAGGCTTTATCCAGAGGCTTCGCGCCAGAGAAGGGATGTCGTCCTCGGCCTGATGGCCCGCAAAAACTTTTTAACTGTACAGGAAAAAGACAGCCTGTCGGGCCTGGAATTGGAACTACAATACAAGCCCGAGAGCGCCGACCAGGGGCTAGCCACCTATCTGCGAGCGCGTATGCAAGTGGAATTGGAAGATTTTTTTTCGGACTTCCGCGGGTCGGATGGTCGCTCCTTTGATCTGTATCGAGACGGGCTTCGAATTTATACTACTATTGATGCCAAGCTACAGGCCATGGCCGAGGCTGCAGTCGCCGATGAGATGCCAGATTTGCAGCAAGGTCTGGCAAGAGACTGGTCTGGGCGCCGTGAAGCTCCCTGGGAGGACGATTTTCAAGCTTACCTGGCCAACAGCGACGCCTATACCAGTAGGCAAGCGCGCGGACTCACGGCTGAGGAAATTGATGCCGACCTGCGGAAGTCCAAATCCATGAACCTATACGACGGTCAAAGCGGCCAGGTCGTAGACACCGTAATGAGGCCAATCGACAGTCTGCGGCACTACTACGTCATGTTGCATGCAGGCCTGCTGGCCAGCGAGCCCAATACGGGCATTGTGCGAGCCTGGGTGGGTGGTGTAGACCATCGATTTGCACCCTACGACCATGTGGGCTCACGCCGGCAAATCGGATCGACCATTAAGCCGCTGGTCTATGCCACCGCTCTGGAGCGGGGTATGCTCCCCTGCGAATACACGCCTGCCGAGCGATTCACCTATGCCGACTACAACAATTACGATCCTCGAAACCCGGATGGGCAATATGAAGGTGTGTATTCTATGAAAGGAGGACTGGCCAAAAGCATCAACACGGTAGCCGTCAATATAGCCGTACGCACCGGCCTGGACACCGTTCAGGAGTTGGTAAATCGCCTGGGGATCGAGCAGGGCGTATCTCCCATTCCCAGCCTGGCACTTGGCACGGCTGAAGCCAACCTTCTGGAAATGAACCAGGCCTATAGCGCCTTTGCCAGTGGTGGTAGAAGGCCTGACCGACTGCACTACCTGGACCGAATAGAAACAGCTAATGGAGATACACTCGTCGTCTTTAAAACGCCACAAGAGGAGTTCGCTTTTGAACGGGTGCTAGACGAGGAAACGGCCAAACTGACGACCTTTTTAATGGCTCATGTGGTCAATAGTGGTACTGCAGCCAGACTGCGCTCGAGATATGGACTTACCGGTGCTTTGGCAGGTAAAACGGGAACAACTCAAAACCAAAGTGATGGATGGTTCGTCGGTTTTACGCCCAGGCTGGTCGTGAGTAGTTGGGTTGGGGCTTCGTACCCAGCCGTACACTTCAGATCCCTTAGCAGAGGCTCTGCCACGGCAACTGCGCTCCCAATTTGGGGCAATTTTATGCGTCGCGTAGCTCGAGACAGAGAAGTACGCCAATATACCGGCGGACGATTTGCCGAGCTGGATGAGATGACGATTGCTCTATTGCAGTGCCCGGATTATCTGGAAGAACTCCCCATCGAGATAGACTTTGCCGATCTGCTGGAGCGTGAGATTAATCCGCAAACTTTTATCGACATCATGGAGCGAAAGCCCCAAAGGCGGAATGAATCCGACGATCACTATATGCGTCGACTTGAGCGAGAGCTCCGCCGAATAGAAAGACAGGAAGACCGAGAGAAAAAGCGCAGAGAGTTTTGGAGCGAGACGCTGTTTGGAAAGAAAGGGGATAATTGACTGGCCGTCAGTATAGCTTTCGCCAAAACCTGGTCACAATACCTATTTGCTGCAGTAGTCTCATTTCTTCCACTGTGTTCAAAAAGAGCCTTTCCCTATTGGTTGCTACTACTTGACTCTCCGCATCGACCGCCAAAGCGGTACCGAAAGCTCCACCAGCATAGAATTTGCCCTTGCCTAGTTGGGATGCGTAATCACAAAGAGTCGCATAATGCCGGTTGTGCAGATATCCTTTGTCGACCTGCTCCAGCAGCAGGGAGTCGAAGAACGGCTCAGGGTGGCTATAATGGTGCAACAATACCAATATTGGCATACCGGCAGATAGCTGGTCAAAGTCGATTTTCTCGTGATCTTGAGGCGTGTCTATACCTATCAGTTGCTCTCCGGGGAAGCCAAACTCTTCACTGATTTCCATGATTCGTTCTGCCTGTCTCCGATTGAGTTTTCTCCAGCTCGACATGATGAACGGTCTGAAGAGAAAATTGTGCCCGCGATAGTAATTCCTTCTTATACGCTGGTCTTGAGCAAACATCTCGTTGATCTCCAGGCGGATCTCTGTATTGATACCCGCTAAATACGCTTGATGCAGGTCTTCAGCCTCGGACCGGAGGTCTTCTAAAAGGCCACCCCTTAGTATAGATATTATCCGCGGATTGACTTCTAAATAAGACAGCGGAACACCACGCCTCAGGGCTAATCGGCAGAAATCAAAAGTTGCCGCAGAGTCTTGCAAAAAAGCCGATAACTCCGCTGCATGGATGCAATCTCTGGCAAACTCAAACTCATAATTGTCGAATGCGGTGCGATAGTTTTCCTGCGCTTGAAGGTAGTTCTCAGAGATGATGGCTGTCTTTGCTTCTCTGATCAACTCATAGTAGCCCGCGTACGACTGACCAAACAGAGGTGAAAGTCCAACAATTAATAACCATAGCCCCAGCCAACCTTTCTCTGGGGAGTGAAAAATTCTAGATGTGATCATAGCTCTCTTTGGTCAGCTTATGTACTACGTCGCCCGTATGCTTAATATTTCCTGGCTCTACCAGCATGAGCTGCACCTCCATACCATCTTTAGTGCGAGGCCGGTGCTCGACCCCTGCCGGTACAATGATCATATCGCCAGGATTCAGCTCTGCTGTCGGTTGATTTCTAAAATCTATATACAGAGTCCCGCTGAGCACATAAAAAAGCTCGTCTTCTTCTGCATGATCATGCCAGACAAAGTCGCCCGCTATTTTGGCC
>JBCBVN010000347.1:0-4555 GCA_039817625.1 Bacteroidota bacterium
ACCGGGCCGAAACCAATACCGGTAGCGGTAATTGCCGGCGGGTAAGATGCCCGCATCCAAGCGGTAGGCATTGCCCACGCGGCTGAAGGTATAGTTGTAGTCGCGGCCATCGTCTCCGGTGCGGGTGACGGTGATGGTCACGTCGGGCTCGTTGATGAGTTCGTAATTGGCGTTATAGAGCTCGGCATCGAAGGTGATGGTCTCGTTTTCGTCAAAGAGATTGGTGGGCTGATTGACGCGGAAACGCCGCTTATCGTCGGTCACACTGAGGTACTGGGTAACCTGGCTAACCAGTTCGTCGAAGCGCTGATGGTCTTCGGTTTCGAGGAAGTCGAACAGGCGCCAGCGCCAAATACCCGTACCGGCCAGCACGGCCCGTCGAGCACCCTGCTCTTCGCCCACCACCAGGAGCGGATAGTTGGTATCGACCCGGCCAATGCGCTGACGCAGCAACACGCTGGCCCCAGGCCCTGGAGAGAAATCGCCAAAGGCCGCCTCGACCGGTGGAAACTGACTGAGGGAACGCCTGAGCTCTTCGCTGAGGTTAAACAGACTGAAATCGGTAGCTACCAGCGCACTCACTTCATTGGGCGTGCTGCCATTGGGTACGACAGATAGTAGGTTCTGGCTGCGGCCCAAAGCATTGAAGTCGGCCCCAGCCCCCGCTATAAACCAGATGGGCTGAGCGGCTTGCTTGGCCTGGCCCAGCACTTCGTTGAGTGGGAAGCGGGCGTTGGGCAGCTGGTGTAAGACCAGCAGATCGTAGTCAGACGCAGAGCCGCTGAAGGCTTCGGCATACTGCACCTCTACCTCATTGTTGTTGCCGCCGACGAGCGCTTGCTTCATAGCGCTGAGATCGGGATGAGGCGCATCGGCCAGCAGTAAGATCTTCTGGCGAGCATCGAGCACATCGACGAATATGTCGCGGCTGTTGTTGCTGGTGCTGACCTCATCGCCTATGCCCGACAGGCTGATGCGGTAGCGCTGTACACCAGCCCGATCGGCTTCGATGATGATCTCGCGGGTATTGAAGAAATCGTTGTCGTCGATATCTATGTTTTCCTCATGCAGCTCCTGCCGACCGGATTCACTGACTCTGGATACCGCCAGTCGGGTACGGCTACCCGCTGCGTTGCGGGCTGCCAGATCGATCTGGATGGAGAAAGCATCGTTGAGATAGGCGATGCGGTTATGGTACACCTGCTTGATGAGCAAATCGCGGCGACGGGTCGTATCACCTAATCCGATGGTGTAGATGGGTGCCTGTAGCTGTAGCGGACGGTAGACGGGATTGGCCCCTTCGTTGTAGATGCCGTCGGTAGCGAGTATGACAGCTCCTACATTCTGGTTGGCGTAGAGATCGCTGATCTCGTCGAGGGCTTCGCTGAGATTGGTTCGCTTCTGGTCGAAGTTCATCTCCTCGGTTTCCTCGAGGCGGTCTGCAAAAGCATAGGAGACCACCTGGTAATCGGATGAGACCGACCTGCGGAAGTCTGAAAAAAGCTGACGGTAAGCGGAGGTATCCGTGCTTAGTCCAACCGATTCGCTCACGTCTTGCAGCAGCACGACCACCGGCTCTTGCTGATCGGTTTGCAGATAGCGCAGCAGGGGCGACAGCAGCAGCGCTGCAATGAGACTAAAGCCCAGCCAGCGCAAAAGGCCCATGAGCAGGCTGCGCCAGGATGGCTGATCGGCAAAATTGGCCGAGCGATAATAGAGTAAGATGGCGACGCCCAGGCCCGCCAACGCACATAAAATGAGGTACCAGGCAGGAAAGGCGAATGAGATGTTTTGCATTAACCAGCGAACTTGTAGCCCACCCCACGGACGGACTGAAAGAAGCTCGGTGACTTGGGGTCTTCCTCAAAATACTTGCGGAAGCTGAGTATGAAGTTGTCGATGGTGCGCGTACTGGGGTAAACGTCGTAGCCCCAGACGGCCTGCAAAATCTGCTGACGACTCACCACTTCGCCCCGCCTGTCGACCAGCAGCTTGAGCAGCATGGCCTCTTTTTTGGTCAGGGTGAAGTCGCCCTCACGTCCCGTTGCCTCGTAAGTCGCAAAATTAACTTTATTCTGGCCAAATTCGTATTCGTCGGTAGAAACTAAAGGCGATTTGCTGGTGCGTTCCAACAAACGCTGCACACGCAGATGCAACTCTTCGAAAACAAAGGGCTTAGTGAGGTAGTCATCGCCACCGCGCTTGAGCCCTTGTATGCGGTCCTGAGCCTGATCTTTGGCCGTGAGGAAGATGATGGGTACCTCGCGGTTGGTCAATCTGATCTGCTCACACACCTGAAAACCATCGAGCTCGGGCAGCATTACATCGAGCACAATCAGATCGAAATGCTGCTCGCGGGTATGCTTCAGCGCCTGCTTACCGTCGATGGCTACCACTACTTCATAGCCTTCCAATTCGAGATTGAGTTTGACGGTGTCGCGAATATTCTCTTCGTCTTCAACAAGCAAAATGCGTAGCATGGCGGGCGATTATTTGGTCAGGGATTTTATTGTTGTATATAGTAACGCAGGCTGGGTGATTGGGTTTTTACGGGCCGTTATACTGGCAGAAAAAAGACTTTCTTGCCCGGTTTACTCCAGTGCTTCCCGCACAGCCAGCTCCTCCCCTACTTTGGTGTAGACCTCTGTCAGCCATTCGGGCTCCGAGCGCAGCACCCAGGTCAGACTATCGAATTCGGCAAAGGTCATGTTGTGATCGGTCAGGGTATTGTCGTACCAAATCTGGCGCGTGGAATCGCGAAGGGCCAGGGGCAATTCGTCGATCATGGCTTCGAGCAGGTGTAGATCCGCCAGGACGGGTACCAGGTCTTGGACTTCCGCAGGTGGAGACCCGGGGCCGGCCTGGGCGCAGCTCCCCAGTGCTAAAACCAGAAAACAGCCGAGGCGGGCTGCCCATATATTCAGTTGCCAGTTGAAGTTCGATACAAAGGACCACCGATTATTGTCCAATTTCATCGCAGCCACATTTTGGGATACCAGAAGAACAGCCGCTCGGAGTCGGCAGTTGACCAATCGCCCCAACTGGATATATCTTGCTGGCAGGCTGTGATTCCGCAGGTGGGCACATTGTCTATATACCCTCCAGGCGATCTGTTGGCCAGGTAGGTAAAGCCTGGATTGTGCCCAAAAACCGCTACCCAGTCCCACTCGGCAGGCAGCTGCCTGATTTGTTCTTCTATGGCGTCAGGATCGGCGTGGTACAGCGCTTTTTGCCGCATTTCCTGGTTCTTTTCCAGCGCAAAAGCCTGCCGGAAAGCCTTGGCTGTCCTGCGTGCTCGTTTGGCGGTGCTGGTCAGTATTCCATCCAGCTGAAAGCCTTGTTCTCTAAGCTTGGCCGCCATAAATGGGGCATCGCGCTTTCCTCTGTCATTGAGGGGGCGATCGTGGTCGGGTAAACTCCAATCGGCCCAACTGCTCTTGGCATGACGGATGAGGTAGATCGTTTTCACACTCAAATGTAGTACAACTCGTTTATCCAGTTAACAATAACTTAATCCCTTTCCTGTCATCTAGCACTTAAATTTGCACGCAGTCAAAATAGCGTTTATGTACACCACCTCTTTGCGTACTAGTGCTTTTTCAAATTCCCAATACAACTTGGCTATGGCCCCTCCCAAGATTCTCATCGTCGACGACGAGCCAGACATTATCGAGTTCCTGACGTACAATCTCGAACGAGAAGGCTACCAAACGATCTCTGCATCAGATGGTCAAAAGGGCCTGAGGCTGGCTGAGCGGGAGCGTCCGGATCTCATCATATTGGACATTATGATGCCGGAGATGGACGGTGTAGAGCTTTGCCGTCAATTGCGAGAAAGAGATCACTTCAAGCAAACCATCATCACTTTCCTAACGGCACGCGAAGAAGACTACAGCCAGATTGCAGCCTTAGATATGGGTGGAGATGACTACATCACCAAGCCCATCAGGCCTATGGTGCTCATCTCTCGCATCAAGGCCTTGCTGCGCCGCCGCAAGGCCGCCAATGCTGACGATGACAATGGTGGTCGCATTCAGGCGGGTGATTTGGTGATCGACCTGGAAAAGGTGGTCGTTATCAAGGACGATCAAACGATAGAACTGGCCAAGAAAGAGTTTGACCTGATCAGGCTGCTGGCATCAAAACCCGGAAAGGTTTTCACCCGCGATGAAATCTTCAATAAAGTCTGGGGAACGGATGTTATAGTGGGCAATCGTACCATCGACGTTCACATTCGGAAATTGCGGGAAAAAATCGGCGATCACTACATCAAGACCGTTAAGGGCATCGGATACAAATTTGAATTTTGAATAAATAGACGTCAAAAACTGGATATGCACAAACCAGACCGGCTTCGCTAGTCATTTTGGTTTGTCAGCTATGCATTACTCCAGATTTTGACTTCAGCACTAGCTATGCTAAAAAACGCTACACCACGTCAGATCGCTTTAATGGCTGCTACGCTGATTGCAGCCATTAGTACCGCCGTAATTGGTATAGGCTTATTGTTTATCAGTCAGGACCTTGCCAATCGAATGCTTGTCTTGCTGGGCTG
>JBCBVN010000348.1:0-4543 GCA_039817625.1 Bacteroidota bacterium
ACCTTTGACCTACATGAATGGATGGTATTCTCTGGGAATATGAATGACGAAGGAGGTGGCCATCCAGCACCCGGGGAGGTACTGCATTTTGGAGATGTCTTGACCAGCGGAAGTCCTATTAAAAAGCTTCCCGAAACGGATAAATCCTTCACAGAGACCTATCGCAGTTATTTGCTCCCGAACTGGTCAGGGCAATTTCATTTTGGCGGACTAGCACCTGCTAAAGCCCTGAAGCTTGGCGCAAAAGCCAGCTATTCTTGTGCGCCTGACCGCGGCATGACTCTCCAGACTAGCCAGGATAGTTTCACCTTCGAGTGCCTGGTAAAAACCAATCAAAATGGCGGAGTAATCTGGTCTATAGAGGATCGAGACAGTGATCAGTTTCAGTTTGTCGGCTTAGACAATGGCGAGTTGGGTTGGAGCAGTGGAAACGATGGTAGCTTTGAAAAAATGGCGGTCCCCCAACTGTTTGATGATCAGTGGCACCTGCTGAGTATGCGCTACGATCGGAGCTATGCACAATCAGAGGATGCCTGGGTTCATGTCTATGTAGATGGGGAGCCCATCGGCTTTGGATTAGCCAGCTCGCAACAACTAGCCAATAGAAGTCCAATACGCATGGGTGGTCTGGCCAACCCCAACGACCCTACGGATAGGCAGTTGGAATTAGCTCATGTGAGGTTTTGGGCTTATCAGCGTTCTGATGACCAAATCAAAGCTGCACAGCATCAATTACCAACCGGCGAGGAGTTGGGGCTGGCTGCTTATTGGCCATTAGATAACGAGGAGCTCATAGACCTCGGGCCCGACAAATTAAATTTAAGTGCGCCCTACCCTGCCCATTTCACTGACTATCCTAACCCTTCCTTTACAAATAAAGGTGGATTAAAAGGAATCCTGGCAGAGGTACGCATATGGAATACGGCCTTGAGCAAAGAGTACTTAAGGAAAAGCTTATTTACGCCTCTGGTAGGGCGTGAATACCGACTAGCAGGAAACTGGCGAATGGGCGCTATTTGGGAAGAGGAGAAAAAGATAACTGACTTCAGCACCCAAGGTAATGACGGGCAGGTGTATGGAGATGTGTATCTGAGCCCGGATAGCTTACGAAGGCGGCTTGGGCCTACTGAAACGGCCCCACTAGCAACGACCTACCGCAATGAAGAACTGGTGGCTGTGAGTGCTCGTGCGATCTATGAAGAAACCCTGGAGTTTAGGCTTGTTGGGCAAGATGGAAAGCCTGTCCGCAATAATCGAATGGCAGGAAAGGCTTTTCACTTTCATTTTCGTGGTAAAAAAGGCCGATCCAGTAAAAAGTGGATCGGCCATGAACGCTTTGTTTCTGGAATAATTAGTGAGCACATTGGTGAATCTATAAATCCAAATGCCAGGCAAGGCGACAAGGACTTTGGGTGGTATAGGGCAAAATGCCGGTTTGTGGTGCCAGACAAGGTAGCCTTGCTCCGGGTTTTAGGCCTACACGAGGTTGATGGAGATTGGCAAAGAATGGAGATCAGGCGGCATCGGCTTACACATATTAGTGAGGCCATTAGCCATGTTGTATATCAGAATGTACTAGATGATCTAAGCACGATAGGAGAAGCTCCGGTAGACACTCGGAAGTCCAGAGGTTTGATCAGGTTTTTTCAAAATCAAATCGTTAGCTATCGGGAGCGCCTGGCACTTTTAGAAGACTGGATCAAAAAAGCAGAGAATGACACTTTTAGCTTTCAACAGGAGGTAAATAAGGCAGAAAAAGCTAAAGATGATGCTAAAAATCGCTTGGATCAGCTTAAAAGAGAGTGGGACAATCTGCACAAAAATCGGGAGATCCTACTAACCTATAAGTATCGGATCAAAGTCAAGCACAGCAATAAATATCTTACGCTACCCAGATTTTACGACCCATATCGAGGTCTCCTAAGCGGATACACACCAATAACGCAAAACAACACCCACGGCCGAATAGCTGATTTTGTCATAGAACAAGCGGATCACAAAAACCAATTCCACCTGCGTCTTGCCGATAGTGAAAACCGATATCTGGCAGGACTACTAAATCTTCCCACTATTAAGGAAGCCAAAGGCAGTAGTTTGTTTGCACAAACGGGAAGAAACTCAGTGGTAACGAAATTTGGATTTGCTGGTTCTAATTTCGAATTTTCCTCCTCGTCTTCGAAGTTCCAGTTCTTTTATGGCCATAGCTGGGCCGATAATCTCAGCAGCCTGGAAACCGTAAAAGCTGCTGGAACCAAAGCCTACAGAATTAATGTAGAAGAGACTGGCCTGGCCGTAGATATCACGGGGAGTCAGAAAAAAAATGGAGCAAAATGCATCCAATGGACCTATAACTCTCCACCAAGCGACAATCAGTTCTTCTATATCGAAATACAAGAGGGTTCTTCCATTTCTCCTGAAGTGCAATCCGTGCAACGGGCTAAAGCAGAGGCTGAACAGGCATATACGATTGCTCTAAACAAGTACAACACCCTCAAAAACCAGCCGAGAGATAAGATCAATCTAGAAAGCTGGATTGCTGAGCGAAATGAACTAGTGGCCAAAATTGCCGATGCCTACATTCAGATCAGTAGCTCGGATGAAAACTATAAAAGCGCCATTACCGAGTTGAAAGCGCTGACTTTGCCTCCTCTATCCAGCGATGATCCCAATGAACTTATCACTAAAGGCGCTTATTTGGGGTTCGTCGAAGCAAAAGATCAACTGTTTCTATATGAGAACTGCGAAGGCGAGGTCCAACTGTGCTACGGCGATCGCTTCGGACGAATCCGCCAGACGAAGTACGATGTGACGGCAGATAGTCGGAACCCCTATTTTGAAGAGTGGGTCCCTGATGGGCCTAAGCTAGCACTCAAACTAGAAAGGGATAACTCTCTGATTCCCAAAACGAAATTTCAACTTGGATCAGAATTTACTATAGAATGGTGGGTGAATTGTCAGGCTACACACTGGGAGGGTGATGGCGATAATAATGGGGGACTACTTGACTTGCTCAAAACAGAGGACGGCACCGCTTTACCTACCTTAACTAATCGTGCTCTGGGCTTCGAAATCCTGAGTCAAAAAGAAAAAACCGACTGGAATCAGTTATTCGTTTCCTTTCGGAGAAGTGATAGAGAAGGAGAGGTTTATCCACTCGGCCATCTGGGAGACTTGTCCGAAGGCTGGCATCATATCGGATTTGTAAAAAAAGGAACTGGACCAGACGTCGTGGCTGAATTGTATGTCGATGGAGAGCTTCGATTTAATTCACGTCAGTTCATAGGGAGTCTATTCGAAGAGATGCCCAGAGAGCAGAGGGATGATTTTCGGAAACGTTTTAAAGAATACTATACTTTCCTGGATGGTGCAGGGCAACAAGATATTGTTGAGCTAGGCAGCACCTTCGTCGAAGGCAGTCAATTTGAATTGGCTGAGCTCCGAATCTGGACACTGGCACTAGACGCCGAAGAAATAGCCGCCAACAGCAAAGTAGAACTCAGTGGTAACGAACTCGGTCTGCTCGCCTACTATAAAATGAATGAAGGTATTGAAGGAACAAATATTGAAATCCGAAACTTTGCCCATGGTAACGAAGCCTACAATTTAACCCTCAAAGGTCATGCTAAATGGGTGCCATTTGACCCCACCATAGGCGGCTTAAATCGGAAAGTGACCTACTTCCCGAATCCAAGGACCATAGGTCATTGGCTGGCCCCCAAAGCTACCATGCAACTACACACGGCTAATGAGGCTAAAGTCTACCAATTGGGTAGAATAAGCTTCTGGACTAAGCTGGATCAGCGGATGGGACACTCCAGGCTGATCTCCATCCACAATGGAGAAAATATGCTGGAGTTTGCCCTCGTCATAGGGCCGAACGGAGAAGTGTCACTGAACAGCAGCAGTAGAGGGCAAGGCATTCCTATGTCTGTTCCCTTTTATTTCGGTAGCTGGGTGCAGGTCACCCTCAACCAAGTTAACCGATCGCATTTAGAAATTTACTTCGATGGCAAGTTGGCGGGTACGAGTTTTGCCCTGAGACTTCCGCAAGTCGAAGGCGTTGCTCAATCCACAGAAGCCGATAAGCTTAGAATCGAGTTTGGTTGGCAGCGGGGCGAAATGGCCCAGTTTGCCATCTATGACAGACCCGCAGAGCAGATATGGATTGAAGCAAACTACAGAGCCAATATCGATCCTGTATCCAATAAAAACGGCACCTCAGCCGGACTTGTTGCCTATTTCCCTATGGACCAGGAACCCAATGAGGAAAATCAACTGGTCAACCTGGTTGATGCCGACAGGCCACTACAATTCCAGGATAATTATCAGCCTAGCTTGCATCGCACTATTGATCTCCCTATCGCCACAGTGAATACCGTATCCAATGAGTATCACACGGTAACCATTGACCAACAGACAGGTGAAAAACGGGCCATGCTTAGGCGTTTCTTTGCTATGCCCGATCAAAACGGACTACAACTCTATGCCAATAAACGGATAGAAGAGCTGGAACTGCTTTGGGTGGGCAATGCGCAGTTCAAAC
>JBCBVN010000349.1:0-4519 GCA_039817625.1 Bacteroidota bacterium
GGATCTCGCGTATTCGGTGAATACTTCTATCCCGCTCTTCTGCTACTAGCAGTCGTGCGCGGATCTCGCGTATTCGGTGAATACTTCTATCCCGCTCTTCTGCTACTAGCAGTCGTGCGCGGATCTCGCGTATTCGGGGAATACGCTCGACCTGCGGAAGTCAAAAAAAATGAACAAACGGGTTTCATTTAGCCAATTGCCACTCAGAGAGGCCCTTTGAGCCTATACGTTTGTCCCATCACCAAAACAACCAATCGTGAAATCACTCTTTCTTTTTCCTTTCCTTTTTTGTTTGATGGCTTGTCAGACTCAGGCTGTTGCTCAAGAAGCTGTTCCTGCTGAAATTGCACTTGTAGGCGAATGGCAACTCGATATGACTCCTGAAAACCCAGACGATGAGGCCTTTGCCAAAATGATTATTCGCGAAGTATCGGATGGCAGTTTTACGGGCATCTTCTATCGAGACGGTGTGCGCATTCGCGAAGGCCGCATCAACCAACAGACGGGCAGACTTTATGGTGCCTTGGTTTCGGGCGACAATAGTGGCAGGTATGCGACCTCGTTCTACTTCGAAGACGGAAAGCTATATGGCACTACTCACGCTATCGAGCGCCAATTTCTGTCCGTTTGGGTAGGTGTTCGGGTAGAGCGCTAGCATCAGACCGACTGGAACTAAATCCGCAATTTGGCCGTTCAAACGGTCGGATTGCGGATTTGCCATTTCCCACCCTTTCATCAGATCACTCCATCAATCAAATACTATGTTCCGTTACGCTATTCTCCTCCTGCTGGCTCAATTGACCTCTGATTTATTTGCTCAAAGTAGTCGCGACCAGCTCAGTGAGGCACTCACCAGCTATGCCGAAACGAGTGAATACAACGGTAATTTTCTCGTTGCCCAAAATGGAGAAATCGTCTTTGAGGGCGCTTTTGGCTATGCCGACTTCGACGAGCAGCGAGCAAATGACACAGAAACGGTATTTCGACTGGCATCTGTCTCCAAGCAGTTTACCGCCCTGGGCATAGCCCTGCTCGAAGCAGATGGAAAATTGGACTTCGACAATTCGGTGGTCGAGTATATTCCCGAGCTAGAGCAATTCTCCGATGTGACCATCCGCCACCTGATCCATCACTATGGTGGCCTACCTGATTATATGAGTCTGGTGGCCATAAGCGGCGATACCAACCGGGTACACGATAACGAGACGATTATCCAGCTGTTCGCCGACAAAGAGGCAGAGGCAGACTTCAGTCCTGGCGAGGAGAGCGAATACAGCAACACGGGCTATCTGGTCCTGGCCTCGATCATAGAGCGCGTGAGCGGCCAGTCCTACGGTGAATTTTTAGAAGCGCGGATATTCTCACCCCTCGGTATGACCAGAACACATGTACCCTATCCCAATAATGGCATAGATGATAATCGCGCCTGGGGTTACGAAATAGTAGAAGCCGGAGGGGAGCCCGTGCGGGTAGAAGGCGTAGAAGACCCGGTTGGTTATTACATTCTGGCCAATATTGTCGGAGATGGCATGGTCCATAGCACGCTGGGCGATTTATTTCGATACGCAGAGGGTATGCGCGAAAACCGACTACTTCCGGCTGAAAAGGCTGCTGTCTTGCTGACTGCTGGAGAGTTGGAGTCGGCACCAGACCAGGGTTATGCCTTTGGGCAGGCCGTGTCTATGGATCCGATCTTGGGCCAGGTTGTCGATCACAGTGGCTCCTGGGCCGGTTACATCACCTACCTGGAGCGGCACCCAGACAAAGGCAATGCGATCATCGCCCTAAGCAACGATGGGTCTGACTTTTCAGGATTGCTGCAGTTGGCGAGCCAGTACCTGAAGGGACAGGAGCTGGAAGCTCCACTGGTTTTTTCTCCTGTCGATATCGAGTTGGATCAACTTCAGGCTTACGCAGGTCGATTCACGCTCGATAACGAAAACTGAAGCTCGGTCTCATTTTCGTTATCTGAGGAGCAGCTGGTGGTAGACATACCCAACAACCCGACTTTTCCCCTAACCTACGGAGGCGAAGATTATTTCTACCTGGAGGGCTACCCGCTCAGCTTCAAATTCCTACGCGGTGAAGCCAATGAAATCAAAGGGGTTGAGCTGACCCAGGGAGATGTGGTCTTCTCTGGGAGCAAAGTGGATTAAGACTCGTCTGGAGCGTTAATCACTTGACGATGAATGCTCCGTCCAGGACGTCCCCATCAAACTCTTTTGGCGTATTCCCCTCCGTGTGCTCATAGACTGCCGTCAGAAAAACCTGGCGAGCAGCGCTGTTGACTATAAACGTCAGTATGACGGTTAAGAAGCCAACCATGACACCCGCTACTGGGTGAAAGGCCATACCGAATAAGAAGCCTAAGGTAATGGCGGCTACGATACCGATTAAAACGAATATACCCAGACTGAAGCCTACGCCAATAGATTCGCCCCAATGGTTTTTCATCGTTCTGGATGAGCGTTTGAGTGCTTCGATGGGACTGATGTCTTCTGCAACCAAAGCAGGGACCACAAAGTAAGTTGCCAGCGACCAGGCGAAGCCCAGGATGCCTGATACAAAGCCACCAAGCCTTTCTTCTATGGCTTGGAGCAGCATACCGATAGTTGCTGCTAAGCCCGCCCAGGCCAGAATCTGCGGAATGCGGCTCACGCTAAATGCCAAACCCTTTCTGATGCTGGGCTGGCCGTCCTGAAAGATGACTCGCGCATTGTAGACCAAAGCCGCATTGAAGAAGACAACAATGAAGTAGGTGACGAGGTAAAACACGAATGTGATGCCCCAGAAAACAAGGTCACCGGCTTCTTCCATTCGGTTGAAGACAGCTTCCATCACTTCAAAGTCAAAGCCCGTAAGCCCGAGAAATGCGCCGCCAAAAGACAGCAGGATCAGCAGCATGCTCAAGCCAGAGAGCACCGGAAACAGCAATAATTTGGGATGGTCTTTAATGAGACCCAGACTGCGGATACCGAGAGTCCAACCGAGAGATAGGCGATCAAAGAATTTCATATCGTAAAGAGTGGTGATTATTCAAAGATAAAATTATGGGCGATATGGGCGTTAATCCGCTCTTTTTCGATAAAACCTAGGCGGAGCTCGGCGAATGATCGGTCACTGTACTCGAACAAGATGGAGTTTTTATGGTTGCCCTAGGTATTATTTACAAACGAATACGCACTAAGCATGTCCGGGTTTCAGGTTCTACTTAAGGTTACAGGCGTCATTGCGGCCATTCTATTGATCATGGTCGGCTTGGTGTTGTTTGGTTACGGAGGTTATGAAGGGGTGGTGTCGGTTAAGACGATCCTTTTTGATACGTACAGTGAGGAGAAAATCATCTCGGTCGTACTCAAAAAAGTAGATATCATCTTTCTTGGCTTAGTCATCCAAATTTTAGGTATTGGGATTTACGAGCTTTTCGTATCGCCACTGGAAAACCTACCCCACTGGCTGATTTTTAAGGATTTCGATCAGCTGAAGTTGCTGCTCATTAAGGCTTCGATTACAGTAGTTGGTATTTCTTTTACCGGTCGGGCGGTTACCTGGACGGGTGAAGAAAACATAGCCTATTACGGCTTAGGCATAGCAGCTATTATTGCTGCTTTGACTTACTTTATACAAGTGAAAACCGAGAGCAAAAAAGTGGATAAGTAGCGTACTAACTTCCCGCAAAAGGCGCACCAAACAGCCCTACAGCCAGCTCAGCCCAGGCCAACAAGAATAGCAAGAAGATGCCTGCGTATATCCACTTGTGGTACTGACTTTTATTGATGCGTCGGATACAAAGATTTAGCAGTAGTCCGAAAGCTAGAAGTAATACCCCCATCATCAGGAAGTCTCCGATGGCCCAATTTACCTCGTCCATGAACGGCATAGCGACTAGCGGGATACAGAGCAAAACCGGAAACCCAAGCCTCCATAGTCCAAAGGTTAATTTATAGCATGAAAATTCAAGCGCACAAAGGAGTAAATCAGCACGATGCTAAAGCGCTGTGTTATTCAAGTTAGTAGAGCGTATATTGGTCATGCAAAATAGACTAATCTCCCAAACACCATGCATCTTCCTTTCTTATTTTGGTTGTTATTGATCACCCAACTGCTTTCCGCGCAATCCTTTACGGAGGCACCAGGCATCTCTTTGACCGGGCGTTTATACAGTTCTATCGCCTTCGCCGATATCGACCGCGATGGCGATGAAGATCTTGTTATTTTCGATGATGGTTCAACTAAGCTCTACACGAACGACGGTTCGGGCAATTTCACCGAAAAGGCAAACAGTAATTTAGTTGGGGTTTCAGACGGTTCCATCGCTTTTTCGGATGTCGACCGCGATGGCGATCAAGACCTCGTTATTTGTGGTTATGGTAATTTTAGTTCAATTGCACAGGTAAATCAAATCACTGAACTCTATAAGAATGACGGTTCGGGCAATTTCACCGAAAAGGCAAACAGTAGTTTAATTGGGGTTTCAGACGGTTCCATCGCTTTTTCGGATATCGACCGCGATGGTTAT
>JBCBVN010000350.1:0-4474 GCA_039817625.1 Bacteroidota bacterium
TTTATAGGTATGTAGAACCGGCAAAGTAAGGAATTTCAAAGTTGGATTTGTAAACTCACTACCTGCGGAAGTTCAAAAAAAGAAAACCCGACCCCCGGAAAATACCGGAGATCGAGTTGTTTCAACCATAACAGCCAGGCACTTTGCTATCGATTCCGGCTGTTGTGGATGATGCAGTACTGTGGTTTTCTGACCTAAAAATTTATTGATTTGCTACTGCTTTATAATGCGACGAGTCAGCTGACCTTCCGGAGTCAGTATTTGAAGGGTAAATATACCCGCTGGCTGATTGCTGAGATCAAAATTTGTCTGGTAGTTCCTTGTCGTTTGCAGGATCGATTCGTGGGCTATAATTCGGCCCATTTGATCTCGCAAATAGATTTCTCCCCTGTCCATATCTAAGTCCTCTATGTTTACTTCCAGCCAATCGGTTGTAGGATTTGGGTAGGTCGTGATCGCTGCGTCTAGTTCAGGGTTTTGATCTACACTAGAAAGGATATTGATGTTTAATTCGCACAGGGCAGAATTGGCGTTGCCTGCAGCATCGAAGACGGTCAACTCGTAGGAAAATATTGGTGCATCGGCAGGCGAAATGATGTTGGGGAAAATAGTCACTTCAGCTATATCTCCGCAGTTGTCAGTGCTCTGACCGCCAAGCTGAGCAATTTCACTTTCATCCAGCATAGTCTCGCCTTCATCATCGCCCAACGTCAGAGTTGCCCCCACACATACCGCTACCGGATCGATGGTGTCGTCAACGCCTACGGTGAAATTATTGCTCAACACGCTCTCTCCACAAAAATCAGTGACTCTGTAGGCGTAGGTACTCCCACCGACTAATTCTTCAAACATACCGTCAAAATCAATCTCCGGATCGCCATTGTCAGGCACTAGCGTGTAGGTGTAGGGCGGTACGCCAAAGGAAGCTTCTACTACGATTTCTCCGTCTGCTGCTCCCTCGCAATTGGCAGGCACAATGGTCGAGCTGGCTTCTATCTCACCCACGAATCCCGTGGCATCTACTTCGATCTTAAAATCGCCTTCACTAGTGTCAAAGCCTTCAACTACTACTTGATAAAAGCCCGCACATAGGCTTCGTTCTATCTTAGACTTTCGGTTGTCAGCACCGGCTATATCATCGTTTTCGTCTATCAACTCGCCGCCTTGTAGCAGATAAATTTTGGTATCAAAATTCGTTTCGGGAAAATCGGTTGTAATGACCACATTCGCATAGTCTTGAGTCAACTCAAAGCTGTAGAATACATCTGGAGAAGGATCGCCGTATTGGTCAGAATAATAAGAATCTCCGCCCGTAGCTTCTCCAGACCGGTTGGAGTTGAAGTGGCTCTTGGCTCCAGTGAAGAAATTGTTGTTGAATATGAGTGGGTCGTTAGCATTATCTCCGGATACGTGCCGCCATATGATGGAGTAGCAGTAGTTAAAAAGAGTGCTCGGAGGGCTCTGAGCATCACCCACGCATTCGGCACCGAAGTTACCTGTATTAGTAAGCCAGCGTGATGGCCCGCCGGTGCCGGGGACGGTCTCTCCTGAAATTCGTGCCCATGTAACGGTGAAGGCGTCATCTCCATCGTCAAATTCGCAGCGTTCGCCGCCATCGTCTTCCCAGGCAAAAAGGTTGATCCAAAACTCGTCAGCCGGGTCTCGATTGTCTCCGAAATTATTGGCGATTGATGTAGGTGTAAATGAGGCACTGCCGTTACCGTCAAAGTTGTAGCAAAGCGGATGGTCGTCAGGGGTTTCGATTACACTGGACTGAGCAAAAGTCATTGTGTACTCTTCCTCAAATTCCAGCACTTCAGGATCGTCGAAGTTTGCGAATAGCTCCTCGATTCGCCATATGAAGTTGATGTTGTCATTCTGAATTTGTGCTGGCAAAGCATAGCTCAGGCACAGCAAGGTGCCGATCATTAAAAATCGCATGAGTGGATGGTATTACGGAGGATGTCCCCCTGGTTATGGTTGAAGGTCAAAAATTGCTTTTTGACACCTCAAAACACGGGGGGAATTCCAGGGTAGATATGCGATTGGTCACGAACAGCGCTTTTTTGGTCATCAATGGCGCTTTTAGATTCATGAGTGGCTAAAATTAATGAGGTGAGGGAGTTATACATCGGACACTCAACTCTGAGCGAAGCGATCATTACAGGTAAAGGATTACAAGCTCTTCGATATCGGGTTGCAAAGGATTTGACCACCTGCTAGACAAACGTACAAGCGTTCAAAGGTCTCAAGCTCGTATTAATTAAGACAACAGCTTAAGTTTATGGAGCACCTCTTCTTTGAACCCCTTGCTGAGGGGCACTTCTCCCCCCTTCAACTTGATGACCATATCGCCCACATCCACACTTTCCAGCCAGTCAAGATTGCTGATGTAAGACCGATGTGATCGGAGAAAGGTTTGGTTATCCAGCTTCTCGGCAAGTTCGCTTATTGGTATTCGAACGGCATACTTTCTGGCTTCCAGGGTGTGTATCATGCTGTAGCGGCCATCGGCCTCGATGTACAGGATGTCTTTGAGTTTCACCTTTTCTAGCCGGTTGCGCACTTTTACAAAGAAGCTATCGGCGAGTTGTGCGTCTTCTTCTTCGAAATTGACCGAATCATTTGGCTCTTCAGATAGTCGACTTACAGCGAGCTCGATGCTTCGCTGCAATTGCAGCTGGTTGAAAGGTTTGACGATAAACGCTACGGGTAGGGTAGACTGCGCCCGGGCAAAAGTCTTGTCATCTTGTAATGAGGTAATAAAGATGACCGGGGTGTTTTGCTGTGCATGTACTTTCTCAGCCAGCTGTATACCATCGATTTCGCCCACTAGATTAATGTCAGACAGCAGCAGATCGGGCTGCTCTCGGTGAAAAGTATCGAGAGCTGAAAAGGCATCTTCACAGATTCCTACTACTTCATAGCCTAACTGCTCACACAACATGTCAAGTTGGTCGGCATAGAGTAGTTCGTCTTCGACTATAAGGATTTTCACCCTTCAAAAGTACACTGTTCCGATCATTAACTTTAGCCCAAAGTCCCGCTACATGATTAGTCGATTCATTTTGTACTTCCTTTTGTGCAGCATCACGAGCACTCTACAGGCCAAGTCTATCGACAGTTTGCTGACTTTGCTGCAAATCGAAAAACAAGCGGGTAATTCAGGTGGTCAATGCGAAACACATTTGCAGTTGGTAGGGGCTTACTTTACTCAGGGGCAATACGACCTGGCACTAGAACATATAGAAGATGGCGAGCCGCTAATACCCGAAGACCGTGATGACCTGACAAGCCACTTTGCTTACACGCGCTACATGATCTATGCCCAGCAATGGTGGTCTTACCCAAGTAAGCAGATTGCTCTACTAGATACAGCCTGTCTGCACCTTGAAACCATGGGCGATGAAGAACTGCTCCTGGTATTTAGGCCATACTATGCCAATATGCTCATTCTGCAAGGCCAGATTGATAAGGCAGACCGCCAGTATCAACTCATAGAAGAACTCTGTCAAACCACAAAATACGATTGTGCATCTGCACTTGCCCAGGCGTATAGCGGCCGCATAAATACACAGGATAAACTCGGCAACTACGATATAGCATTAGAATATGTTGACTCTACTCGGCGAAATTTACGCGGCCAGCCCATCAGCAATTCTCTACTCGATTCTTATGTCAGCGAAGCTTCGGTTTTGGCTAAACTGGGCGAATTCGACCTCATCATGCCCACCTTAAATAAAGGGCTGAACTTGGCCTTGAAAACAGAAGATAGCTGGCGGACTAGCCGGTTTTACCGACTTAAAGCCTCCTATACTTTAGATCAGGAGCAGCTTATCGATTCTATTGGCCACTGGCTGGCCCTGGCTGGCCGTTACCTGGCCAAAGATCCTGAACCTCTGGAGTTGGTCGAATTAGATATGACGAAGGCGCGCCACCATTTTTTCAGAGGTGAATTCCAGCAGATTTTAGACATCTTACGCCCGCACATGGCGGCCTGTCGCTCCGAATCGCCACCACCATTCTGTCGCAATGGTTGCTACTTTGTAGCCAGTAGTTTTGATACCCTCAATCAGCCAGATTCTGCGCTCTACTACGGGCAGCTGGGGGTGCGCATCAGCGATCATTTTCAAGATAAAATTTATAGCATCTTTAGTTACGAACTGTTGTCCAGGCTACAGTTTAAACATACCAACTTGGAAGATGCTTACCACAGTCTTTCAAAGGCTAAGCATCTTACGGAAATTTCTTTCAGAGAAGACATGGAGAAGGCGGTAGCCAACGAGCGAATACGCCAAAATGTAGCTGCGGTAGAAGAAGCACAAAAAGCGGCAGAGTCTCGGGCCGATTTACTGGCGACCCAAAACCGACTTTACATCGGCCTGAGTCTGGCCCTTGGCGCTTTGCTTTTGGTTGGTGGTTTCTTACTGCTTCTTCTTCAAAGAGCCAGGGGCCGCCTGCGAATGACTAATCA
>JBCBVN010000351.1:0-4465 GCA_039817625.1 Bacteroidota bacterium
TGTATGAACAATGGGCATTGTTCATACAGCACCAAGTTTTGGTGCAGACGATATGTTCGTAGGCAAAGCCAATGGCATAGGCGCACTGACTCTGGTCGATAAGACTGGCCGTTTCACGGAAGGAGCCGGTGAGTTTGCCGGTCGATTTGTGAAAGACTACAAAGACGAGGAAAACTACGTAGATGTAAACGTCGACATAGCCGTACACCTCAAGAAAGCCGGCAAGGCGTTCAATGTTTCCAAATACAATCACAACTACCCACACTGCTGGCGAACAGACAAGCCCGTATTGTACTACCCACTAGACAGTTGGTTCATCAAAGCTTCGGCTGTACGCGAGCGCATGAGTGAGCTCAACGACACCATCAATTGGAAACCTGCGAGCACAGGAGAAGGCCGATTTGGGAAGTGGCTGGAAAACCTGCAAGACTGGAATCTGAGTCGCAGTCGGTACTGGGGCATTCCACTACCCATCTGGCGCAGCGAAGATGGGGAAGAAGAACTATGCGTAGGCTCTATTACTGAGCTGAAGAACCAGATCGAAATTGCAAACCGGGAACTTGGAATGGACCAGCAAGCGCCAGCAGACCTCCACCGCCCCTATATCGATGAGGTCATACTGTGGCAAAACGGCAAACCGCTCAAGCGCGAGCTCGACCTGATTGACGTATGGTTTGATTCGGGTAGCATGCCGTATGCGCAGCTTCATTATCCCTTCGAGAATCAGGAAATTTTCAAACGGAATTTTCCAGCAGATTTTATCGCTGAAGGTGTAGATCAAACCCGGGGCTGGTTCTACACATTACATGCCATAGCTACTATGGTCTTCGATTCGGTGGCTTTCAAAAACGTTGTGTCTAACGGCCTGGTCCTGGATAAAAACGGGGTCAAAATGTCAAAGCGATTAGGCAATGCCGTAGACCCATTTGACACGCTGTCTAAGTATGGTGCCGACGCCACTCGTTGGTATATGATCTCCAACAGTGACCCGTGGGACAATCTCAAGTTCGATATCGCAGGCATAGGAGAGGTACAGCGAAAGCTCTTCGGCACCCTTTACAATACGTACAACTTCTTCGCGCTTTACGCGAATATTGATAAGTATACCGTCGATGGAGAAAGTGACCTTGACCGATCTCAGCTGGCAGAAATAGACCTCTGGATCTTGTCAAAGCTACACAGCTTACTTGAAGAGGTTGATGGACACTACAGCAATTACGAACCAACCAAAGCATGTCGTGCTATCGATAGCTTTGTGGGCGATCAACTGAGCAATTGGTATGTGCGGCGCAGTCGGCGCAGATTCTGGAAAGGAGATATGACAGCCGACAAGCAAGCGGCCTACCAGACCCTCCACCAGTGCCTTTTGGTCGTTAGTCAATTGATGGCTCCGGTAGCTCCGTTTTTCAGCGATTGGCTATTTAAAAATCTAGACTTTCGCGGGTCGGAGTCAGCACCCAACTCCGTCCATTTATCCATCCTTCCCGATGTCGATTCACAGGTGATAGACAAGGATTTGGAACAAAGAATGGAGTATGCTCAGCGTATATCCAGTTTAGTGCTCAGCTTGCGGAAGAAGGCCAAGCAGCGTGTGCGTCAGCCTCTTCAGAAGATCCTTTTGCCCGTACTCGATGCCGACTTCCAGCGCCGTGTAGAAGCTGTTAAAGACATCATACTTGAAGAGGTAAATGTCAAGGAGATTGAATATCTGACCGACGATAGTTTCTTCAGCAAGCAGATCAAACCCAACTTCAAAACCCTTGGTCGCAGATTGGGTAAGCAAATGAAGGCTGCCGCTCAGGCTATCGGACAGATGGGCCAAGACGACATCGCCCAGCTGGAAAAGGAGGGCAAGTATACTCTTCAACTCGATGGCGAAGCAGTAGAGCTTGGCCTTGAAGATTTCGAGATCAGTACACAAGACGTTCCCGGTTGGTCAGTTGCATCTGAGAATGGCCTCACGGTTGCTCTCGATCTGACGGTCACTCCCGAGCTAGCTCAAGAGGGCCTGGCCCGTGAATTGGTCAATCGCATTCAAAACCAGCGCAAGGACGAAGGACTGGAAGTAACTGATCGCATCGTGATGCAGCTTAGCGCAAGTTCTACGGTAGTAGAAGCCGTTACCGCTTTTCAAGACTACTTACAAGAAGAAGTACTGGCCGACAAGATTGAAGTTGTAGATGCGCTCGATGGCACGACTATAGAGCTCATCGAAGATGAAGCAGCGGTGATTAAGATTGAGAAAAGTGCTTAAGCACTTATAAAGTCTTTGTTTTTGTATTTTTTGCAGTGGATTTTGATAAAATCCACTGCAAAAAATACAAAAACCGCCGCCAGTATGTCCAAATTCGAAATAGAGAATCGCTCGGGAGAGCTGATCATACGCTGGAAGAACCGACCTAAAATGAGGTGGTTTTTGCTCTTCTTCTCCTTGTTCTGGAATGGGATTGTCGGCTTATTTGTGGTTACTTCGCTCATGAGCGATCCAGAAAACCTTTGGTTTTTAAGCTTTCATATCATGGCGGGATTGGTGGTTGCCTACATCACAGCGACGATGTTTCTAAATCGCCATGAAATAAGGGCCGGTAGAACCGGACTAACTACACAGACCAGCCCGCTACCCGTAATCGGTGGGAATCGGCAATTTATTCCAGCAGAAATTGATCAACTCTTCGTTAAGAAGGGAGCTACCCAAAAGACCAATGGACGGGTTACTCACCAGTACTACGATCTGGCTATACGGACACGCAAAGGCAAGCAGAAGTCACTCTTTGGTATGCTGTCGCAAGCTGAGGCTCTTGAGCTGGAGCAAAAAGTGGAAGATCATCTTGGAATTAAGGATGCAGCCATTCCATTGGATGGCATGGCTTCAGATCTTTTGCGAAAATATATGCCAGGCATGGCAGATCGGGCAGAAGAAGAACACATGCGTCAGCAAGGGAAAGCTGGTAGACAAAGAAGTGGCCTAGCTTCAGCACCACGTCGATTACCCGGGCCAGAAAAAGACATTGAGCCCGAATTGCAACATGCAGAACCCGGTTATATCATCGACTATAACGGCAGTAATCTGGCCATGACCGCAGGCGAGCAGTTTGACTGGGAAGAAGACCTTCGCTCAGATCGCCGACTAACGGTATACGATGCGACACTGGGAGAGAATTACTATTTGTATTGTGAACAAGTTGGAGAAGAGGAGTGGAACTACTTCGAAGAAAGGCCACTCACAACAGATGAGGCCAATGCGCTTGGCTTGATGAAAGGGGAGGACATACCACAGAAGCTCCAGAATGGCGATGATCGATTCTTCTCTCGCAATGCACAGTCAGGCCTCCAGTTTTTGATGAGCAATGCCCAGGCCCGTGAAGTCTCCCAACAAATATTCGTCAGTACAAGTGCACAAGAGCGGTTCAGATTACTGAGTGCTGATGATGGCAAAGAGGTCGAGTTATTTATCCAGGAGCAGATATCAAAAGAGTTGATCAGAGATGTGCTTGCAGGATAAGTCGAAGATTTTTCAAAGCCTCCACTCACAAGTTCGGCTTCAAAAGCGTCAGTAGGTCAAACGCATAAAAACTGTGACCACTAAAATCAATTTCCAAACCCTCTTGTCCAGCTCGCCCAGGCTAGCTGAAGAGTATGTGGAGGATTTGATTTTGGTGAAAAAATGTATAACCGGAGACCAACGTGCACAACGGAAACTCTACGAGCAGTACTGTCCGATGGTATTAGGTATCTGCCGGAGATATTCAGCTTTTGACCTCGAGGATTCCGAGCTGCTGAGTCAGGTATTTATCAGAGCCTTTGAGAAGCTAGAATCATATAAAGGAGATGGTCCACTTGGTGCCTGGCTGCGTGCTCTGGCTATTCGAACCTGTATTTCAGCCATCAGAAAACAATCTAGGCACCGCTACGAATGCATAAATTCTGCTGAAAAAGAAATTGCGCTCACTGCCGAAGTGATTGATTATCTGGCACTCGAAGACTTGATCAAAATGGTCAAGACCCTACCAGACATTCCAAGAGTCGTGTTCAACCTCCATGTTGTAGAGGGGTACAAGCACAATGAAATTGCCAAGGAACTTGGTCTAACAGAGGCCAATAGTCGATATCATTTACGCCAGGCCAAATTGCGCCTTCGCGCCTTGCTTGAGGACCAAATGAAAAACCTATGAGCCATACCAATCATAACTGGGAACGTATTGGCCGTATGCTGGAGCAGTACCAGCCCGAAGTCCCACAAGAGCTGAGTTTTGATTTCCTCCAAAAGAAGGTAAGCAAAGCGCCAAAGTGGTCATTCAAATGGAGATATTTCTTGGTTGGGCTGTTGACAATTTTGGCCATCGGGGGATTCGCTGGTTTATTTTTATTAAAAAATATTGCTGACTCATATGAATCTGGCCATAGCCCGTCTTCTAAGGGGGGGACTGATTCTGATCCCTTTGAAATTAGTATTGAAAAAGCTGAG
>JBCBVN010000352.1:0-4428 GCA_039817625.1 Bacteroidota bacterium
CATTACTTTTCTGACCTTCTTCTTTATAGAGGTACTTAACAAACAGCGATTGCACCCCATCCAATACCTGCTGATCGGGGCAGCTGTGATCCTCTTCTACATCTTGCTTTTATCAATTAGCGAGCACCTCAACTTCAATAAAGCTTACTGGATAAGCTGTGTAGCCATTGCAGGCTTGATTACCTCTTACAGCTGGTACATACTCAAAAATACCAAGCTCACCATACTGGTCGCCGGGGTTTTGCTCCTACTATACCTGTTCTTCTATTCTTTGCTACAGCTACAAGATTATGCGCTTTTGGTTGGAAGTTTAGGACTATTCCTGATATTGGCCACCATTATGTACTTGACCAGGAATGTAGACTGGTACAATTTAGGTGGAGACAGGTAATCGTATTAGTAGTCCCAATTGTAATTTATGATGAAATCAGGCCCGGATTTTATTGGAATAGGTGCTCAAAAAGCCGGAACCACCTGGTTGTTCGATGCTCTGAATAGATTGCCGGAGTTCTCACTTCCGCCTATTAAAGAACTGCACTATTTCGATAGAAATCCTGGCTACATATCCTCCAACAATTTATACGAGTCTAGCCCTTGGAAGCGGATAAAGCAAAAAGGATATCTCAGTAAAGCATTGCGTCACATCTTTTATCTGTTTAGACAAGGCAAAACCAGCGATGCCAAGTTCTTAGCTCGTTGGTATTTTGGATTCTATGATGACAACTGGTATTTGTCGCTATTCGATAAGCTCAAGGGGTTGAGAGGTGAAATTTCGCCGAGTTATTCTATTCTGAATCGAGAAGACATCGTCAAAATACACCAGCTGATTCCTCATGTTAAGTTGGTCTTTATAGTTCGAAATCCAATTGATAGAGCCTGGTCGCATTATCGCTTTGCCAAAGGAAAGCGACTCAAGTATGGGGCGGTAGAAGACTCGATTGAGGAGATAAGGAAATTTATGGACTGGGAGGGTCAGGAGAGCAGGTCTGATTATAAACGGACGATCGAGAATTATGCTTCTGTTTTTCCCAAGGGACAAGTACTGCTTGGTTTCCATGATGCCATGATTGAAAGGCCTGAGGAATTGCTTGGCGACATCCTGGGTTTTATCGCAGAGGGAGTGGAATTACAACCCTACCAATTGGAGGTTGGAAAGGTGATTCACAAATCCTTGTCGATGCAAATACCCGAAGAAATAAGGGATTACCTGAAAGTCAAATACCGAGCTCAGATTGAGTTTTTAGCCGAGAAATACGGCGGCTACTTCTATGGTTGGTACACTGAGACCTATACTGATGAACCTCCGGTCTTTGATACCCCACCACCGGTGAGTTTTATGGTCTAGTGACCTACTCTTCCTCCAATCCGTATTGCTGAAGGTGTCTCAATAGGCGTTTCTCATATCGTCGGTTGCGCTGTGTGCCTTTCTGTTTGCTGGCCCGCTTGCGAGTACGCTTGTCTTGTACCACCTTTTCTATGTCGTCAGCGCGCATGATCTTTTCGTAATCTTCTACCTGTGTCCGCTTAGGCATGATGTAACATTCTTTACATTTGGCCTGATCCTAATGCCGGATTGGTGCAATTGTTTGAATCAGAGTAGCGCTTATAACGATTCGTGAGAAACAACATCTTGAAATTGACTTAAAAAGGGTTTGGAACGGTCGGTAAGTTCCTGCCAATTACCATCATAGGTTGTACATCGTGCTGGAGGTCTACAAAGTCATTACCTTGGGGATTGCTGGAATCAAAATGATAAAATCAAATGAAGGACGTACATATAGAATTCGAGCTCTTTGGTTCAAAAGGTAGAGCATTATTAAGAGAGGGTGATCTGGTAGTTGCGGAGATGGAATACTCTATGGCTGGCTCTAGCTTGTTGATCATCAGCCATACGGAGGTAGATGAAAAACTGAAAGGGCAGGGTATAGGTCGGAAGTTGCTGGATAAGATCGTACGATATGCTCGGGAAAACGACATTAAGATCATGCCGCTCTGCCCCTTCGCCAAGAGTGTATTTGATAAGGATGAGTCGATCAGAGACGTACTGAAGTAGGGTGTTGAGATTAGTAACTATGAGGAGAGTTTGCTATCTGTTGCTTTTTCTGTCCTGTCAATTTGTAGCCGTTGGTCAGATCGTTCTGGAAGACTGGCAATTCAAAACAGGAGATGACAGTTCCTGGGCCGATCCATCTTTTGATGACAGTGAATGGGCTAGGATAAAGGCCAACGTGTTGTACGAGAACCAGGGTTACGATTACAATGGTTATTCCTGGTATCGCATCCGGTTTGAACTCCCGAGCTCGATGCGTGAAGCGTCTTATTTGCAGGATAGCCTGCGTATTTTCCTTGGACGGGTAGACGATATCGATGAGACCTACCTCAATGGCATACGAATTGGAGGTATAGGTACTTTCCCATCGGCTGATGGGCGTGGAGCTGTGGGTTTCTACGATAAAATCAGAAGATATGTGTTGCCATGGGATCACCAAGCCATTAACTGGGATGGAGACAATGTAATTGCCGTGCGTGTCTATGACGGCGGTGGAGGCGGTGGCTTGTGGGGAGGTATGCCTAGTGTGGGCATGGTAGATCTGATTGATTTCATTGAAATGAATATCGAGATAAGCGGATTCGAACAAGGACCGGATAATCATTACATCAAAAAGATTCAGCTAACAAATTCGAATGCGGAGCCCATCGAAGGTACCTTGACTTTAGAGGTGAGAGATCGCGAGGGAGCACGAGTAGATCAAGTAGCTGTTGAGTTAAGCATACCACCTGCGGAAGTCCAAATTCAAAGTCTCCATTTTCGGCAGATAGACCATGCTAAAGTGTCTTACGTTTTTGAAGAAAAGCATACTGGCAAGCGGTTGTCTGACTTTCAATACACGCCATATATTCTGACGCCACCGGAGAAGTTAGAACCAACAATCACCACCCCCTCGGTCTATGGTGCCAGGCCAGGCAATCAATTTCAATGGCGAGTTAGTGCCACTGGAGCCAGGCCAATGACTTTCGGAGCAGAGGACTTGCCGAATGGGTTAGTTCTTGATCAGGAGACCGGAATTATCCGCGGTCGTGTAATGGCTGTAGGTGATTATCGAGTGGCGATTCATGCGACTAATAGCCATGGACGTGCGACTAAGGTGGTCACCTTGAAGATTGGAGACAAAATTGCGCTCACCCCTCCGATGGGATGGAACTCCTGGAATGCCTGGGGAATGCTGGTGTCAGATGAAAAAGTACGGGAATCCGTTGACGGTTTGGTGTCCAGTGGCCTGATAAACCACGGCTGGACCTACATCAATATAGATGATGGCTGGCAGGGCGAAAGGAATGACGATGGAGTAATAGAGACCAATGACAAGTTTCCGAATATTTCTGCCCTTGGTGACTATGTACACGATTTGGGCTTGAAATTTGGTATTTATTCCAGCCCTGGCGAAATGAGCTGTGGAGGACTGGTGGGTAGTCTGGGCCACGAATTACAAGATGTTAGAACCTGGGCATCCTGGGGCGTGGATTACATTAAATACGATTGGTGTTCTTATTCTGATTACCTGCTCGAAGAGTTTGGGAGGAATCAGTCAACATGGACGATAACCGATCAGGTTCTGCCATTCAGGGATATAGCAGATGCCATCGACTCGACGGATAGAAATATTATTCTGAGTGTCGCCAATTGGGGCATGAACGACGCATGGGAGTGGGGCGACCAAACCCGTGGACAACTCTGGAGAACCACGGGCGATATAGAAGACAACTGGGAAAGCGTTTCTTCGATTGGCTTTTCTCAGGAAGAACCTAATCGATATTCAAGCCCAGGGGGGTGGAGCGACCCTGATATGCTGGTAGTTGGATGGCTAGGTTGGGGAGAAAACCAACATCAATCTCGTCTGACACCTGCAGAACAATATGCACATATCAGTCTCTGGGCCTTACTGTCTGCTCCCATGATGATCGGCTGTGACCTGAGTAAAATAGATCCATTTACCTACAATCTTCTGGCCAATCATCGGGTCAATGCCATTAATCAAGACGCTTTGGGTGCTTCTGCTCGGGTTATATACCACGAAGATGACGTCATGATTTGGTCTAAATTTTTAGAAACCGGCGAGCGGGCCATTGGTGTTTTTAATCTTCGAAACGAGGATCGAGACCTCACATTTCCATGGTCGGTCTTTGGCGTAGAGAAACCACAACATGTCTTCGATGCATGGCGGCACGTAGACATAGATCAGGATGAGGACTTCCGAAGTCGGATTGTTGCCCACGGGGTGGAGTTGTTGGTCTTGCGCTGAAATGCATCAATTGCCTACTTTAGATTCATCAATGACCTTGAGATGGATAAAGAGTTTCTGACCCGTATTTTCAAATCAGAGAATTTCCGTTCTGAAGAACTCGAGTTGGTACTTGCACAGTATCAAC
>JBCBVN010000353.1:0-4427 GCA_039817625.1 Bacteroidota bacterium
ATAAAGAACTCAGGGTAGCCTCCCTGAAAAAGATGACAGACGCCATCTTTCATCGGGGGCCAGATGGGTTAGGTGAATATCACAATGAGTATGTCTCATTGGGCATGAGAAGACTGGCTATTGTTGATGTCGAGGGAGGAAACCAGCCCATATGGAACGAAGACAAATCTATTGGTGTTATCTTCAATGGTGAAATTTATAATTTCAAGCAATTAAAAAAATCTTTAATAGCCGTTGGGCATAAATTTTATTCTCATTCAGACACAGAAGTCCTTGTCCACCTATACGAAGAATATGGAGATCTGTTTCCGAACGCCTTACGTGGTATGTTCGCCTTATGCATTTTTGATCTACATCGCAATCGCTATCTACTTGCCAGAGACGCTTTTGGCGAAAAGCCTCTCTACTATCATCTAAAAAAAGGTGTACTTACTTTTTGTAGTGAGCTTGGAGGCTTATTACAAAACCATCAAGTCGATCGTAAAGTTGATCATGAAAGCTTGAGATATTATCTGGCTTCAGGGTACATTCCAGAGCCACTGACCCTAGTATCAAATTGCAAATCTTTAGAGCCTGGGCATATCCTAGTATATAAAGATTCTCAATTAGTAGTTAGGAGGTATAATCCTTTGTTTCATAGAATGTCCACTACGGGCAAAGTAAAATCCGAGGAAGAGGCTATTTCTTTGATTAAGCCCAAGCTGGAAAACGCTGTGGAAGGACAACTTATCGGAGATGTGCCTGTCGGGGCATTTCTTTCCGGTGGAATCGATTCCAGTACCATCTGTGCTATTGCACAGGAAAAATTGAGCAGGCCACTTGACACCTTTACTGTTCGGTTTGAAGATGCTGAGTACGATGAAAGTCCAATAGCCAGAGCTGTTGCCGACCGTATTGGTTCAAATCATCACGAAATAACTGTCCCCAACAAAGGATTTGACAAAGACATCTTTGAAAAGATTTTAACCCATGTAGGTTTTCCTTTCCCAGATCCTTCCGCTATCCCAGTCTTTCTTGTCACTAAAGAAATTAGAAAGTATGTTAAGGTCGCACTTTCCGGTGATGGAGGAGATGAAGTTTTTGCTGGCTATGACGACCTGGGGTGGTGGTTAAAGATAAAACGGTTAGCACCCTTATCACCTTGGCTACTGGAAAAAATAAGCAAAGGTATCCTTGCTATTCCAGGGAGCTATGCACCAAACGTCAGAAGAAAAATGGCTAGGGCTTTTCGCGCGGTGAAGTGGGGTGAAAGCGGTTTGAGCTTTGGCATACACCGTATGATTTTTGAAAAAGAATTGCTAGAACTATTCCCATCTTTAAGAGACTACAACTATCATAAATACACCTCCTGGCCAGATGAATTTAGTAATATGAGTAGTTTGAGAAAGGCCATGCGATATCGCTTGGTTCACAAACTGCCCACAGACATGCTCATTAAAGTAGACAGGATGTCCATGGCAAATTCGCTGGAAGTGAGGGCACCTTTTCTCGATCTGGATTTATTCAAGGCATCACTGAGTCTAGACGACAAGTTGCTCTGGCGAAATAATATTGGTAAGCAAATCATCAGAAAAATGATGAAAGACAAGCTTCCTGAAGTTGTATTCAAACACCCTAAAATGGGATTTTCTATGCCTATGCACACCTACCAAAATCAAGCCTATCGCGACTTGAGTAATGAACTTTTATCCTCTACCGGCCCTCTGGCAAGTTTTGTTTGTTTTGATCGTTTAAAAAAGATTGAGCAAATAATGCTTGATAAAAAATTTAATTCTTTGCGAGCAACTCCGGATAGAGCTTGCAAACAACACTGGATGCTTTTATTGCTGGCCGGATGGATGGATAAGTATCAAATTCAATTTTAGTTTCCCAAATCAACAAAGAATCCTTACACGAGTGTATTTACTAGAAAAAAAGTCGAATTTCAGAATTTTTCTTTTCAGCTGTTTCTTTATCGGCTTGTCAATTGACACTTCTGCCCAAATTATGCCTGACATTAGGCATTCTGTAAAAATAGAAGCAGAAGTGAATTCATTAACTTCAACTATTGGACTGCACTGGCTGGACGATGAGGGAGCTGTAGAATACACACTTTACCGGAGAGATTATCCAGATGGGCAATGGGGGGCTCCTTTGGCCACCTACCCGGCGGGAACGACTGAGTGGACAGATTCAGATGTACAGATCAATCATCTGTACGAATATCGAATTATAAAGACTAACTCTGACTTTGATTCTCTGGGATATGGATATATTCTCTCAGGAATTGAGCTTGCTCCTGTTCACCATCCAGGTGACCTATTGATTCTGGCAACAGATAATACGCACAATCAAATCAGCGAAGAAATTGATAATTATCAATCAATCCTCACGGCCGAAGGCTGGATGAGTAGACAACTAATCGTCCCGGCCAATTATTCGGCTGTAGAAGTGAAGGAGGCCATTATAGAGACTTTTGGGAATACACCCTTTTCTGCCATCCTGATCCTAGGAGATGTGCCCGTACCACACTCCGGAAATATAAACCCCGATGCACATAACGACCATCGCGGGGCATGGTCTGCAGATTTGTACTACGGTGACCTGGATGGAACCTGGACAGATCAAATTGTCACCAATACTAGTTCGGATAACGACCGTAATCACAATATACCCGGTGATGGCCGGTTTGATCAGTCTGTTATTCCCTCGGATATTGATGTGGCTGTGGGCCGAGTAGACTTTTCTGAGTTACCCACATTTGCAGATGACGAGTATGAATTACTGAGAAAGTACCTGATAAAAGATATAGCATACAGAACTGGCGAGATTTCTGTAAACCGCAGGGCTATGATCTACAATAGGAATTTGTGGAACGGTGGCCTTGGTCAGAACGGAATGCGCTTTAGCCCAATCGTAGGCTTAGATCAGCTCAATTACGACAATTGGTTTCAAGTGGTTGTAGAGCCTTTTCAATGGTTTTATAGTGGAAGTGCTGGCAGCTATACGGCTAGCTTTCTTATGGGTGACACGGAATTTTACGCCAACAACAGTTTTCAAAGTGTATTTACAGCCTGGTTTGGTTCATATTTTGGTGATTACGATTATCCTGATGCATTTATGCGCAGCCACCTGGGGTCGGGAACTGTCCTTTCCTCTGTGTGGGCAGGCGCGCCTCACTGGTATTTCCACCCTATGGGCATGGGCTTCCCTTTGGCTACAGCTACGCTGAGTACACAAAACAACGACAGCATTTATCACGCTGGGTTTTTCCCCAGATCGATCCATGTCAATTTGTTAGGCGACCCAACACTTGGTGCATATCCTTTTCTTGGACCAGAATATCTTGCTGCAACAAGTACAAATGGGTGTGTAGAGCTTGAATGGGCGAGCTCCTCAGATACCGTTTTGGGATACTATCTCTACAGAAGGTCGGACCCAGATTCGCTCTTTAAAATTATTGCTGAGTTGGATGCCAGTACACTATCTTATACCGACGATTGCCTTGAAGCTCTGGGAACTTATGAATATTTGGTACGCGCCTATCGCCTAGAAGAAACCCCTTCGGGTTCTTTTTACAATTTGAGCTCCGGTAAGGTGGATCAGATTTATCTGCCAACTGATTATTTTCCTACAAGTCAATTTGAAGTTCTAAACCAGACAGAGGATCAGCTTACTTTATCAAGTACTGCCACAAATGCAGATTCGTTAATTTGGATACTGCCTAGTGGCGAAATACGACACGAACAGGACATATCTTTTATGTTGCAGGAGGGTGAAAACATAGTAAGCCTTATTGCTATCAACCGCTGCGGTCAAGATACTAGCGCTCAACAATTTACACTTAGCTCTAATACAAGCCTCGGACAGAAGGACTTAATCATGTTTCCGAACCCCGCCAATCAGACGATAAGCGTAGATAGTTCGATACCCATAAGGAGCATTTGTTTGCTACAAATAAATGGACAGGTAATCAATGTATACCCCGCTTTTGATCAGAAGCAAGTGGATATAGATATTCAGGATATAATCGCGGGCCAGTACTTGCTGACCATTGAGACAGGTCCAGGAGACATAATCGTCAAAAAAATAAGTATTGTCAAATAGATGAGTGTAGCTGATAATAGCACAGAAATAATTATCTGTACAGAGCAGGGCAAGCTGGAAAGTATGACTAAGGTACTTGTTTCTAGTTTGCGTAATTTTGGCGGTCGGGCCTCGAATTGGCCCATATACAGTTATGCACCAAGAAGCGGAAAAAAACCCTCTAGGGACACCATTGATTTCTTCGAGGAAAACGAAGTGCACTATATAGACGAAGACTTAAATACCTCTTTTCACGATTATGTTTTTTATAACAAAGCTGCTGCTTGCTTACACCGAGTAGAGAATTCTACTGCTAAGTCTTTTTTGTTTTTAAAAAGAAGGTGTCGCTGTCTAAAAACAAA
>JBCBVN010000354.1:0-4425 GCA_039817625.1 Bacteroidota bacterium
GAGTCTAATTCGATAACCGGATCTGGCATGCCTCCTCCAGGCCTGCTGGCAAAACCACCACAAAAACAAGTTGATATATCACCAGTTATCGTTGACCGCAAAAAAGTCTCATTTTCCACTAGAAAGCCAGGTACATCTGCCGCAGGAATCGTAATGGGACCACCGTACAACGTACTGGATACTGGAGGTGGGAAATTGATGCGGAAGGGATTGCAATCGGGATCACTACAGTCCGTTTCACCAAGAGAATCAACGACTTCCGCAAAGGAATTAAAAGTCAAGAACTGGTTCGTTGCCGAAGATGCTCCCCACAAAGCGCCTTCTGAGCAGCCTGCATCACAGATGGCGATGAAATGTACCATCATACTGTCTATCAGGCTCGGAGAATAAACATTACAACTTTCCAGTGTAGCCCGCCACTGCGGTTCGTAACCATCACATGCTATTAAGCAATATTCCGTTTGCTGATCTTCCAGCGTACCATCCAGCAGATCCAGGTCTAAAGGAAATGGGCTGGTACCGCTAGCTCCCAGGCCTGTCTCGGGAGCGAGATACTTATTATTGGGAATACGAGCAAAATAATTAGTAAAAAGTGCACCATCCCCACTCGAACAACTATTGTCGTAAGTACAATCGTAGGCTTCACATAAGGGCTGCCTCAGGCATATCCAAGAGTTTCCATGTACAAAACCAGCTCCAGGGTCACAGTGTGCTATTTGCAACTCCTGTTGAAGCTTAAACTTTTCAGCTAGATAAAAATTTCGGTACATGCGCCAAGCCTCGTCTCTTTGATAATCTGGCGCCGTTGCAAAAACCCAGGTAGCACCATATTGCTCGTCCATATAGGCTCTGATGATGTCGAGTACATCATCGATCATACTACTATCATCATAGGCCTCCAGACCACTCAGCAGGTCATTTTCACTGGCACTTGAAGTAGCAAAAAACGGATCGCCTACCAAAATATGGTTTATCTGTAGAGATATGTCGAAAAAATTGGCTGTCAAGCCGCTATTGATAAGTCCCTCACTCACCGCAGTAGCATATTCATCGATAGCCCGTAGGTCAAGATCAAATTCATTACTGGTCGTTCCTCCCGAAACTACATCAAGATTAGTTTCGCACCAGTCAAGCAGGCAATACTCCGGATGAAAACTAATTAAATATTCTAGCCAGCTATCATCCCAATAATTGACAAATTCTTCAATAGTAAGGGATTCAATGGGCCGAAGTATACCATTTATCTCTACCTGTGTACCAGAATATATGTCTTCCTGATAATAGGCTCCTGCCACGTTTGACAGATAGATATTGGAATTGAAGATGGACAATTCATGCTCGCTTCCTGTTGCTGTATAATTACCCTGCGCATCGACATCGAAAGTAGCATACTGCCCACCGGGTCTTAAATCTCCTTCGAGCTGAGCACGAATGACCTCGCAGGCTGTCAGAGGTCTACAGTAGTCCAGACATTCCTCTGTAAGGAATTCTACTGACAGATCACAATCACATCGCGGAAAACAATCTGTTACGTCTGCGCTGTCAATATATTCATTAATAAATTCTTCTTCCGTCCGCAAACAGTTCTCCGCATTCAAGTAGGTCTGCCAGCCTTGTTCCACGGCTGCCTCATTGACTTTAAGTGTCTTTGTAATACGGTATTCGCCCGGTAGTAAGCGCATGTCGTACAAAGCCATTTGATTGGTATCGATCTCATTATCACAGCTAGATGTGTTTAATATGCTTCCAACTCGATTATATTGAATATCAATTACACTGACTGTCTCATTATTGGTTGTGATATCGGTACAAGCCTCAGCGGGAGTTACCAGTATGCGTACATCGTATTCACAACTCAGACATAGATCAGGAGCCTCACAGCCCATACAGGCATCTGCTGTTTGCATTGCATAGCACAAGTCATAGTTATCCTCATCGGGTACAACCAGCGTGTAGGTAGTAACCAAGCCTTGATCCTCGGTGAATATATTTCCGATAATATCGACTGTGATCTCGGCTTGATTATCATCGAAACTCGATATGGGGTCCAGGTTTGCTGGCGCATCACCAGCCAGTGCCGTAGCTATTACGCGCCCCTTGCTATCCAAATAACTTATAGATGCCTGTCCGTTAGGATCAATCACCATATGCTTCTCATATAAAGTATCATAGCCTACATTGATACCAAATAGTCTATCCAATTCCCACTGGTCGGGTTTGGCGTAGTAGTATCGTGTATCCTGATTGGTTTGGACTTGCAGTCTTAACCCGACACCTCCTTGCCTTTGTATACGTCCGGTATTATCATTGGTATATCTGGTTGCCGAAAATGGGTATCCTTCCCCATCCGGCACGAAAGCATTTCTAGCCAGATCGACATTATTTGGCGAGTAGTATCGCCCGGCTCCTGCACCGTCTCCAAATTCCAGTGGTCTGACACAGTCTACAGACTCGACTTCGTCTTGCCCATAAGGCCCTGAGTTATTGGGGCTTTTCACCAGCAAATTAGGATCAAAGGAAAGAGGATGTACGGTAGGGTTATTGCTCGGATCCAGATTTCGGGCCAGTGGCGCTGGCAGGCTGGTAATACTTGGCCTACCCATTCCATCATAAATGGTCTGTTGGGATACCGTATATTCATCTGCAGGTACACTGGCCGCAGCTTCGTTGTAGTATTGCAACACCAGATTCTGCCGACCTCTCAAGGTACCATCCATGAAAGTAATGCTGGGCAATTGCTTGGCGTCTTCAGCAAAATTCGTCGTTGCCTGCCAGTTCCTATCTACATCGTGCCCAACCTGGAAGTATCCAGTTCCAAGCGTTTCGCCATGGCTGCTCCAGCGCGTAAAAGTGCGGCGGTCACCATCATATTGTACAGCCCTCCAGCGCACCAGCAAGTAACCTTCTCTGTACAGCGAAAACAATCGAAACAAGGTACCGCTGGAAGTCATCCGACTCGCATTGTGCCTGAATAGATCATTTAGCGAAATACTGGGATCTCCACCCGTGGCTATAGCCATACCTATTTCACTATCCTCGTCATAAAAAGTCCACTCCAGATCATACTCATCGGCACACACCATAGGATCTATGTAAACACCTAAAAATGAACCGTCAGTCTGTATGATATTCTGGACTACCGCAGGTGGCAGGTCTTCTTGTACATCAAGATCGCATAAATTCCTATCGATAGCTATTTCACCTATCAATTCCATTTCAGGACTATTGCTACCTACCGGAGTACCATCTAAGGAAATGGTAGATACTTCAACATCCAGTTTAACCGCTCCGCCAAAAGATAGAAATCCTTGCGGCCGCCCAACATGGTCAGTATCCACATTTACAATTATTTCCGAAAGCTGATTATTAGGTGCAGCGGCATTTACATCATCACCTACCAACCAGTAATCGATATCGACTAACATTCGATATTCCCCTGCGGGAATCGCACCGGCGCTGTTCGGGCTTAGATTCCAAACCAGACGATTATGAACATAGAATGGATTATTGATCCCTGGATAGGTTGTCCCTAAATCGGCCTTGTCATCCGTTACACTCAATACTGTGGTTGCAGCTATTGGAGCTCCGTCCAGACGGTTAGTAAACAACTCCGCTTGTCCGAATACATCGGCGAATAATGAACTCAATAAAAGCCCAATAAGGAGAAGCTGTAATTTCAATGAAGCTAACATGGATATAAAGTTCTAATAGGGTTAAACACTTACTGATTATTGGTTACGCCCAGATTATTGTGCTGCTCGCTCACCGTCATAATGCCACGATCAGTCTCCCGTTTTACTCTAATGAGCTGGCCTTCGTCATCGTACTCGTAAAAAGTGGCATAATTATTCTCGTCCAGCTCTGCCATTAATCTCAGCGTTCCAGGATCGTATACATAAGTCGTCATTATAGACTCGAAGGGCTGAATACGCACATCATCTATGTAGTAATCGGTGTCCGTGACCAAGTTTCCAGGAGGTGAAGCAGATATTCGAACTAAAGAAGTACCAGCCGGCACAACGATATCAGCTTGAATTCTCTGCCAACCATCTATGATGGGTCCATCATCTGGGAAAAAAGTGTTCCAGCTGCCAAAGTTCCCACTGGCATTGGCAAACCTGAAGGAGAAATGAAAATTATTCTGCCACTGGTTTTGTCCAGTGCTTATTTCATCGCCAAACGTGAGGCTTTCATCGCTCGCCAACCAAAAGGACAATAAATACCTTTTGTTTCCCTCTGGATTGAAATTAGATATACAATCGCACACATCAGGGTCTCCACATCCCGCCTCAAAATCACAGTCCAATGTTTCATATTCCGTAAATATGGATCTACCGGGATTCGGCTCTCTATCAGAAAGCTTTAATGAGTATCGACCCGTATGAGATACATCATCTACGACTTCTCCTCGTCCGTCATTTCCTA
>JBCBVN010000355.1:0-4424 GCA_039817625.1 Bacteroidota bacterium
AGTTGGGTATTTGTAGGTGCTTAAACTACCTTTGCCACATCAATAAAATGCAGACTTGCTAAAGGGCCGAACTGGCGTGTACTTTCGGTGATTCTTCATCTATCAAATTAGCATTTTAATACACGAATATGTTCGTGTTCGCCTCACTTATCCCGATAACTACCTCATCTCATGACAGCAACTACAGATCCCGCCCTACTCCCACCGCTCCAATACGACCGCGAAGGCATCAGTGACGAAACGCTACGGAGTCTGCTCACTCAGTTGCTACGCCCGCGACTGATAGAAGAGAAGATGCTCAAGCAGCTGAGGCAGGGCGTTATTTCTAAGTGGTTTTCAGGCATCGGCCAGGAGGCTATTAGCGTAGGCTGTACCGCAGCCCTTCAAGAAGATGAGTTCATCTTCACCATGCACAGAAATCTAGGGGTTTTCACAAGTCGCAATATTCCACTGGAGCGCCTGTTTGCCCAGTGGCAAGGCAAGCCTTCGGGATATACCAATGGACGTGATCGCAGCTTCCACTTTGGGGCGCCAGAGCACCACATCGTCGGAATGATCTCTCATTTAGGTCCTCAACTTGCCCTGGCATCGGGAGTCGCCATGTGGCACAAAATGAAAGCCGAAGGAAAAGTTTCTCTGGCCTTTACCGGAGATGGCGGAACCAGCGAAGGCGATTTTCACGAAGCGCTCAATGTGGCGTCGGTCTGGAAACTCCCCGTCATCTTTGTTATAGAAAACAATGGCTACGGCCTGTCTACACCTGTCCGTGAGCAGTACGCCTGCAATAGCCTGGCAGACCGCGGACTCGGTTACGGTATGCGCAGCCTGAGCATTGATGGCAATAATGTGCTCGAGGTCTATCAGACCATCTCTAAACTGGCTGCTGAAATACGCGAAACCCCAGAGCCCATCCTGATTGAAGCCCGCACCTTCCGCGTCCGCGGGCACGAGGAAGCTAGCGGTGTCAAGTATGTACCCAAAGAACTCATACAAGCCTGGCAGGATAGAGATCCTGTGGAGCGTTTCATCGAATTTTGTACTACAGCAGGTGGAGGCCTTCTCTCGTCGGGGGAGGTTTCCGATCTACGGAAGTCCATTAAAAAAGAAATCGAAGACGCGCTAGCCATCGCCGCGCAAGCGCCTGTAGTAGAACCTAAGATCGAGCAGGAGCTGGCAGACCGATTTGCGGCTACCCCAGAAGTCGTATCGGCCTCTGGAAGTTCTTCGACGGAAATGCGGTTTATCGATGCCATTACCGACGGACTACGCGAGAGCATGCGTCGCCACGATAATCTGGTCCTTATGGGGCAAGATATCGCTGAGTATGGTGGTGTCTTTAAAATCACCAATGGCTTTGTAGACGAGTTTGGCCGCGATCGCGTGCGCAATACGCCTCTTTGCGAAAGTGCCATTGTGGGTATCGGACTTGGCTACTCGATAGCCGGCGGTAAGGCCATGGTCGAAATGCAGTTTGGCGACTTCGTGAGCTGCGGCTTCAACCAGATCGTCAATAACCTGGCTAAGCAGCACTACCGCTGGGGTACCCATGCCGACGTAACCGTGCGTATGCCTATTGGCGGTGGCGTGGCCGCAGGCCCATACCACTCGCAGACTATGGAAGCCTGGTTCTTGAATGTGCCCGGACTAAAAATCGTATATCCCAGCAACCCTGCCGACGCTAAAGGCTTGCTGACGGCTGCCCTAGCCGATCCCAATCCCGTCCTGTACTTCGAGCATAAGGCCCTTTATCGGAGCTTGAGTGGCGAAGTGCCCAACGGCTACTACCATACGGAGATCGGTAAAGCAGCCCTGGCTCGCGAGGGAGAAGACCTGAGCATCATCACCTATGGTATGGGTGTACACTGGGCACTGCGCGCCTGCGATGAGCTGGGCGTCTCTGCCGATGTGGTAGACCTGCGCAGCCTGGCACCCATCGATTATGACACCGTGCGCCAATCGGTAGCCAAGACGAGCCGCGCTCTGGTCCTGCACGAGGCTACCCTCACCGGCGGCCCCGGCGGCGAGCTGGCCGCCTGGATAGGCGAACATTGCTTCGAGCTCCTGGACGCCCCCGTGCGCCGCGTCGCCTCACTGGATACGCCCGTGCCCTTTAATGCAGAGCTGGAGAAGCAGTTTATGGGGGAGAGTAGGTTGGGAATGGCAATTTCTGAGTTACTCGCTTACTAAACTCAATGAGCAATTTATTTAAAATTGCCATTGTTATTACCAATTTTGGAAATATCGTGTATCGCTCTCTGTGGTACTACAGATTTAATTTCACGAGTGAGGTGCCAAATTATATTTACCCTAAATGGGTGTTTATTTTAAGCTTGGTCTCTTCTGTACTGGTTATCCTTTTATGCCTTGCTTTAAATAAAAAGGACAACTATATTTTTCAGGATATTCTAGACTTGAGTGGTACTGAAAGGCCACTTAAGATGTACTCTTTTGGGGCTTTATTATTTATACTCTCGGCTGCCGCAATTCTAGCCCCAGAGTCCTTTGTAGAATACACCTGTTTGTAGCCAATGATCAATCTTAGGCTGGCCATAAACTTCATCTTAATTCTAGTCAACATCTGGAATATTTATGTATGGACCTCTAGATTATATCACCAGATAGTTGGGGACAGATTGTACTATTTAATGATTCCAAATTGGATTTTAATTCTTTCTATATGCTTATCCGTCTGGTCTATTCTCAGGGTATTCACCTACAAGCCTAATAAATTAAAAAATCCTTTTCCAGAGGATATTTTAGACGACTTTCATGAGCCTAAAAAGAAATCCAGTTCGGGTTATATCGGCCATCCTGCATTCACTACAGTAGCCGCCTTCTTCCTTCCAGAAATCTCCCTCTTTTTATAGATTTAGAGACCTGCGTATTTCCCACATCATATCCTTTTCTCCTACAGTAATACGCTAGCCTGAGCTGCTTGAAGCGACGCCTCTGAAGTACCAAACTTATTGCTGGATACTGTAAACCCTCAGGAGAGTTGTGGGCTTTCGAGGATCGGAGTTACCCGTAATGATCAAGTAGGGGTCGTGGTTGTCATTGCCTTCCATAAAAGTTACTGAACTAATCTCAAGGTCTGGAAGATCAATTCTATTGGCCTCGGAGAAGTGGAAGTTGCCGTCATTCAGGTAAATTTTCGAAATGGGCCCTTGATCACTGCTACCGGTAATTACTAGATCTTGGTCTCCATCTCGATCTAGGTCGGCAAATAGAGCTGAACCCCCTGCTACCCCTTCTATGGTATTATCTGTAAGTTCAGTTAGTGTTTCAGTATTGGCGTTGTATTGGTAGAGATTAGAGGTTTTGCCATTGCTAAGGTAAATTGCTAATTGCCCATTTTCGTTGCCATCCGAGATGGCCACGTTGCCATCCGCCCCTGGCAAGGGGTTGTCGAGAGAGAGTTCAGCGAATTGGCCCTCTGAGTTGATGGTGTAAAGTTTTGTAAGTGGCGGGCTATCCCATTGGCTCTGGCCTGAAAGCAGAAGTAAGTCTGGATAATTATCTCTGTCGGCATCCGAAAAGGCGATGGAGCTGTAGAGGACCTCTGCTAAATTACTGTTCTCTGGTTCGGTAAAATTGCCCTCACCGTCGTTGATATAGATTTGAGTGACACCTTGACCCTCAAAATCCTTACCGGTTGAAAGGAAGTCTTGATCGCCATCGCGGTCGATATCACCAAAGGCAACTGAACCCAGGGCCACCCCATTAAAAGGGGAGTCCCATGATTCTGGTCTACTAAAAATTCCCTTTCCATCCTAATCCTTTCCATTGAGGTACAGTAGGGTGTACGGTTCATAGGAATCATCAAATCCGGTCGTTAACAAATCTTGGTCGCCATCTGAGTCCACATCGGCAAAGGCCGCTGAGCCTCCATTCATTCCGCTAACTTCGTAGTCCTTACTGAGCGTAAACTGCCCCTTCCCATCGTTGAGATATAGATTGGAGGTACGGGCGTAGTTGTTGTCCGTACCCATAACGAAGAGGTCTGGGTGCTGATCGCCGTTTACATCAGCCATAGCTAGCGCCCCCTCCATAGTGCCCTTTAGCCTTAACTGGTCATCTACACTTGATTGAGTGATTCGTTCGGTAAAATTGCCCTCACCATCGTTGGTGTAGAGTTTAGTGATTGCTTTATAACTGGCATCAAAACCGCAAATAAGGAGGTCTTCATCGCCATCGCCGTCGATATTGGAAAAGGCAACGGAACCGTCTTTCAGACCTATTAAATTACTGTTTTCTTTTTCGGTAAAATTGCCCAAACCATCGTTCGTGTAGAGTTTAGTGATTTCTTTACCACTGCCATCAGTACCGCAAACAACGAGGTCTTCATCGCCATCGCAGTCGATATCGGAGAAGGCAATGGAACTTTTGCTAACCCCTGCCAAATTACTATTTTCTTTTTCGGTGAA
>JBCBVN010000356.1:0-4422 GCA_039817625.1 Bacteroidota bacterium
TGTCAAAAATCACTACCAGCCTGAGCAAATTGCGGAGCAGCAAACCAAAGAAGAAGCAGTAGTCGCCAAATTAGCTGCAGCCTTTTATCAAAAAGAGCTGGAAAGATTACACACCCCAAAAGCTGACGCCGGCAACTGGCTTAAGCAAAGACTGTAAAACCAAATCACCACAAGCACCAAGTACTGCAATATGTCTAAGCGCGAAGAACTCATCGAAAAACTGGCTCAAGCTCGTTTAGGTGGGGGTCAAGTCAGGATCGACAAGCAACACGAAAAAGGCAAGCTCACCGCCCACGAACGAGTGCACCTGCTCCTGGACCCCGGCAGCTTTCAGGAAATCGGAGCCCTGGTAACCCACCGGACAACAGATTTCGGGATGCAAAACCAGGTATACTATGGCGATGGTGTTGTCACTGGCCACGGAACTGTTTCCGGGCGACTCGTTTATGTGTTTGCTCAGGACTTCACCGTATTTGGTGGCTCCCTCTCAGAGACTCAGGCCGAAAAGATCTGCCGGCTGATGGAACTCGCCATGAAGACTGGAGCTCCGCTTATCGGGCTGAATGACAGTGGCGGCGCACGCATTCAGGAAGGGGTACGATCTCTGGGCGGCTATGCCGATATATTTTATCGAAATGTGATGGCGTCTGGGGTCATTCCTCAAATATCAGCCATTATGGGGCCATGCGCAGGTGGCGCTGTTTACAGTCCGGCTATGACGGACTTCACCATCATGGTCGAAGGCACGAGCTATATGTTCGTCACTGGCCCCAATGTGGTAAAAACAGTGACCAATGAGGAGGTCAGTAGTGAAGAACTGGGCGGCGCATCTACCCACTCTACTAAGTCTGGGGTTACCCACTTCACCGCTGCCAACGACCTGGATTGCATCAATAAGGTGAAGCAGCTCCTAAGCTACATGCCCCAGAACTGAGAAGAAAAGCCCGATGATCTACCCTATGAACTCGGAGCAGAAGTCAGAGAACAACTGGAAAGTATTGTTCCAGAGAATGCCAATCAACCCTACGATATGCGTGAGGTTATTACGGGCATTATAGATGAAGACTCCTTTTTCGAAATCCACGAAAACTATGCCGACAATATTGTCGTCGGTTTTGCCAGGCTCGCTGGACGATCTATAGGTATCGTGGCAAATCAGCCAATGAGTCTGGCAGGTGTATTGGATGTAGATAGCTCTAAAAAAGCAGCGCGATTCACTCGTTTTTGCGATTGCTTTAATATTCCGCTGTTGGTTTTAGTCGATGTTCCCGGTTTCTTGCCCGGAACAGATCAGGAGTGGAATGCCATTATTACTAATGGTGCTAAATTGCTATATGCGCTCAGTGAAGCCACCGTACCAAGAGTTACGCTCATCACCCGGAAGGCCTATGGTGGCGCTTATGATGTGATGAATTCAAAACACATTGGTGCCGATTTCAACTTTGCCTGGCCTACGGCAGAAATTGCCGTCATGGGAGCAAAGGGAGCGAGTGAAATCATATTCCGAAAAGAAATTGCAGCGGCCGAGGATCCCACAGCCAAGTTGCTGGAGAAAGAGGCGGAATATGCCGACAAGTTTGCCAACCCATATCGGGCTGCCAGAAGGGGATTTATAGATGAGGTTATCCTACCCCGGGAAACGCGACGAAAGCTTATTTCTGCCTTTGGTGCCCTTGAGAACAAGGTGGCCAAAATCCCCAAGAAAAAACACGGCAACATACCTTTGTAGTAGAGTCTTTTCCAAAGTATGCGATATTATCTCATTGCCGGTGAAGCTTCAGGTGATCTCCATGGGTCTTACCTCATGCGCGCAATTTCAGAGCTAGACCCTCAGGCAGAATTTAGGTTCTGGGGTGGTAACCGTATGGCCGAAGTGGCCGGCCAGCCTGTCAAGCACTACAAAGACCTTGCCTTCATGGGCTTTGTTGAAGTAATCGCCAATCTGAGGACGATCCTGGGCAATATGCGCATGGCTAAGCAAGACATAACTGAATTTGCCCCTGATCGACTCATTTTTATCGATTATCCAGGCGTGAATTTAAGGTTGGCCAAATGGGCCAGGCCAGCCGGATATGACATCACCTACTACATCAGTCCGCAAATCTGGGCTTGGCACAAAAGCAGGGTTTATAAGATCAGGCAGAATGTAGATCGGATGCTTTGCATATTGCCGTTTGAGCCCGCCTTCTACGCCAAGTACGATTATGAGGCAGAGTTCGTCGGGCATCCATTACTCGATGTGGTGGCCGACTTCAAACTCGATCAACGGCTTAAACCTTCTGAGGAAGCTGTAAAAACCATAGCCATACTGCCAGGCAGTCGTAAGCAGGAAATTAAAACCATGCTGCCCATCATGCTTGCCGCTGCCTGTAAGCTGCCGGAATATGAATTCGTACTCGCCCAAGCCCCCGCGCAGTCTGATGAATTTTACGATGATCTGCTGAACAGGCACGACTGCCCTTCAAAGTTCAGACGAGTGAGCGACCAGACTTATTCCCTGCTTAATACCGCGCATGCGGCTATGGTCACCAGTGGCACAGCAACACTAGAGACCGCTTTATTTGGTGTGCCACTAGTTGTTTGCTACAAAGGCAACTGGCTCAATTATCAGATTGCTCGTCGGCTGGTTGATCTGAAATACATCAGTCTGGTCAATCTTATTCTGGATCAGCCATTACTTACCGAGCTCATACAAAGCGAGCTCACGGTACAAACATTGGCCTCAGAGTTGCAGTCCATCGTTTCTGGTGAGAAACGTCAGGAACAGATTGACGGATTTAAACGACTAAGACATGTACTGGGCGAGCGTGGAGCGCCAAAGGTAGCTGCCCAACGAATAGTCGGTTAGATACTTCCAAAGACGACTAAGAGTGCATGGACGATTGCTGGCAGGAACCAGATAAATGATCCAAACAGGATAGCCAGTACGATACCGCCGAGCGCCAATAACAAGTTGATGTACAAGTTGCCGGTAGCTACTTGGTCCTCTGCCAGAAAGACGGCCAGTGGTGGCAATAGTAAAGCTATAATGGCATAAAGTACGGTTTCACCATCGACCTCACCACGGCGGTAGGATCTCAGCGTTTGTCGCATCTCTTTTCGGGCTGCTCTGCGCTTGAGCTTTCTCTCTTTTCTCGTTAGGGTTTCCCGTTCCATCTGCCGATGGGCTCTGATCTGCTCACGTAGCTCCGTGCCGGTTGCCGGAACTTCAGGTTGAGGTGCAACTATGGCCCCAAGGGAGGTGATGAAGAAAAGTGAAAGAACTAAAGGCAAAAAGTAGCGTAAATGCATTCCTGTTTGATTAATGTGATTGAACTTGTCTAAACTATTGCCATCCGGCTGCGCGCAAAGAAATAAGTTTAGATGAGCCCATAATAAACTGTTCAAGTAACTTTCTCAGTGTATGCAAAACGATCATAATGGCATAGACCAAATATAGAGGCGCCTCACAAACTAAAGAAAGCGTTAAATCAGATGCAATCATATTAAAAATCACTTAAACTAAGTTGGAATAGTGGCGCCGAAGTGACCCTGGGAATACCTTGGTCGTAACAAAAGATTATCCCTAGCCTGTAAGCCCTCCTAAAAGCCTATTATTCATTTGTCGGATTACACACCAACCCAGATCATCCCAGCTTTCTAAAATTCTACCATCTGGAACTTATAAGCGCCTCTACACCGTTAGCAGCCAGAATAATACCTGAATAACAGGCCCAAAGTTATCCCATATTCACAGCCCTTTGGGCGACCTCCCCTCCAAGTTGAGGACGAGGATTGAGTTTAACCAGAACTCAAAACCCTATTTGTTTGCGTGCACTACGTACCATCCATAAACGAATAGTGCCCGGCTCAGGCGCCTTCAATTGAAGGCGCCTTTTTTATTTTGCTTATTCTTGATTACTTTGGAAACTGACTATTCGTCTACCCTCTCGTCTTACCCATCACAAGTCATTCTCTTTTGCCACAGGTCCTTCACGAGCTTTGTTTTCCTCCCGGTTTGCTGGGCCTTTGGGCCATAGAAGAGCCGGAAGACTGGCTGAGAGACCAAATCGCTTTAGATATTGAAGAAGAATCTCAGCTGGTGGCCATCAAAGGAGGAGGACGAAGGCGAGAATTTTTAGCTGCCCGGGTATTACTGCATCGCCTGAGCCGCAGGAATAGGCGTGGCGCGCTGGTTAAAGATCAATTTGGGAAACCTCGCTTAGTAGATTCAAGCTTTCACATCAGCATCAGTCACACCAACGGTTTGTCAGCTGCATATGCTCACCCAAGTCCTTGTGGAGTTGATGTGCAAAGACTGGTATCAAAAATCCATCGAATAGCCCCAAAATTCATTAATGATAGAGAGCAAGACCAACTTGAACAGCATCAGACAAACTTGCTTGAGCAACAACATTTAATTTGGTCGGCCAAGGAAGCTAT
>JBCBVN010000357.1:0-4418 GCA_039817625.1 Bacteroidota bacterium
CGCTGAAGCTGGAGGCCGCCCTCCAGCGGAAGCGAGAAGAAGATTCTAATAGGTTCAGTGCCACAACAACAAGAAAGAATAATGATAAAAAGCTAGTGCTGTTTAGCATTGTTCTTTTCATCATTACAGCTGTCATATTGCTGGTTACCTAGCGAGGTATGATACATTAGATCTGGTCGTCGACCTCTTGTAGCAACTGCTCATCAGCTTCGCCAAACCACTTGGTCAGCTTGGTGCGCGCCTTGTCTCTGATGTCGTCATTGATATAAGCAGCAATGGTAACCAAACCAAAGCTGATTACCCCAAGGTCGTCGGTATACCCGAAGATGGGCGATAAGTCGGGAATAAAATCCAGTGGCATGATGAGATAGCCCAGTGACCCCAAGACTATTCGCTTGGCCCAGCTGGGTGTTTCCTTGCGCTTGTATGCATAATAGAGCAGTAAAGCGCTGTACACCAGCTTTTGACCGGCACGCCCGGCTGATTGACTCATTTTCTGCCAAAAACGAGATTCACTAAAGAATTTGCGGAATCGAGATATATCGACTTTCATACCCACAAAACGTCTATTCGCTACATTCAGTTGTTGGGAGCGCTTCGGCAGCACTTCATAGTCAGCATACGTATGAAGAATAGACCTTCCCCAATACAAGTATGAAAACCTTCTATTTCGCCCTGTTTCTTTCTATTCTGTGCTACGATTTCAGCTGCGAGGATGACTTTGATTCTCGCATAATCGATGCACCGGGAACCTTTATTTTCGGCTTCGGTGGTGGTAATTGTGCATCGGATTGTGCAACCATTTTTATGGTCCGAGACAGTGTGCTGTTTGAGTATGGTCCTGGACTAGCCCCCAATTTGGGACCTGGTGCCAATGCGCTGGCGGGTTGGATGGTGATGGATGATCAAAGCCGACTGACCGAGGTTGTTGCACTGAGAGACCAGGCACCGGATGAGCTGTTCCGATCAGACCTGGGTGATTTTGGCTGCGCGGGTTGCGTAGATGATCCTTTCGCACAGGTAGGCCTGTTCGATGAGTCAGGTTTCTCTTATTATAGCTATATCAACCCCGACCCTTCACCTGGCTCAGGTGTAGCTGATAGCGTAATAACTTATGCCATTGAGGTAAGAGAGCTAGTAGCGGATTTGGGCAACTAGTTTACAAAGTCACCGCAGTGACCCAGCTGAGTTATTTCAGTAGCTGCGGCGCATCTTCGCTCACTTCCAGGCCTGCCCATTGAGCCTTTCCGGTATAGGTTATTTGTCCGTTTACAGAGTAGGTAACTTCGAGCTCGGCTTTTAGGCTTTCATTGATTTTGCCCATCATACCAGATGGGGTAGGGGAGACCAGGTTGCCGCCATCAGCAGGGAAAGCACGGATTTTCAATTCGGCTTTGGTGGCTGTACCCGACCCCGCTTTCCGAGGGTCTCCGCGATGCTCCGACCCGCGGAAGTACAAATCGACAAAACCCTCGCCGAAATGAATTTCGTGCTTGCTGTTGTTCCAGCTTGTGAATATTTGCAGTTCGTCTTGCCACATCCAGGTGCATAAAAACCCCCGAAAGTGGGCACCTCGCCACGGAATTCGGGCTACCGATGCCATCAGACTGGCTCGGCCCGAGAAATTCGTCAGGTGGTTGCTCTGGCACCAGACCCAGGCTGCCGGAAAGCTGCTACCCCAGTCTTTCTCCATATAGCCGATACCGCCGCCCAGATCATGTCGACCGCGGTCGTCTTCCAGCCAACCGCTTAGCTGGTGGTGGGCGCTGACCAACCCGTGGTAGCACTCCATGCCAGGTACAAATCCATACCAGCCCATAACCCCAGGGGCCAGCGGGGAGCGGGGCCATCGTTTGGAATGTTGGAATTTTCCAAGCACATGAAGATTCGATAAATGTATTTCCACGCCATCATCCCAAAATCGGTGTGGCCCGATCTGTACGTCGAATCGATCTTCGGCGGGTAGGAATTCATCTAAATCATATCGGTGGTAAGCCACACGACTGCGCGCGCCATCGAGTACCTGCAAAAAGGCATGCCCACTACCATCGGGTTCCAGGCTCACACCCGGAATGAAGGCGTAGGCCAGATCTTTTTCAGGAACCACCAGCTTGCAATACCAGCCTTCAAAGTAGTTTCTGCGCTTGCCCCAGCCGTGCCATCTTTCCGGATGGAGGGCAGCTCCGGCGCGAGCGCGCAGGTATTGAAGACCCGATCTTTGCCATGTATACTTGGCCATCAACTCAGGTCTGGGCCGTAGGCGTAGTCATGCAAATATTGAAAGTTTGGCCCCAGCTGGCCACCCTGGGCTATGGTCGCCCTGAGCAACAGCTCACTGTTGGGTTTCAAAAATTCTGGCAATACATGCTCGACAAACATATCGCCGAAGGCCTTACTGGCATCTCTTGGTAGCTCGCTGGGCAAGTTGTCGATAGACATCACATCGATAACCTCATTGCCATAGGGCTTGGTCGCCTGCCCCGTCGCCAGGTCGTAGCCGAAAACGGGCTTAGCAATGGTGCTGGCATACAGGGTGGTCGGCACACTGGCTTCGGGCGCGATGTCGCAGGTTACATCTGCTATGGTCTGTATGTTGAAGTTGGACTTCCGCAGGTCGGTCACATCAAAGAAAGCGGGGGCTTTCGGGTCCCAATAAATGCCATTGATGAACAGATCAGAGCGCTCGTAAAAATCTTCGAAAGGGATCTCGTACTTATCTGGTTCGCTATAGAATTCGGCTTTGTCAAAACCACCGTCGGTCTTGCGGCGAGCATAGTCTTTAGGAGCGAGTTGGGTATACACAGGCCCCGTGTGTTGATTGCGCAGATAGCTATCAGGCGTCAGGCGAGCAAAGCCCATATCGTCCAGTACCTGGGCAGCTCCTTTGCCTACTCGACCCGTACCTGTCAGTACGACCCGTATGCTGGGCCATTCGGTCGACGCATAATGCGTCTTAGCCTCCGCATAATCGAAACAACTCTTCAATCGGGGTAGACTAAATTCTCCGGTTCTTTTACCATATGCCCAAACCCCATTATGGGCACCTACCATGCCTGCGAAATAGCCAAATGCGATCAGGCGCTTTCCCTTTTCATTGGTGATGACTTCGTAATCTATCAGCCTGATTTTTTTCTCCAACACGGCTCTTATCAACTTTTGATTGTAGGGCTGCTCCTTAATGGTGTGGGAGAAAAAGCAATAGGTTTTTCCTGGGATGAGCTCTTCCACTGGAACTTCCTTGATACCAAGGAGTAGGTCTCTGTCAGTCATGTCGGTCTGCAGGGGTAAGCCGAGCTCAGCATACTCCTTATCTGCAAAGGTGCGCCGTTCACTTGGAGCTACAATCAAATCTACATCCGGTCTGTCGTGCAAGGCCCTGGCCAGCTCTGGAGCTATAGCAACACGTGCATCTGGTGGGGTTTTACCTTCTCTGATGAGTCCAATTTTGAGGGCTGGTTCCATTTGTGGTGGGTTAAGAGCGGCAAAGGTAGTATTTAACTAACCCACCTGCTTAAAAAGCCCTGATTACTCACGGGCAGATTAGTCGACCACCTCTCCTGCCATAAAAAGACAAGTACAGCGATGGTGGTACCCAGAACCGCGCCAGCCACTACATCTTTCAAAAAATGGAACAGGAGGTATTGCCGGCTAAAGGCTACACAGACGGCAGCTAATAAGCAAAACAGGCCCACCCACGACTTGCTTTTGCCACTTGTACAAAAAGCAAGGAAACCATAAATGGCGAAAGCCGAAGTGGCATGACCACTCGGGAAACTGGTATACGACCAGGTGCTGGCCACTTCAGGAAACCGGAATAGCTCTCCCCACAACTCAGGGGCGAAGTCGTAAAACCACCGCATAGGTCTGGGTGCTCCGAATAGCGCCTTTAAAGCACCAGAAGAAACGGGGACCAAAATGGCAATAGCCACAAAAGCCAGTGCTTTGCGGTAACTGAAAGCAGCCAGAACGGCAACGACTATAAAATAGACATACTCCTCTGCCAGCTGAGTCAGTAGCCCCCATAGTCGATCGTTGAAAGGACTTCGATATCGATTGATGGCAAACTCCAATTCACCCTGTTTGGTGCTGATCAGGAGTATAAGTCCAGAAAACAGAAAGAGCAGCAAGCCCACAAAATAGACGCGGTTACCCTTGATTAGTCCTATAAATCCGTTTGACTCTTTGCGTTGGCCAGGATCAGTTCGTTGCGGACTCTTGCTTACTTGTTCCATTCTTTTTGCTGAAGAAGCGCCTTATGTTAGACCACATAAGCGGCAGGCTAAAGCTAGTGGATAGTTTGGAATCGTTGCGAGCCTTATAGGTGAGAAACAGGCTGATGGGTGCCAATACAATACTGGGTACCCAACCCGAAGCTGCTCCGGTTAAGACAAAACTTTCAGCCAGCTTCCGACAAAAGA
>JBCBVN010000358.1:0-4414 GCA_039817625.1 Bacteroidota bacterium
CGAAGACAAACATATGCTGGAAAAAGGGATTTTTATTTTGCACTTCCGCAGGTAGGACCTCTTCTACAACGCGTTGGAATTCCACTTCTTTTCGAGCAAAAGCTTCGGTAAAGGTGTTTTTCACCGTCTCCAGGGCATCTTCCCACACCACTTCTTGAGGTAGCTGGCTACGCAAGGCGAGGGTTTCATTCATAAACCCGACGGTATGCTCCAATTGGCGGCGGTCTCGTAGACTGACCGGGCTACCTACGCATATATCAGATTCACTTCCATAGCGACTTAGCCACACTTTAAATGCTGCCAGGAAATAGACGTTGGCTGTCATGTCGAGTGCCTGAGCATGAGTACGAATGGCGCTAGACAAGTCATCGTCTAATGCGACAATTAAGCTTCCTCCGCCATAGGTAGGTGCGTCTGGCCTTCGGCAATCCACAGGCAGGCTAGGTACAGGGATCTGACCAGCCAGCTGAGCCTTCCAATAACTGATGGCCTCCTCAGATGGCTTTTGTTTGTTTCTCCAGTAAGCGTAATCTCGAAAACATATACTGCTTTCGGAGTACGTGCTCGAAACCTTCCCATCCTTCAGTTGGCTATAAATACGAAACAATTCGTTTTTCAGAACCATCAGCGAAGAGCGATCACCAATGATATGGTGCATAGCCAATATCAACTGCCAGGCTCCGTTCCCGACTTCGGCTAAATGCGCCCTGAATAGCGAATCATGCGCCAGATCGTAAGGCGTTAAGGCAAGCAGCTGCAGCTTTGCTTCTGCCTGAGCCTTATTAAAACGTACACCTTCGAAATGAAGTAGGCCAGCTTTTAGAGGGCGTACGACTAACTCCAGCTCTGCCTCATCGTCAATAAAGTTAGCTCGAAGTATATCGTGCCTTGCCATCAACTCATCGACAGCTCGCTCAAAAGTTAAGGGATTTACTTCGCCAGTAATATGAAAAACGTGGGCATACTGATAAAATGGATTTCTGGGCTGTAACTGCTGCAGTGTCCATAGCCTCTGTTGTCCACTGGTGGGCCTAACCTTTGTTTCTACTGGCGCTGGCTCTATCTGTCGACTGGTAGCAGCTGATTTTTCTCTCCATTTCTTTAGTAGATCCCTTTGGCTCATGGCACCTTATTTTGTATCCAATCCCGACTTTCGATGGTCTTTGCAATGCTTCGACTCTTCTCTGGTAAGAGTCTCCGACCTGCGGAAGTCCAAATAAAAACAAGCTAGATTCCGAGTGCAGCCCTTACTCTTCCCAAAAGCCTGAAGTCTACTCCAAAGAATCGTTCTATGGCCCAGTACAAAGACAAGAATATCAAGAATACAGAGCCCCATGTAATAAACTTGGGATACCACGGCTGTTTGCGTGCCAGAAACAACACGGGGAAAATCATGCAAATAATGAGGACTTGCCCGATCTCCACGCCCAGATTAAAGCCGAGCAATGAATAGATCATAAAATCGCCGCTCAGCCCTTTCTCACCCAAGACGCCCGCAAAGCCGAAACCGTGGAAGAGACCGAATGCAAAAGCGATAACCCATTCCTTCTGTTTGAATATGGGCGTAATGTTGTGCAACGCTGCTAGCCCGATGGATAAGGCAATAACACCCTCTACGATATTAGATGGTAAATCGACGATACCCAATGAGGCAAGAGCCAATGTAAGCGAGTGAGCAATCGTGAAGAAAGTGACAATTTTCAAAATGTAGAAAAAGGCTTCTTTGAAATTATCAACGGGCACCCATTTCCAGCCCTTTGCGTTATTGGTATTCTCGTCTGGACGACGGCGCACCACAGAAGGCAAAATGAGCGCTACGATGAAGAGGATGTGGTCTAGTCCGATCCAGATGTGCCATACGCCTAGTTTGAGCAAGGCCCAGAAACCCCGCCAGACTGAGTTGTTAGTCAGATCTAGTTGTTGCTCTGTACTGCCCGGGCCGAAGATATTTGATGCTACCGTTCCGTTTTGCAGCACGCCTGCTTTCCAATTGTATAGCATAATCAGCCACCCCCGATGCTTGCGGTCTTTGTCGAACATCAGGCTGTATTCGACATCGATCAATTCCGGAATTTCTTCTACACCCTCCAAATCGAAATTGAGCAGCGCATAATCTGCAGAAATGGTTTCCTCTTCTACGGCCAGAATTTCTACATCTTTGAAATTGATGGCATAGTTCACACCATTGGCACTAAAGCTCGCCCGATCGAGTATGTACTGCTTAATGACTGGAATGTGCGGGTTCAGATCATCTATGGTTAGTTTGGCAGGCAGGCCTAAGTCCAGTGCCTTGTTCAGATCGTCGGAGGTGATTTCAAAATAGCCTTTAATAGCGTCTTTGTAGATGCTCAGGTATACATAGCTCTGGTCGGGTGCATGTGCATCTGCCCTGCCTGGAGCAAAGAGAAAACAACAACACCAAATTAAGATAGGTAGTCTAGTCAGTCTTTTCATATTTCGTTTTCGTAACGCATTAGGTGGCTTGCACCATTTCTTGAAAAAGGACGTTCTTTTCCAATAGTTCGTCGTAAGAGCCCTGGTCTACTACACGTCCTTTTTTTAGCAAATATATGCGGTCTGCTCTCTTTACTGTAGACAATCGGTGCGCGATAATGATGGTCGTTATTTCTTTGGGTAGATCCGATAGTGCATCTACGATTCCCTTTTCGGTAATGCTGTCGAGGGCACTGGTTGCCTCGTCAAGGATGAGCACACTGGGATTCCGAAACAGGGCCCTCGCCAATCCAAGTCTCTGTTTTTGGCCGCCGCTCAGGCGAACACCGCGTTCCCCGATTTCAGTCCTGTAACCATCTGGCAGTTCGGAGATAAACTCGTGAATTCCCGCCAAAGCAGCTGCCTCTTCGACTTCGGGTATCCGTGTGTCTTCCACCTGATCAGACAGAGCTATATTGCAAGCAATACTGCTATCGAACAGAAATACGTCTTGAGGCACATAGGCCAGGTGTTTCTGCCATGCTGCCGTAATTTCGTTGGTCAGAGGTGTATCGTCTATTAGAATAATACCATCCTCTACCGCCAATAAGCCTACAAGTAGATCAACTAAGGTGGTTTTACCCGATCCTGTACTTCCAACTAGAGCAATAGTCTCCCCAGTTTTTAGGGTGAAATTGATATTGGTCAAAGCAGCTTGCTCGGAGCTGGGATAAGTGAAACTTAGGTTTTTGACTTCTACTTGCCTTTCAAAGCGAATGGATAAATGCTCCTCATCAGACTCCGCAACGGCGTACTGCTGAGCTGCTAGAGCATCATAAACCCGGTCAAAAGATGGCCAGTTATTGCGCAAAGTCGCCACCGAAGTAAAGGCACTCTGTAAGGAAGGAATCAATCGATAACCAGCCACAGCATACAATCCCAAAGTAGGAATGATCTCGCTGGTTGCTCCTCTCTCTAGAAATAGATATAGGATTATGCCAATCAAAGAACCGAAGGCCAGTATTTCTAATATAAATCTAGGTGTGACTACCGTGAGATGATATTTGGGCTGAATGCTGGTGAAGGTCTTTGAAGCCCCACGATATTGATTGAAAAATAATCGCTGACGATTGTGAACGCGAAGTGTTTTAATTCCACTGAAAAACTCTGCCAGGCTGCGCAGCCTGAGCGTATTGGCTTTAATACGCGTTTCTCCCAAATTCGATAGTCGTTGTCGCTGGTACATATAAATTACGACATAGGCCAGGCCCAGTGACCCAAACATGATGAGTGCAATCGAGACATCCACCCAGAGCAACAGGCACAAAATGATGGTAATCATACTCAGACGGCCAAGTAACTCAACAAGGGGGACAATGATCCCCTTCGATATATTGGCTGCCTCGGATATGATATAAGTCGTGGCTTCCGAAGAGTTGGTATTCAAATAAAAAACGTAAGGCTTTTTCAAATAAGCTCCAAAAAGAGACATGCTCAATCTATGCGCCAGGTTCCAGATAGTTTTAAATTTAAACCACTCGGAAAACCACCTGAAAAAATTGGAAAAAACAATGAGTGCCAATGATCCAAAAGCTGCAAACTTAACAAGCTCTCGGTGGCTTTCGAATCCATAATTGTGATAAAACTGAGCTATAAACCCGTCACCGTTTACAACGCCCGGAGAAGTGATCAGCTGAATCAATGGTAGAACAGATACGATTCCAATAATATCAAAAGCGCCCATGCCCATCATGACCAGAGCCAGGAAGTAAATTTTTTTTCGCTCTCTGCTTGTTAAAACTTGATTTATCCGCCTTATATCAGACAGCATACTTCATCTGGATAGTAGAATTTGCAAGGTAGACAGAAAATCAGTCCTGTGCCTAAGTCCTATGGTCAAATAGCCGCTATTCGGTCAAATTTTGATGTTGATTCTATACCTAAGAAAGCCAAACCAACCATATTTGCGTATATTTTGCTC
>JBCBVN010000359.1:0-4405 GCA_039817625.1 Bacteroidota bacterium
TAACATAAATCCTGAAGGTATTACTTGCTCTTATATGATCTGAACCTAAGTGCCAAAACTCCACCTATGGCTTCACGTACGATCGACCCGCTCATTTTACTGTTTCCCCTAATGCGATCCGTAAAGATGATGGGTACTTCGGCTATCTTATATCCCAATCGGTAAGCGGTGTATTTCATTTCTATCTGAAATGCGTAGCCAACAAACTGAATGGCATCAAAATCCATCGTTTCCAAGACTTCCCGACTCCAGCATACAAAACCCGCTGTCGGATCTTTAACCGGCATCCATAGAATCGAACGCACATATAAACTAGCCCCATAGCTGAGCATGACCCGATTCCTAGGCCAGTTTTCTACGCCACCGCCCTTTGTATATCGACTACCTACCGATACATCTGCCCCGCCGTCTGAACAGGCTGTCCTGAGTCGCGGAAGGTCTTCCGGATTGTGACTGAAATCGGCATCCATTTCAATGAAGTACGCATAATCTCGCTGCAAGCCCCACCGAAAACCATCTAAATAGGCTGTGCCAAGCCCTAGCTTTCCAGACCGCTCGAGCAAATGCAACTGGTCTGGATACTGCTTTTGCTTATCCTTGACCAGATTTGCCGTACCGTCAGGGCTTCCGTCATCTACAATCAAGATATGGAAGGGCTGCGACAGTTTGAACACCGTATCGATCATCAACGGAATGTTCTCTTTCTCGTTATAAGTCGGAATGATTACTAAGGTGTCGGCCACGTGCCACTGGAGTTTTGACGATGGGTCAACCATCGGATTCGGCCAACAAAGATAAGTAAAGCTATGAGGACAATCTCCCAATTCATTTTTGCCATTCCGTGTTTACTTATTTCTATTGGCCAGTTAAATGCACAAGGTCCAATCGCTGGATTTGCCGTTCCTAAGGGAGAAGTAGCTATTGCCATCAATTATGCATCAGAGCAATACGACACCTACCTCAATCCCGAAGGAAATGAAAATCGCGAGCTGACGGCCTTGAGCTATAGCTTATTTGTAGAGGCTGGACTGAGTGATGAGATGGCTGTTGTTGCCAGCATTCCATATATAGAAACCAATGAAGACAACAGCTCCCTTCAAGATGCGTCCTTGTTCTTAAAGTATCGCAATCTAGAAAGCCGAAGCGGCCAGGGGCGCCATTGGATACATACGGCCATCGGAGCAACCTTCCCTATTGGCAATTACCCAACCGATGGTGAAGCTGCTATTGGCCAGCGGGCTTTCGTATTTCAAGGCCGATTGGTCTATCAGTATCAGCACGATCAAGGTTGGTTTATCAGTGCGCTCTCTGGCATCGATTTTCAACTTTCCCCTGATTCCAGAGCAGTTTGGCCAGTACTATTTCGGGCAGGATATGGGGCACCCTGGCTTTATATAGAAGGCTGGCTCGAATTCGTCAACGCCCTGGATGGCACCCAGGGTACAGAGACCGCTTTAGCAGGAACGGGTAGCAGCTGGACACGCACCGGCGCTACAGTTTATTTCCCTGTTCAACCCTGGTTTGGTGTTCAAGTCAATGGCGCATGGATATTGGACGGAGAGTTTATTGGCCAGTCCACCAGACTAGGCGGTGGGGTGGTCTTTAAATTTTAACTTGAAATTGGCTTTCCCAAATGGAAAAGCTGGAAACGCTAAGTGGAACTTTCACTCTTTTGAGATAGCGATTAAAGCTCTACGATTTTGGATCTCGGATTTTGATTCAGAAATCGCTGTATAATTCGAGCAGTACCGGGAATATGCTTGTTGGGTTTAACCTCTGCTCTTATGGATTCCAGATCGTATGTTGCTTCTATGGAGAGGTAGGTATATCCGCAATACCGCCCATTTTCTACAAGGACAACAGCTTGCTCATCTGGCTCTCTACCCTGGTCGAACAACAAGAAGTCATGGTCAAAAACCGTATTCAAATATTCGGCAGCCATATCTGCACGCTCGTTATAACTTTCTGCCGCTTCCTGCCCCGTACAGGCACCGTGGCATTGCCGCAAATGAAAGTGAAAACAAGCCGACTTGCTGGGGTGTAGATGCGTGAGCGCACTACATAATTCCAGTTGGCTTCGCACATATTTTAGTCGTCCCTTAGCACGAGTCATGCTCGGATATTCACTAATGATCTCTTTTTCCTTTCGCGCCTGAGCTGTATTGCGGCAGACGTCAAAATGCCGGTAACCCTTATTATCTATCCAGGTATAAATGGCGTAGGCTAGTCTTCGACCACGCTGCGCTCTATTGATGTTGGGCAGCAATCGCTTGATCTCTTGATTTTCGAGCAACAAAGCCACTAGTTCACTACCAGTGAGTTCATAACTGATGTCTGCTACCTGCCGCTGTATTTCCCGTCCTTTGCTGGTTGTGTCTGCGAAATGTTGGGCTATTCGCTTACGTATGTTGGTGCTCTTCCCAACATAAACGACCTGCTTGTGCTCATTATAGAAGTAGTAAACGCCACAAGCCTCGGGCAGGGATTGTATGCGATCAATGCTGAGGTTTTTGGGCAATCGAGATTCCTTGATGCCCATATTGATCATGGAATCTGCCTCCTGAATAGAATCTTGACCCTGGAGGGCCATGCGCAGCAACTCCGTTGTCGCTTGAGCATCAGCCAACGCCCGGTGCCGGGCGCTGACTTCCAGTCCGAAATGGCGAATCAAGTTGCCCAGGCTATAGGACCTTAGACCGGGAAAAGCTTTTCTGCTCAGTCGGACTGTACACAATTTACGCCGGGAAAAGGTATAGCCAAGTCGCTTGAACTCATTGCGCAAAAACTCATAATCGAAGCTGACATTGTGCGCTACAAAAACCGCCCCCTGGGTCATCTCTACGATGCGCTTAGCAATTTCGTGAAACTTCGGAGCGTCTTCCACCATCTCCTGGGTAATGCCCGTCAGCTCGGTGATGCCAGCTGGAATATAGGTTTGAGGGTTGATGAGCGATTCGAAGGTATCGATTACCTTCTCACCATCAAATAGCACAATCCCGATTTCGGTAAGCCGGTGCCGCGTAGCCCGCCCTCCAGTAGTCTCCACATCAACTATGGCGTATAATCGTTGCTTACTCATCAATCAGTTGGAAAAAATACCTCGGCAAATTTCCATTTTGCCGCTATATTTCGAGCATGACGAAGGTAATGCTATTTTTTTGTTTTTTTAGTTTGATTCAAGCAAATTGTAGTAAATCACCCGCAGAGGAACTGACCAGCAATGGGACTTCCGCAGGTGGTCGCATCGCGGAAGGTGTAGAGCAGAACCGTACTGATACCAGATCTTCGGAGAGGGAATCCGACCTGCGACAGTCTGAAAACCCAGCATCTTCCAACGAGGATCACAAGCTGCCTATTCAAGTTGGAGCCGGCCGGATAGACCAATATTTACCCTTACTCCAGGGAAAGCGAATTGCATTGGTGGTCAATCAAACATCTATGGTTGGCGAAACGCACCTGGTAGATACCTTACTGGCTCTCGGACAAAATATTACCCACCTTTTTGCACCCGAGCATGGCTTTAGAGACATGGCTTCAGCAGGCGAAACCATAGACGATAGTCGCGACCCATTAACCGGCCTGCCGATCATATCCTTGTACGGATCGAAGAAGGAACCCAGCAACGAAGATCTGGCAGGTGTCGATTTAATCATCTTTGACATCCAGGACGTTGGGGTTCGATTTTACACCTACATCAGCACACTACATTACGTTATGCGGGCCGCAGCTCGAACGCAAACGCCAGTTTTGGTTCTGGATCGCCCAAACCCAAATGGTCAGCTCGTAGACGGCCCGGTCATGGAATCGGGTTACACCAGTTTTGTGGGTATCCATACGGGCGTCCCCGTGCTACACGGCATGACCGTAGGAGAGTATGCGCTAATGACAAACGGAGAAGGCTGGCTTGGTGAAGGACTAAAAGCCGACTTACAGGTGATCACCTGTGCTCATTACAGAAGAAGTATGACCTACGAGCTTCCTATCCCACCCTCTCCGAATTTACCCAACCAACGTTCTATCTATTTATATCCCAGCCTTTGCTTTTTCGAAGGGACATCAGCTAGTATAGGGCGAGGCACCGATATGCAGTTTCAGGTAATCGGCCATCCCGACTGGCCATCCGAGAAGAGTGATGTCGTTTTCACCCCAGAACCGAATTCAGGGTCTCGATACCCAAAGCTGGAAGGTGAACTTTGCCATGGCTGGAATTACACCACAGAATCAGCTGATAGCTGGCGAGCGGGTGGTTTTTCGAGATTAAGAGTCGCTCCTCTGATCGAGTGGTCGAACCAACTGGGTGCAGACGCTTTCTTTAGTCGCATCTCTCATTTTGATCGCCTGGCAGGCAGCGACGCACTCCGGACACAAATCTCATCTGGGATGGAAGAAGCTGACATACAGGCGA
>JBCBVN010000360.1:0-4401 GCA_039817625.1 Bacteroidota bacterium
ATGAGTAGAAAAATGGTCGCTGGCAACTGGAAAATGAACACCAGTCCGGCGGAAGGAACAGCACTGGCAAGTGGCATCATCCAACAGTCCAATCCAGAGGTCCCTGTTGTTTTTGGCGTCCCGGCCATCCAACTATTGAATATCCAGAAACTGGTCAGCGAGCAAGACCACTTCTTCGTGGCCGCTCAAAATATGCATCAGGTCGATAGCGGTGCTTTTACCGGCGAAATCAGCGCGCCCATGCTGGCCGAAGCAGGTATAGATTATGTCATTCTGGGTCACAGTGAGCGGCGCGAGTACTTTGGAGAAACCGATGAACTCATAGGAGAAAAAGTCAGAAAAGCCATCGAGTACGGCATCAAGCCCATTTACTGTTGTGGTGAAAAGCTGGATATCCGTGAAGCCGGAAATCATGAAGAGCATGTAGGTACACAGCTCCAAACGGCTTTATTCGATCTAAGCGCCGAGCAGTTTGCCCAGGTGGTTATTGCCTACGAGCCCGTATGGGCCATCGGCACGGGAAAGACGGCAAGTCCGGAGCAAGCTCAAGCCATGCACGCCCACCTGCGCAGCTTGATTGCCAATAAATTTGGCGCGGAAATAGCCGAGGCTACGACCATCCTTTACGGTGGTTCGGTCAAGCCGGCCAATGCTCAGGAATTGTTCTCCCAACCCGATGTCGATGGCGGCCTGGTTGGCGGTGCAAGCCTTAAAGTGACCGATTTCGCAAACATCATTGCAGCGATCTAAAAAATCCCTTATCTTAGGTATTACATTTTCACTTTTCACGCGTTGCGGTTATACATTCATGATCTCCACACACTCTTTATTCGTTTTAGTAATTGCTGCTTTGGGTTTCACAACCCTCTCTGCTCAGGAAATACTATGGGAGGTTGAAGGGACTTCCGCGGGTTTGCGCCATTACCCGCCATCGAATGTTCGCTACCTCAACAATCTGGAATTGGTTGGAGAAATGTCGATAGACGAGTCCTGCCGACTCGTGGTTGGCTGGTCTGACGAGCATGGTCACTTTCTGGCCAATGCCACCAATGGCGAGATGAGTGCGCCCTTGTACTACAACGAAGGCTACGACGGTTACCTCCTCGACCTCAAAGCCTGGCGCATTGGCGAATCCTTCGATTTTCTCATCCTCGGTAGCTTTGGCACCGAGGATGGCTGCGCCGGTATCCAGGTATTCTATCTCCGCGACATGAGCTGCCTCGAGTACTGGTCTGAGATCCCGCTCACCGCCTATGAAGACTTTGCCTCGGAAGATCGCCCGGCCAAGCCCCCGGAAGAACCTTTCCTGTATACCGCTTCTGTCCTTCCACACATCAGGCCTGCCCTGCCACAACAAAACCTGGTATCCCTCAGTCTCAGCTCGGGCTGGTACCAAATCTATACCGATTCTTACCCCCAGTGGTATGCCGACCGCCTTACGCTGAAGGTCGATAGTCGCGGCTGGCAATTGCTATATCCCGCCAGGTAACCGCCGCAGAGGTTTAGCTGCTCAAGCCCCCCACTTTGCCTCCTCATAAATAATTAGCTCACCAGCTACTTCGGTTTGCTGGTGTACCCTATATTTGCGCTCCCAACCGCCGAAGTGGTGAAATTGGTAGACTACAGCACGCCTGTCTGTTTGACACAGTCAGACAGGTTTCAAGGGGCTGGAAATACTAAAATCTCCACCCAGGCAAGTACCACCGCCGAAGTGGTGAAATTGGTAGACAAAAGCACGCCTGTCTGTTTGACACAGTCAGACAGGTTTCAAGGGCTGGAAATACTAAAATCTCCATCCAGGCAAGTACCACCGCCGAAGTGGTGAAATTGGTAGACACGCACGTTTCAGGGGCGTGTGCTTTCGAGCGTGGGGGTTCGAGTCCCCCCTTCGGCACATTGTTGTAAATCAAGGGTTTATGAGCTTTTTATAGCTTGTAAACCCTTTTTCTTTTTCCCTTGGTGTCCATATAGTGTCCAAATGGGATACTATGAAGAAGAAAAGCACACGCCCATCGGCGTGTGCCCGTTTCTCAAATATAAGCCTGTTTTTGATAAAGTGTCAAGTGGGTAGAGTTCAGTATATCCACGACATGGAATTAATCCCTTCTAGTTCTTCCCCTTCATATCGTTCAGAAAGTCCTGATGCCCCTCAATCTCTCAATGAAGCCTATCATTCTCTCTCAAAAGCTGATCTATATTTCTTTTGCTTTGATCTAACAGGGTGTAGAGTTCATCTTTGATTCCCTGATCTTGCTTGTATTGAAGATCGAGGTTAAACGCTCTGTTAGACATGACGCTTCGATCTTCCCACAGCTCTCTGAGTGTAGCTCTTTCTCCATTACTTAAACGGTGAGCGGTAGGGAAGTGGCGTTGTATAAACGCTGAGTACTTCTCATCAGTTAAGTGCTAGTTAGCTCGATTTTGATCACTTTCGTCCCAATGAGTAGGGGGCTGTTTAGGAGGCATCGATACCATCAAAAGAGATAGAAATTAGAGTATACCGATTAGCCCTACTATCGTCAAGAACCCGTATCTTACAGATGCGGGATGAAGTTCTCCACTCTTTTATTTTGTACCCTGTACAATCATGAAGTTATTGACTAAAAAGCTATTGACCACGTTTGAACGTGTAGGTAATCAGAGCAACGACAAAGACCCTTTGGTGATCGCAAAGTTCTTCCATCCGTTTCATCATCGGACGCGGTATGCAACTGAGTATGATCCACAAGAAAGACTTTTCTTTGGCTATGTTGACTGAGACTTTCCAGAACGATGATCTTTTAGCTTAGACGAATTTCTTCAGGTCCGTATCCACGGAATACCATTTGAAAGAGATAGACGATTCACACCGCGTAGGTTCTCAGAACTGAACCTCAAATAAGTTCTAAGGGAGGTGAAACGTCACCTTTATCTTTTGTCCTTTGTAATCATGTATCATCGTTCAGATATAAGAAAACTCCGCCGTTACGAGGCCGAGTTCAAGAAGATGCGCGATGGCTTTATTAGAGATGCTTGCTGCGCTGCTGCTATTCTACTTACTTTCATGGTCATACGATGATTCAATGCTGTATTAGCAATCTAGACTAAACAGCTTGTTTCTCGTATCCCATCTAGTATGTATATAGCGTTACCCCAGGCATTTGCAATGCCTTCTGCATCACCTCGACTATCGACTGCATAACTTGGAGTTCTTCATCTCGATTAAACAAAAAAACAGAAACAGAATACTAGGATGTGTTTGCCTCCCTTTTCTTCTTTTCAGCATTAGTAATAAGGTGGAAAGGTCCCTTCTGACCTGCCTTTGTGCGGAAGTATGCTGAACTGCTTATCTCGATACTAGCCCCTCTAAGTACCAATTCAAGGTCTCTCAGTGCTATACACTACACTATATTTTGAATGATACCCTATGATATAATCACATCCTTTGGTTATCAGGAGTTTATACCCTTCTTTCTTATTCAACTAATCGTTAATAATAGAGATTCCTCTCGACGGCCGAGACGTTCTTCCAACCGGACAAAAAATCTTTCTCGATAGCTGCCAGCGGCTTAAATAAAAAATACTCATGAAGATGCTCAAATAATGGAACTTGTTGCAGCCTTTCAATAACCTTATCCATAATCACTTCACGCTCAAATACCCATAGCGATCTATATCCATAACTTATACCAAACTTCTCATTCAAACTTCCTTTCAGGAGTGCTTGTGCATGCTCGATGCACTTATCCACTGCCTTTTGCGAATCGCTGCCGTTCTCTAGTTCGAGCGTATAGTACTCTAATTGCTTCTCTGTCTCGATCCCGAAGATGAGATCGGCTTTTATCGTTTTGTGGTTATTGATATGAAAGGCGGTCTTTGATTTCAGGTTCTTAGCTACTCTGTTATTGCCAACGGTATCGAAGTATCTGTCTGTAAAGTCAATCCTCAGACCTTTCGACTGACAAGCTAGATCAAGTTCTATTTGAATAGAAATAGTTCTGGTGCGATGTGCCTGGTCTTGTGTGTCGGTGTAGATCGGCCCTTTAGGAAGCTTGACCTCCGAATCATCAAAATCGTACAGTTCCAAGAGTACCTTCTTTGCCTTAGGAGTGAGGTAGTATTTGAGCGGAATACCTACTCTTTTGGGGATAGCTTTTACATACGGCTTTTTCCCTTCCTTCAGTCCCTTCATCAGTCTGGAAAGATTATTTGGATACTTATCGATTCCAAGTCTGATCATCTGCTGGTAGGTCAAAAACTTGTAGCGGCCCAACGCTTTCAAGATGGCTGTTCCTTTAGGGGTAAATCGGTTAACTATCATCGCCCAGATAAAGGTCAAAGGGTGGCTTAGATTGAGCGCTACTATAAGCCAATTGGGAAGGAAGAATTTACTCCTCGACGTGAGGAGCAATCAAACCCTGA
>JBCBVN010000361.1:0-4390 GCA_039817625.1 Bacteroidota bacterium
TCTACCCTATTCCGATACCGACCAGGAATGGGATAAACCTACCATATACCAAGCCTACAAGTCCGGGCAACGTGATCTACCTCCATTGCCTGCAGCCAGTAATCGGTGTGAAACCCTGGCTGAGGTTAGAGACTACACCGAACTCGATGGTTGCCAACAACTTCTGGAAACAGACGAAGGGCACTTATTGGCGGTACAAAGTATAACCGGAGGATACGAATTACAAAGCGGGGCCAGAGTCAGATTTGGGTTTGAATACGTAGAAGATGCGGTGAGCATCTGTATGGCAGAAGATGCAATCATCCGAGTGACTTGCGTTCAACAAGTGAGAGAGCCCAGTATTTTTCCGCGCCCAATCGTCTGCGAAAGCCACGACCGCCTCAGCGAATGGCTTTATGAACTCGCCCAGTTCCACGCTGCCAATTACATCACCAGAGTACCCTGGACCGATGGACGAACAGCCTATTTCTTTGAATCAAGTGATGGACAACACCTCTACGATTGCCAGGGATATTTACTCTGCAAAGCACCTCGAAATTGCTTGCAATTTATAGATGATCTGAGCTTAGGTGTCTTGATTTACGAAAACTGAAATGCTGATGAATCAGGCTCATAGCACCCCATCAGCCGGGCATCTTTTTGACTCGAGATTCTTGAGGAGGTCTGGTTGTATTATTGCAAATTTGCAAATAACCCCTCCGAGATGAGTATTACTAAAGTAGCCGCATGGCTCATCAGCCTTGCGCTTATACTCACCCTCATCGTGCTCGGACAAAGCTTCTTGGTTCCAGTACTGCTGGCCTTACTTCTTTGGTACATCATCAATGGGATAGACAACCAGATTAGAAGATTTAGGCCCATTCGCAGCTATTGTCCCAATTGGTTGTCATTAACCGTTTCATTCGGTCTTATCGGGTTAGGCTTATACTTCGTTGGCAATCTCATCGTCAACAACGCCAATGAATTTATATCTACTGCACCTCAGTATTTTGAAAAGGTAGATGACCTACTGCTTCGCATACATACCCTACTCGGCAGAGAAGGAGATCCCTGGACTTTAGATACCATCAAATACGGAGACCAGCTGATCAACAACTTTTCTATCCTGGTAGGAGGCATCACCACCATCGCCAGAGGATTTTTCCTCGTTATGCTATACGTCATTTTTCTCCTTATAGAGCAGGGTACGTTTTCAAGAAAGATCAGCGCACTGCGTATGAATGCGACCCAACAAAAGCGCTACCAACAAATCGTGGGGCAGGTCAACTCGGCCATGCGTAAGTATTTGTGGGTCAAAACCTTCACATCTGTACTGACCGCCATATTAAGCTATATCGTATTCAGAATGATCGCTCTGGACTTCGCCATTTTCTGGGCTTTCCTGATATTCTTATTCAATTATGTGCCTACCATTGGTTCGATCACCGCAACCGCTCTTCCCGCACTCTTGGCCCTACTACAATTTGATGAGTTTGCCCCATTCTTAATCATAGCGATCGGAGTCAGTGCCATTCAATTGATCGTAGGCAATATCATCGAGCCGCGTATGATGGGAGATACACTCAATATCTCGCCCTTGGTGGTCGTGCTCGCACTCATATTCTGGTCCATAATCTGGGGCGTAGCGGGCATGCTACTCAGCGTACCCATTACGGTTATGATTCTCATCGTTTGTGCACAGTTTCCTACAACGCGGCCAGTAGCCATTTTGCTGTCTAAAGATGGCCGAATCGGAGATGGATAAAACCTGCCTAACTCTTTGAATTCTACTTCCTTTTTAAGGAACTCATCTAAACTTTAGCAGTTTGCTAAAATCAAGCGCTAAATAGAATATTTAATGTCTATGGTCACAACACAGGTATAGACCCTATCTTTGCATTCCCTATAAAAACCAGCTTAAAATGAAAGTTGCCGTAGTTGGCGCCACAGGATTAGTAGGTACCGTTATGTTTCAGGTACTGGAAGAGCGCAATTTCCCCATAGACGAATTATTACCCGTAGCTTCTGCTAAATCCGTTGGAAAGAAAGTGAACTTTCGCGGACACGAGCATACGGTTATAGGTATGGAAGATGCCATTGCCGCCAAGCCAGATGTTGCCCTGTTCAGCGCAGGTGGTTCTACCTCAAAAGAGTGGGCGCCAAAATTTGCCGATGTAGGTTGTGTAGTTATCGACAACAGCAGTGCCTGGCGTATGGACCCCGATAAAAAGCTGGTCGTTCCGGAAATCAATGGCCATGTGATCGGAAGCGAAGATTTGATCATAGCCAACCCAAACTGCTCAACCATACAAATGGTCATGGCACTGGGTCCACTGCATGAAGCTTACCACATCAAGCGCTTAGTCATTAGCACTTACCAATCATTTACAGGTACGGGTGTAAAAGCGGTCAAGCAGTACAATATGGAGAGTAAAGGCTTTGAGCTGGATGCTAACGAAATGGCCTATGCTCATCCCATTTACGAGAATTGTATCCCACAATGCGACATCTTCCTGGATAATGACTATACCAAAGAGGAGATGAAGCTCGTGCACGAAACACGCAAAATCTTATCTGCTCCATCGTTGGCCATTACTGCTACTGCTGTGCGCGTGCCTGTTAATGGTGGGCATAGCGAATCGGTCAATGTCGAATTCGAGCAAGATTTCCGACCTGCGGAAGTCCAAAAAATTCTTTCCCAAACGCCGGGAATAATCGTCCAGGATGACCCTGCTAAACTGCAATACCCCATGCCTCTGTACGCCAAAGATCGCGATGAGGTATTCGTGGGCCGCATACGACGGGATGAATCCATTGAAAATGGTCTGAATCTTTGGATCGTTTCTGACAACCTGCGCAAAGGTGCCGCCACCAACGCGGTGCAAATCGCTGAATACATGCTGCAAAACGAGCTACTCCAGGCCCGCGCAGTAACTGCCTGATCTTAACATCTGATTGAGCCTCTGCATTACAGAGGTGGAACTTACACTTGACTACAATGAGAAATCGCATAGCCGTATGGGGCCGCGACGCCGATCAAAATCGCGTCATGATTACCCTGGAACTGAAGACTGAGGACAATCTGGTACACATTCTGACCTACCCGGAAAAATTGGTGACCGACGAGGTGTATACCAAGTTCATGAACCATTGGCGCAAAAATCAGGAGGCAGAACTCCCTGAACCGAGCCGCAGTATTGTGCGCGAACTGAGCGTAACGGGAGGTCTGCTGCCCGACGAGTTAAAGGTTGAACAAAGCGACACCATCAATCTTGCACAAAATGAATGGCACTATGCCGTATTGAGTGACAAGATGACCAAGTCGTATATGGGTGAACTCGCAGAAATAGGAGATGCCATTGAGCGATCTGGTGAATACGACGCTAATCAATGGAATCGTCTGAAGACATTCTGGGAAAAAGTACAAACTCAACTACGAGACAAAACGCTGCTGCGCGAGCACGGCAACAAGCTCCGGAAAGGCACTGATGAGCTCTTCAATAAAATGAAGGAGCTGCGCAGCAAAAAGGACCAGGAGCTGCGGGAAAAGAGCCAGGGTCTGGTTGCCGAGTTCAACACCAAGCTCGAAGAACTCGAAGCAGGGATTGAAGAAGGAAGCCACCTTAGAAAAGTCTTTGATGAGCTGCGGAAGCTTCAGTCCAAGTTTCACAACACCAAATTTCATCGCAAAGACCGCGACGCTATTTACAAGCGAATAGATGCAGGCTTTAAAGCCGTAAAGGCTAAGCGCGGACAAGGTGATGGCAATAGTGGTGGAGGAGATCGCACAAAAAAGCGCTACGACGGGTTGATCAATGCGATGGAGCGCATGCAGAACAGCATCAATCGGGATCATAAAGATCTGGAGTTCCAGCGCAAGCGGATTACCAATACCGACGAGCAAATGGAAGCGGAAATCAGGCGGGCCAAAATTCAGATGATCCAGTCGCGAGTGGACAGCAAGCAAGAAAAGCTCAACGATATGCTCAAGACCAAACACATGCTCGAAAAGCGCATGGAAAAGGATAAGAAGAGAGCAGAGAAGGCGAAAGAGCGAGAAGCCCAACGACAAGCAGAAGAAGCGGTAAAAGCAAAACTTGAAGCTGAGCGCGCACAAAAGGAGGCCCAACGGTCTTCAGAAGAAGAAGCGAAACTTCAGGCCGCAGCAGCAGCTATTCAGGAAGGGAAGAAAAGCTCCCAACAAAATGTACCCGCAACTGGTGAGGCAGCCAAGTCAAATCCAAATACCGAATTAGTAGAAAACATCGCTGCTTTAAGCAGTATACTGGCGCAGGAAGAAGAATAAAATCTTTCACATTTTTATTTATTAAATTGCTATTAATCAGCACTTTATAAGTAAAAAAGTAAAAATATTTTTCACGCCAAGTGTTTTTTGTCCTTTGTACAGGCT
>JBCBVN010000362.1:0-4384 GCA_039817625.1 Bacteroidota bacterium
CCATCGCGACCTTCCTCCAGGCTGAAATAGTGATCGAAACTCAAGACCAATTCCTGTATGGTATCTGGGATGGTAATAGATGGACTGATTAGTCTGAGCGTACCATTTTGGGTCTCATTAAGACAGTCTGTAGTATAAGGTGTTGGAGCAAAAACGCCATAACCCGTTCTTCCATCTGGAAGTAAGCTGTCCATTTGCCAGCTTCTTTCCAACCAGCTGGAGCTATCTTCTGGCTCCTCAGAAACGATCCAGTTTCCCATTCCATTTTCCCAGTCTTCTTCGAATACAAGCACACTCGCAGCAGGACAGGCTTCCGGAACATCCTGGGCGAGCACGGTTTCAAACTGGCAAAGTGAGGGCTTCTGAAGCTCTACGGCCACTATGGCACTGTCTAGTGCGTGAAGATCCGAGAGACTGAAGACCTCACCAGAACTTCCAGCTGGTGCATCATCGCTGGTTAGTGCAGGTAGATCCTGACCAATCAGATCCAAGCCTGCCAGACGAAGCTGATCACCAAAAGCATGAATGTCGGTTACGCGAGTCGCATAATAAAACATGGCATGTGCAAACAGATGGGCTGATTTTGTCAGACCTATGGCATCGACTGAAACACCATTGTGGGTACCTCCATCTGAGAGTAAGACGAAGGATCTGTTGACCAGACCAGAATTGATGTGTACCCCTCCATCATCTTCAAGACCGCAGTAGTAGAAAGGGTCATGTCTATCGTCGGGGTCGTTTCGGCAATTGGGGAAGGCCATATCTCGGATGTGTGTGGGAAGGGCAGTAATGTCTTCCCCTATCTTCCAGCGTGTATTGGTCTCAATACAATTCTGCCTGTGCGCACTGATGCCGGCATCGTTTCCGGTTCCATTGATCAGATCCAGAACCTCACCAAAAATATCAGCCAAGCCTTCGTTGACTGCCCCGCTTTCAAAGGCATAGATCATGCGCGAGGTGTTGACAATGTGTGTATGTGTCCATTCGTGGGCCGAAACGTCATCGGCCACTACACCCGGGCAAACACTGATGCGGCCCTCTCCGGAATTGGCATTGGGACAATCAATGAAAAATGGATTGTAGATGATGTTTTTGGTGCCGCCGTTATTATCATAGCTATCTCTTCCGAAGGTGCGAAAGAAGAAGTTATAAGTTTGCTCTGTATGACGGATGAGCTCCTGCTGATCTGTGTTTAAGACACCCGGAAAATCATCTCCTTCCTGCCAAATCAGATTGGAGCTACTCATAGACGTGTTGTACAGTCGCCGGCTGAGCATACTGCAATGCCTGGGCGCTTTTAGTATGGCCTGGAAAGAATTGGCATCGATATAAATGTCATAAACCCTAAAACTTTCAGAGGCCCGCAATTCTAGACGGTAGGCAGCCATGGGCGTTCTACGGTCTGTGCCGTCGATCAAACCCGGTATGATATATACGGGCGTTACTTCAGTTACTGACCAATTGTGTGGATCGCTTACATTTTTCAAATAGAGATAAGGCGATAATTGAAAAGCATCGACAGTAAGAGCCTGGCCTCGGATGGCGGGGTGAGTTTCGACCTGCGGAAGTCCATTTCTCTGGTACTCCAACATGGGAAGGGAGGTGCCCGCTGCCGAAGTCAATTCGCCATTACTCTGGAAATGCAGACTAAACTCTACTCCTTCGACAGCTATGCCATTGATTTTTTGCTCGTAAAATAAATGGGTGCCTCCAAGTTGATCTGTTTCCTTTCTGGTTGTGCGGAGTTCCTCTGGCCTCAAATTCCAGGCCTTGGCATAGGCAGACAAAAAAGACTGAGCCTTTTGCTGAGTAGAGGAACCATCTAATCCCAGCTCAATATTCGCCAGCTTTAGAGCGAGATATCCCGACTGACGGGGGAGGTCATCTGATATCTCAACACCCTGACTTTTAAGTTTGGCAATGGCTGAAAAGTATTCGGACTGCGCCAATAGTGTGTTGCTACCCGCAATTGCTATTAGGATTACACCAATAATCGACCTGTAAAATGCACTGTTCATAGATAAGCAATAAACCCGCATCTGATGTCTTTCATCAAAAGCGTGGGAAGTTTTTGGGTATAGCCAAAAGGCAAAAAGAAGAGTGTGTCGAAAAGTGAAGTAACCCCTGTGAATCAGTATATCAAAGTTACAAAGCAGCGTTCGATTCGGTGGCTGCTTTTAAGAATTCGGTCGGTTCTGGATACTAAGCGGTCATTCACGGGCGTATAATGCATGTTCTGTCTTTCAAAATACCTATCTTTGACCCCGCAACTAAATGGCTTAAGGCCTACTACTTACCGCTGTTTTCCCTGTCGATTGGCAATATCGCAACACGATCGCCCCAAATACAGAATATGCTGATTATGCGACAGGTTCTACTATTAAGCTTTTGTCTGTTTACTCTGGTCAATTATACGTTCGGCCAGTACACCATCGAATTGCAAGTAGATGGTGCTGGTGCATTGAGTACCAGCTGTGATGATATTTTTGGAAGCCCGACGGTACTCTATGAGGTATCTGTAGAGGGAGAGCCCTATACCACTTATGATGTAGGTGGAGATGCTTGCTACGAGCAGGCACCCAGAATCGAGTACACCAGTACCTTCTCAGACCCTTGTAATCCTCCGGCTTCGGTAGAGGTGTGCTTCCGCGCATACGACAATGATGGCATCATTATTCCTTGTGCCATCTTCAGATCCTGCTTATCAGAAATTTGTGTAGATGTAAATCTACCGGAGATCAATGAAAGCCAGTCTGATACCCTTATTTTATCTGGTACAGATACTGAGGGCGAGCTATACATTACAACGAGTCTGAACAGCCAGGGGGCGAGCAATGATCTTCCATGCGATGCTATAGACTTAGGTGTGCTCGATTTCGATGGATCTCTTGGGGACTCTAGCCTCAGTACTTACAATAATTTGTGTGCCACAAACAATAATGAAGTACAGCCTACAGATTTTAACTACCCACTGTTCAACGATCATGCAGTCTGGTTCACATTTGTGACGGGTGCGACGACCAGCTCCATGATTTTGGGAAGGGTCAATAGTGATCCCGAAGGCCTGGGAACTCCGCTCAATTCTGAAATTTTCTTCTTCGAAGAAGATGACTGCACGCAAATTTTTAGCCAGACTGGATTGTGGTCACCCGATACGTTATCGCAAAACTCACTAGACGCTGAAATGCGGGTGTTCTGTGCCGAGCCAAATACCAGGTATTACGTATTGGTAGACGGCGGTGGTGGGGCGATGGGTCAAGGTTTTTTTGGTCTGGGCATCTACGATCTGGGCCTTTCAGACGCACCTGACGATAAGTGCGACGCCCTAGACCTGGGCACGGTCCCGGAAGGTGGTCTGGTGGCTACAGATACCTGCTACAGTAACTTTTGTGCCACCAATACCGGAGAGCCATTCATCCCCAATTTCAATAACCGTGCCTCAGTCTGGTTTACTTTTACGGCCCCTAGTTCGGGTCATGTTTCTTTGGAGGGCGTCAGCAATGATTTCTCTCCCATAGATATAGAATTTGCCCTTTTTGATAGCCCAACCGACGATTGTGATAATCTGAACCGACTGTACAGCGGGCGCGATCCAGCGAGCTATGATGAAACGGTAGAATTCACCTGCCTGGATCCCGGTCGCAGGTACTGGGTATTGGTGGATGGCAGGTTTCAGATTTCTTCCACGGGCTTGTTTGATCTGACCGTGCGGGATCTCGGCGATATCAGACCAGTGACTAGTCTGGTAGATACGGTTTGCTTTGGTGAAACCTACGATCTTGGTGGAGGAATTGAGTACACAGAATCGGGCTTTTACACCGATACCATAAAGATTCCGGGCACCAATTGCGACAGCATAATTATGACCGATCTGACCATGTTGCCCGAACTGCAACTGGATGTGGAGCAGATCTTTCCGGCTATTGGCCCTGGCGGTACAAATGGTCAAGCCACAGCAACGTATAGCGGCGGCTTGGGGCAGGACTATTTTGTGAGTTGGTGCAGTGGAGAAACGTCAGATACAGCGGTTGCGTTAGTAGCTGGAAATTTTTGTTGTGTCACCGTTATTGATGGATTCGGTTGTTCTAAGGATACCTGCTTTGTGGTGGATTTTGTACTTCCGCAGGTCGTCACATCCAGTGTTACCGATGTGCTTTGCCAGGGAGATAGTACGGGTAGTTTCCAATTTGATGTCACTGGATCCAGGCCGCCTTACGCCTATAATTGGCTTAATCTGGCTGATCCCGGATTGAATGGAGCAGGAATAGTAAACGTGGATGGAGGCACGGTTGATGTCTTCAACCTCCCGGCTGGTGCCTATGAAATCAGTGTCATTGACTCTTTCTTTGATACAACTTTTGTTGTCCAGATATCAGAGCCTAAC
>JBCBVN010000363.1:0-4376 GCA_039817625.1 Bacteroidota bacterium
GGTAAAGCTTAGTAGCTCCCACAATCACGCTGCCAACACCAGGCCGATTAGCTACCCAATTGGTTGCTACACTAGCCATAGGTTGTCCGATATCATTAGCCACTTCTTCCAGAGCAGCCACAATCTGCCAATTGCGGTCGTTAAATTTATCAAAGGCAGGATTTCCAGAACTCGCCAACTGGGCCAGACGTCCTTCTCCTTCTACCTGTCCCTGGCTAGGCTTGTATTTACCAGACAATAAGCCGCTGGCGAGTGGGCTCCAGACCATGATGCCCATACCATAGCGTGTGCTGAGGTCTGTAAATTCTTTTTCAACCCCTCGCTCTACCAGGCTGTACTCCATTTGCAAGCTCGAAATAGGCTCGTAATCGCGAAATTCAGATAGCGTTTGCGCACGACTCGCATACCATGCAGGCACATCACTCAAGCCAATATGACGCACCTTTCCAGAAGTGACTAAGTCATCAAGTGTACGCATGACCTCTTCCGGACGCGTCAAGGTATCCCAAGTATGTAGAAAGTAAAGATCTATGTAGTCTGTGCCCAGACGCTTGAGTGAGCCTTCGACAGCCCGCATTATGTTTTTACGCCCATTGCCTCCCGCATTTGGGTTTCCTGGCTCGGCATTGTAACTGAATTTAGTCGCAATTACCGCTTTATCGCGCATTCCATGTTCTTTTACAAACTCGCCCAGCCATTGCTCGCTGGTACCATTCGTATATAAATCGGCAGTATCAAAAAAATTGCCTCCGGCATCTACGTAATAATCAAATAATTTTTTGGCATTACTCTTGTCAGCGCCCCAACCCCATTCAGAGCCGAAGGTCATAGTGCCTAGAGCTAGGCGAGATACGCGTAAGCCAGAATTGCCTAATAGATAGTATTGCATAGTTTAATAATTTAAAAGTGGAAAAGTCTGCTTTTGATTTGGACTTCCGCAGGTCGGAAGACTGCTCACCTGCGGAAGTACGAAAAATGCTAATTAAGATTAGCGTTGAAAAAATTTAAGATTTCATCTACTGCATGGTGAACTTGGGTCGGTTGGTCATAGAAGTCGGTGTGCTGTCCTACACCCCAAACCAGTCTCTTCTTCCCAGGTAATCGGTCGTAGAATTTACGCACGTTATCTGGCAGAGCGGACTGATCACTATGCACCATAATGGTAGGAATATCTATGGCCTCCGCCACACCGTCGATTGCATTAAATGTCAACCACTCGCGCCAACTGGCTATAGCAAATTGGTTGGTCCAGGAAGATACTGCTCCACGACTTTCCATCCCGTAGTAATCAGAAGGAAAACTCATAGCTGCACGACTCCCTTCTGCGGGATCGTAGGCAGCTACATATGGCATTTGGCCCGTAGACTCATAGCTGTTTTGTGCTTGGTCAGATTGCTCGATCAATCGTTCTACACCCTCTATACCTCCATAAAAAAGCGGTGTGGTACTCGGATGCTGCAACCATGCAGCGATGGTAGCAAAACCAGCCAGGCGATCATCGTTAGCTACAACACCCGCTGCGGTTCCGGCACCAGCACAAACCCCTAACAAATAGATAGCTGCTGGGTCAACAGCAGGAAATGCTGATAAATAGTCTATCACACGAGTCAGGTCAGTTTGCTTGGCACTCGTCGATTCCAACGAACGTGGGGTACCGGAACTTTTTCCCCAAAATCGGTGGTCAAAGGCAAGTGCGGCCATACCAAGTTCACTGAATGCTCGCGCATAAGTGTAGCCTACTTGTTCTTTGACTTGGGTCCAAGGCCCATCGACTATTATTACAGGCACTGCCGTACCCGCTTCATAGTCTTCAGGCAAGAATAAGGTAGCAGCTAGTGTTTCGCCTTCACTCGGAATACGGAGTGCATTTTGCCCGGCATTAAAACTCAACTGATAATCGGAAGTACTAGCACCACTCTGCTGTGCGTGGATAGACAAGTAAAGCATGAGAAATAAAATTTGAAATGAGAACTTCATGATGTCATTATTTTAGTTGCCAGGCAAAGATGAAGCCCTCCTGAAGCGAATTGCTAGGAGAATTTTCGGACCGTCTTGTACTTTTTTCAGGAATTGGTCCTAAAAGCTGTTGGCGTGATCCCGGTTTCCTTTTTGAATACCCGACTGAAGTAGGCTGGATCTTCGTAACCCAACTGATCTGCAATCTCTGCAATCGACATATCGGTAGCTCGCATCAGCTTTTGGGCCTCTTCAATTAATCCACGAATGATGTATGCGTTTGGGCTCAGCCCTGTCAGTTCCTTGACCGTTGACGACAAATGCTGAGGACTGACGTACAACTCTTTGGCCAGGTCACCCACTTGCAAGCTACCATGTTCAAGTCCTAAAGAAATAGCCGATAATTGATCTTGAACCAGAGTTACGAAACGTTCAGCGGGGCTCTGTTTAGCCGCTAAGATCAACTTATCGGTTGAAGCTCTATCATAAGCTTGCAAAGCATAGGCCAATATGGAATTAATCAATCCTTTTCCGATAGGTAGCCAATATTCAGATCGCGATTTGTATTCTTTGTCGAGCATGGCCATAAGCTCTAAAAAGGAATGGGCACCTGCATCGCTCAATAATATGGGCCTGGTATAATTTCTGAAATATGGTAAATCACTCAGTCGCGGAAATCCATTGAGGGCGATGGTATAAAAGGCTTCACTCAGGTTGATATAGTACCCACGCCAGTTTTGGGGCACATCCCAAAAAACGATTTGACCAGGCAAGTTGAAAAAAAGCGTATAATCTCTCAGGAGCAGATCATTGCCATCGGTACTAACTCGTCCATCTCCTGCTACCAATAGAGCTAGTTGGTAAAAACCCAACCTGAAAGGTTTGACCTTCAGCTTGACTGATTTCATGTTTTCGGCAAAATTGCGCACATCAAAATGAGCATCCATCGGAGGAGAGATGCCGATGTACCGATTGTATTCCACAGAATTTGCCAATAAAGGAATGGACTGCACTTTTATAGAACAGGTAGTATTTGCTGGGGTTGCAGAGTTTTTTAACAGGATATAGAGAATTCATTTTCATCACCACCTGCTGTCTTATGCAGGTTTTCATACAATAAGAGGCAGGTAGCTCAACAACAAAAATATACTTAACAACATTAGGTATTAAACCTAACGTCATTAGGTATATGGATCAACCAATACAAAAACAAAAGAAGCACAAGCTAGCCTATGCTGCAGTACCAATTGCCCTCGGCTTAGGTACCCTGGTGTGGCTAGGTGTCACCAGACAGGCAAATGGGCTGACTGTTTCTCGCGAGCAAATACAAGTCAAGGCCGTAGTAAGTGATCAATTTTACGAGTACATCAGCTTGAGTGCCAGTGTGGAACCATCAACCAGTCGATTGCTGGATAGCAGATCTGCCGGTACGGTCGATCGAATACTCCAGGAAAACGGATCGGTGGTTGAGCGCGGAGACACTTTGCTCAAGCTCTCCAATCCAGAACTAGAATTGGAAGTCATGCAGCGCGAAGGTCAGCTTATAGAGCAGCTCAATGCCCAGCGCCAAACCATGCTATTGATCAACCAGAATGACTTTGCACTCCGAGAGCAAATCATCGAGGTCGATTATCAACTAGAATTAGAGCGCCTGCGCTACCAGCGGGCGACTCAAATGCTCGAAGATGATCTTATTGCTCTGGCCGAATACGAGCCAACCGCTGCACAATTCGACTATTACACCATCAGGAAAGACATGCTCAGTCAGGCTTACAGGCAGGATAGCGTAGCCCGCAGCAGGCAGCTTTCACAAATAAGTGCGATCGAAGGTCGCTTACTAGACAACCTGAAAGCCGTAGGCCAGATTTTGGATCGACTCTATGTCCTGGCCCCTATAAGTGGCAGGCTCAGCAGTTTTGAAGTACAAGCAGGACAATCGATCAGCACGGGTGACCGCATCGGAGAAATATACCAGCTCGATCAGCCGCAGCTGGAGGCAGAAGTCGACGAATACTATCTCGATAAAATAGAACTGGGGCAAAGTGGAAGGGCTCTTTTGAGAGGAGACAGCCTATCCGTTAGAGTGAGTAAAATTTTTCCTTCTGTTACTGGCGGAAGGTTTAGGGTCCGGTTAGAGCTAGTCGACAACGAACTCCCTACTCCTACTTTGGTCAAAGGGCAATCGGTGCGCGTACTGCTCTACTTTGGCCGCTCGGCGAAGTCTGTACTCCTCCCCGAAGGAGAATTTTACAACAGCACCGGAGGCGATTGGGTCTTCGTATTGGAGGGTGAGCAGGCCAGGCGGGTAGACATCAGCCTGGGCAGAAGAAATCCAGATTACTACGAAGTTATTTCCGGGCTACATGCCGGCGAACAAGTCATTGTATCAGACTACCGTGCCTGGCTCGAGTATTCAAGCA
>JBCBVN010000364.1:0-4351 GCA_039817625.1 Bacteroidota bacterium
GGTAGTAAACCCCAATTTACTGCTCCGAAACCAGGAAGGATAAAAGCCGGGCAGCGTCTGCTGCTTCCTTTAGTTGAAGGCGGCGAGAACGTACAAAATCCATTGCATCACTTCCTTTGGCCAGGCCCAGTAATCGAGTCAAACTCCGATTATTGCGCAGCACATTAAACTGGCCATCTTGTCCAAAAACAGTGGTTGATGTTCGTTTTACAGTGCGATGCTGTTCACGCGTATCAAACATATTCTGCTCTGGCGGATCTTGCCAATCGGCCTCGTGTTGCTCTAAAATTTGCATATCTCCACCTATGAAGTGAAGTTGGTGAATGTGTCGACCGTTAAGTCGATTTAATGGATCAACCATCAGAATAAAATAGGCATCTGCTATATCAACTCGTGCTATTTGGTTATTGTCGAGTTCATAGGCCTCACCCTCTACGAGTACTTCAAACTTCTGATCTAAAACCCGATACCTGAGGTCAGCTCTGTACACATCTCCATCGAGTAGCTCGACACGCCCTTCCTGCCATTCTGCATCGAAGTATATCAACTCTGGATCCAATTCGTAAGTAGGTGCCGGGTTTGACACATAATATGCCCCCCCACCAATGAGATTGTCTTGCGCCTGCCCGTCGTCTAAAAGATTGTCTCGTCTAAAAGCTATAGTATTGGTATTGGTCGTAACATCTTCCGTAGGCTCCTGAGCAGATAGGTCCATAAGCAGCATAGAAAAACAGAGTATCGTAGAGCAAATACACCTCAACATATTCATTCTTTTATGCTCGTAAAGTAGCTAAACTGTGTTAATCGAGCAATTCATCCATGAGTGTCCGTGCAGATACTCGACCTTTTTGGTCGATAAAATCGCGTTCTGTATTGTCGCCAATCTCATAAGTAATTCCCTCTGCTCCAAACTGAACAAAGAACCATCGGGCAGAGATGGGTCGACCAATTACTCCTGGCTTTTCATTGATTTGATATCCGTTTCCAAGCTCGGTCTCAATAGCTTGCAGCCAGTTTCTTTTGAAATCAGGTAAAACGGAAGTCCCTTGGTCCTCGCGCATCGTGTAGTAAACATCATACCAGGTGGAATGAAAGTCCAGACCCAACAGTACTTGATTTTTCCCTTTCCTGGTACTTCTTACGATGTAGTCGGCAACTTGCCTGGTCTCTGGTTGATGATAGTACGCCCAATCTCGATTCAAATCAATTCCACCTGCATTATGGCGCCAGTGTCCCAAGTCCACCCCATCCGGATTAATCAGTGGAAACACCAAAACCCGATAAGCTGAAAAAAAATCGTCTGCCCTCGGATCAGAAAGTAATTCCTCTATAAAAGCCTGAAAACACATAAAGCCCGTGACCTCAGGTGGGTGCTGTCTACTTAAGAACACCAAGGCAGGCTTGTCTTTTGTTTCCCCCTCATTTATTTCAAGAACGGGCAATGGCCTGCCCAACAGGCTTTGGCCAATCGTGTCGTAGACAACAGAGCTGTTTATAGCGAGCTTATTGCACCATTGGTAAACATCAGAAGAGCTGATAATCTCCTGGGCTGCGATATATATTTTTTGGCCAGAAGGCAGGTCGATACTTACCGCCAAGCCCGTACTATCACCGTACTGCTCTAAATATTGGGTACTATCTATAGGAATCCAGTTTTGGCCATCTAAGCTGAGTTTTGGCGGATAGCGGTGTTCGGCAGTCGGGTAGCTAAGCCTCAACTCTATATTGCGGGGAATGCTAGATTCTAAACTAAAGGCGTACCATGGGCTAGAGTTGATCGGCTCATTTTCTGGTAATATGATGGCCTCGAAAACACCATCTTCAATTTGTCTGAAATCATTTAGTCTGGCCCCGTCAAACTGATTATCGACGAGCATGGTCCCATCTAGCAGGGAATAAGTCTTCTTCTCTTGCAGATTTACAGGCTTGTCGGTCGTATCGACAGCTTGGGGAAAGTTGTAGGGCTTGGCACCGCCCAAACAAGAGTAAAAAAGAGTGGATGCTATGAAGTAGTAAAAAAACAGACGCATAGTAGTAAAGTTTGCCGATCCTGCGGAAGTCTAAAAGGAAGAAACTATTAGGATGGTATTGAAAAACCTGCCTATAAAAACGAAAGACGGACCCACCACAAAAGCAGTGAGTCCGTCTGATTCAATTGTCACATAACATGACGGTCTTGATCATTTGCCCTTAGGGCGTATTGATCGGAGTTGGTACTTCGATACCCAATAAACCTGGGTAGTTAGAATTCGAAGAGCGCTCGGTAGATGGGTAGATAAACCGCTGTGCAGGTCTGTCCATTCCATCCAGATCCGTACCAATTAAATTGTTGGTGCGGATCACATCGTAGAAGGTTGGTGTACCGAATACAGAAGCAAACTTCTCTTGCAATACTGCGAAAAGGATGGCATCATTGTCAGCAAAATCGGCAGCTACATAGTCCTGATAATCATCCGTACCCATAACGTCATCCCAGAAATTGCGCGCATTATTCAAGCTTGCAATAGCCAAATCGACATCAGGAGTAGTAAGGCGAAGTGCCGACTCAGCAATTATCAACTGAACTTCAGGATAACCGATGACCGGGAAGTTGGAGCTGGCGCTAAACAAGCCACCCTCGTTGGTATTCAAACGAATGAATCCGCCTGCTTCGAAAGTGTACAAGTTGTAGCGATTGCTGTCATCGGTCTTAGCATCTGCACGATCCGCCAGGTTGATCGAATCGCCAGGAGCCAAAAGACGCTGCAGGTAGCTACCATCAAAAGTCAGGTAGTCTGTACGCTGCTCGGCCTCAAACTGATAGAAAAGATTTTCTGAGAAGTTGGTCGTGGTGTGAATGATATCAACACTACTTGCAGCATCATCAAAACCTGCAGCCTGAGCTGCGGCCAGAGCGCCCGAATAATCACGCCTTGCCAGCAGATAGCGCGCCTTGAGCGCACTGGCAAATTCAGCCCAGGTAGAAGAAGTCGACAGAACAGAGTTGCCGGTAGTAGCAGAAAAAGTTCCGGTATTGCCTGCACCGCGATCTAGCAGAGCGATGGCATCAGCGATTACCTTGAACTGGTCCTCGTACATCGGATCTGGAAACTGATCGATATCACTAGCCTGATCGAAGGGAACGTCACCAAATAGCAGGGCAGCCTCAGCGGCATAGTACCCTTCTGTAATTTCGGCAATACCCTGGAATACCTGAACACCTTCAGCCTCAGCCTGAGCCTTGGCGATTCGTGCTTGAGCTAAGCCGCCGCGATAAAGGTCTGCCCAGATAGCATCAAAATCAGCATCACCCACACCGTAGTTGTCTTGGGTAATATACTGGCGGTCAGATCCGTCGAACTGATCCGTCCACATACCCGCAATACGAGCGGGCTCTGCCTCCTGGATAGAGGCTAAATTGAGCACAGAGTGGTTGAGAACCAGCTCTGTGCTGATCTCTGTAAAGTTGTTGGGATCTACGTTTAGATCGTCAACAATAGATTGGCAGGCAAATACGCTTGACATCAGTGCAATACCCGCTAGAATTCTTAGATTTTTCATCATTTATTGTTTTAAGCTTAGATGATCCGTTTAGGATATGGCTTTCCTGTATCGAAAAGCCGACTTAAACAGTCAATACTGTTTTAGAATCCAAACTTGAGGTTGAACAATATGGAACGGGTACCTGGGTTGGTGAAGTAGTGAAGACCACGGCCTTTAGATGCACCAGTCAGGTTGGTATCTGGGTCAGCGCCCTCAAATGGACTCCAAAGCACCAGGTTACGACCTGTGATTCCCAGCTGCAGGCTAGACAAACCAACGTTCTCCAGCATTTTTGATGGGAATGAGTAGCTTATGGTAGCCTCACGTAGGCGAGTCCAGCTTGCATCTTCTACAAACTGCTCATCTACTGCGCCGAAACCACCACCATTGTCGAGATACCACTCAGCATCTGCGGCAACAGGGCCTGCACCGAAGTCAATGATGTTTCCGCGGAATGGAGTACCAGCGGGGATTACATCACCAATATAAGTAGTCAGGTCGCGATCGGATACAGAGATATTTGCTGTCTCTGGGTGGATACCGAAGAAGTGGAGTACACCACGGGTACCGTTCCACATGTCCTGACCTTGAGCAGTTTCAAAGAGTACACTTGCGCTGAAGCCACCAATACTGAACTCTGTACCAAGACCACCACGCCAGTCTGGGTTGGGGTCACCGATAACATCCTGAGCAGCAGCATTGAACGGGAAACCAAACTCATCAGTAGCCAGGCTACCGTCTTCGTTGCGCTCCCACACACCACCGTACAAGGCAGCAAATGGCTGACCTTCGACAACAGCAGAAGAAGTAGAGGTAAATCCTGCGAGAA
>JBCBVN010000365.1:0-4344 GCA_039817625.1 Bacteroidota bacterium
GCGAAGGATAGTTCCTAAAATAAAAAAGAGGCAACCATGTTGCCTCTCAATAACCCCAAAAAACCAAATGAAAACTAATCTTAGTGCTAGATTCACCATATAATCGTGCGATCTAGCCTGAGGCAAAGAAAAACTAATTTTTTTAGCTCACCAAAAAATTGCGTCCTTTTTGTTACCGTAATGTTAAGACTTGTTAAATCCTGGAGCGGAAGACCCCATTTATGGGCCCATCGGGCCTGAGTGTCAGTAGAGCTTTGGGAGTAACGGTATCGGGTGAAGAATCCGACCTGCGGAAGTCCCAATATTGAAGGATATAGGCCAGGACCAGCTTCATCTCCATCATGGCAAAATGATGACCAATACACAGCCTGGGGCCACCACCGAAAGGGATCAGGCTAAACGGATGGCGCGATCGTTTTTTCTCGCTAGCCATGCGGTCTGGGTCGAAAACATGTGGATCGGTATAGATGGCGCCAGACCGATGCAGGCCATAAATGTAGGGAACGACCACCTCGTTTTTGCGCAGTTTGATGCCCGCAACTTCAACTTCTTGGGTCGCGATTCGGTCGGTCACCCAGGCTGGTGGGTAGAGCCGCATGCTTTCCTCCAGCACCTGCTGAATGTACTTGAGTTTAGACAATCGATCGAGGTCTGCCTCTCCATCGGGCATGACTGTCAGTACCTCATGGCGGCAGCGATCCAGAATGTCGGGGTGATTCATAAGCAGGTGCAAGGTCCAGGTCAGGGCATTCGCACTGGTTTCATGGCCTGCAGCAAAGATGATCATGATTTCGTCTATAAGCCGCTGGTCACTCATGGGTTCTCCCGTATCTTCATATCGACTGTCGAGCAGCATTTGTAGCAGGTCGGATTTAGACTCCCCGGAAGCTCTGCGTTCATTTGCTCTGGCAAGAAGCTGCTGGCCGATTTCTCTGGCCAAATCCCTATACTTTTTCTCTTGGCCGATCAGCTTGTAGACTGGCCGCATAAATGGCAAGCGAATGGGATAAATGATGAATGACTGAATGCGTGTTACCGCTTCGCTAAACTCGTTGGTTTGATCAGAGGAGAACCCATCGGTGAATATGGCACGAGCGATGATGCGAAAGGTGAGCACCGTCATTAGTTCATGGACTTCCACGGGCCGCCCTGATTTGTCTGAAGTAGCGAGCGTTTCGCTCCCAATGCGTTTGCACTCAGCCTGCATGCCCTGAATGAGTTCTACCAGGCGCTTGCGGTGAAAGCCGGGCTGAATCAATTTGCGCTGCCTGAGCCAGTCGCTACCATTGTTGGTGAGCAGGCCCCGGCCCAGGTATTTGGCCATTTGGTCTGATTGGATCTCAGACTTCTCAAAGTGCTTATGCTCTCTCTGTAGAGCAGCTTGAGCAACCTCAGGGTCTATGGTAATCAAAGTCCGGCGGTCTCTTCCCGCTTTGAGAAAGAAGCTCGAACCATACTCCCTAATGTATCGATCAAAGCCCTTCAACGGATTTAGCGCAAAAGGGATGAGCCTGCGAAGGGCTTTGCTACTCGGAACAGTTGGTGGAGTCGTGGCCATACTTACTTCTTTCGATCGACAACAAAATTGACCAGCTGTTCCAGAGACTGACGGGCATCGCCGTCGGGGAAATGGTGGAGTATCTCAAAGGCCTCGTCTCTGTACTTAAACATGACTTGACGCGCATACTCCATGCCTCCGCTGTTTCTGACAAAGTCTATAACCTCGGCTACCCGCTTAGGATCATCGTTGTATCGCTTGACGATATTCAGAATTTCCCGGCGCTTTTTGCGATCTACGCCTTCCAGGGCATGAATGAGCGGAAGCGTCAGCTTTTTCTCTTTGATGTCTATGCCTAGGGGTTTGCCCACAGCATCAAACCCAAAATCGAAGAGATCGTCTCGAATTTGGAAAGCCATACCCACTTTTTCGCCAAAGAGCCTCATGCGCTCGTGGATGTCTGCATCTTCTGAAACACTGGCTGCTCCAGCCTCGCAGCTGGCAGCAATCAAGGATGCTGTTTTTCGCCGGATGATGTCGTAATACACATCTTCGGTGATGTTGAGCTTGCGGGTTTTCTGGCTTTGGAGTAGCTCTCCCTCGGCCATGGTCTGCATGGCTACCGATATAATTTCGAGTATGCGATACTGTTTGTTCTTCAGCGCGATGAGGAGTCCTCTACTTAGAAAATAATCGCCAACCAGCACAGCGATTTTATTTTTCCATAGGGCGTTAATGGAGAAGAAACCCCTTCTTTGGTGCGATTCATCTACTACATCATCATGGACCAGCGTCGCAGTATGCAGCAGTTCTACCATAGATGCAGCGACATAACTGTTGTCATTTATGGTGCCACAAACTTTCGCAGATAAGAAGATAAACATGGGTCTGACCTGCTTTCCCTTTCGCTGAACAATGTAGTAAGTGATTCGATCCATGAGCGGAACAGGCGATCGAAGCGCATCTCTAAATCGCTTTTCAAACTCGCGCAGCTCTTGATCGATGGGCTGCTTGATGGTGTCGAGTGGTTTGGCCATAGACGGGCAGTAGTCGGGCTCAGTTTAGTCGCCAAAAGTAGGGCATAAAGAGCACCAAAATGGTAAACAGTTCTAAACGCCCAAGGATCATAACAAAACATAAAAAGAGATGCGTACCCGGGCCGAGTTGAGAAAAATTATCGACGGGCCCCAATTCTCCCATGCCTGGCCCTACATTTCCCAGGCAAGTAGCCATGCCGCCAAGGGCCGTAGAGAAGTCGAGCCCAAAAACGGCAAGTACAACCACCCCAATGGCATAAATGGCCAAATAGACCAATAAAAAGATGATGACATGGGTAATGACTCTTCCGCGCACAGCTTCACCACTAATCCGAAGTGGAACAATGGCATGAGGATGGAGAATTCGCTTGAACTCAAGCAAAGAGTTTTTGAAAAAAACCAGGTGTCGAACCACTTTGATCCCTCCACTGGTTGATCCGGCACAAGCTCCGGCAAAGAGCAGAAGGAAGAATAGCATCTGCAACCCGGCTGACCACTGTGAATAATCAGCAGATACAAAACCGGTAGTTGTGATCAGACTAACAATCTGAAAAAGACCATTACGAAAGGATTGCTCAAGGGAATACGCCCCGGCAGAAAATAGGGCAGCAGTGACTCCGATGGCCAGGAAAGCGATAAGCCCTAGGTATGCACGTAGTTCGTCACTTCGCCATACATCTTTCCACCGGCCTTTCAGGCTGAAGTACAAAATGGAATAATTGACTCCAGCCAAAAACATGAAAAAGATTACGACGTACTGAATGGACGGCCCAAAGGCCATCATACTGGCATTGCGCGTACTGAATCCGCCGGTAGCCATAGTCGTTAGTGCATGATTGATGCTCTCATAAAGATTCATCCCCATCAACCAAAGGATAGCACCTAAACATACAGTGAGCCCGACATAAATGAGCCAAAGGCGCTTGGCCGTTTCTCTGATTCGTGGATGGATCTTGTCTGAGGTAGGCCCTGGAGCTTCGGCGACAAATAGTTCGATACCACCGAATCCCAATAAAGGGAATATGGCTACCGTCAGTACGATGATACCCATTCCGCCAATCCACTGGGTCAGACTTCGCCAAAATAGGATGCCCTTTGGGGTAGATTCTATATCGGTCAGTACGCTGGCTCCCGTAGTAGTCATGCCTGAGATGCTCTCGAAAAGCGCTTTGGGCACCTCGGGGATCACTCCACTAAATAGGTATGGCAACATACCGAAGGCCGTCATGGTCAACCAACCCAGAGCGACGATGAGGTAACCTTCTCGTTTTCTTATCCCTCCAGACTGATGACGACTCAAGGCATAACCCAGCAAACCAGGTAATACACAAGTGAGACCAGACAGTCCGATGGCATCAGCGTCTTCGCCGCCAAAGTAGAAGCTGAAGAAAAGGCTAGTCCACATGAGTATTCCGACCAGAATGAGCAGAACGCTCAAAATTTTAACGACAGCCAGCCAGTTGATCTTCATCGGAAGAGGGTTTCTAATCGGCTGATGGCCTGGGGGAGTGCAAAGACGATCACCCGATCATTGAGCGCGAGCTGAAAGTCGCCATTGGGGATCAGGCTCTCTTCTCCTCGGATCACCCCACCAACGATGGCCGTATCTGGGAAATGGAGGTCTTTCAAGGGCTTTCGCGTCATCTTGTTGTTTTTCGTAATGACGTACTCGATCACCTCCGCATCTACCCCATGCAAACTTGTAATGGCCTCGATTCTGCCTTTTCTGACAAAGCGAAAAATATTGTTGGCAGCCATTAACCTCTTGTTGATGAGGGTATCTACACCTATGTCTTGGCTGACGTGAAT
>JBCBVN010000366.1:0-4286 GCA_039817625.1 Bacteroidota bacterium
CGCTGTACAGGATGGCGCCATCCTGTACAGCGGCAATAATCTGGCCATCATCATCGGTCTCAAAAGCAATTCGCGCGCCATCGGAGAGATCAATGAATTCCATAGGTGAAGTAGGGTCTAATGGATATTCGGCACCGTCATCTTCCTGGTCTATAATAGTAACCTTGCCATCCTTTACGACAACCTCCACCTGGTATTCTTGCGGACGGAAGATGTAAGTCCCCGCAAACTTGTGCATATCCTCTTCGGCCATGTCCACCAACTCAACCACCGTTGGCTCATTAAATGACCAACCGTAATGAGTGGCAATAGCTCGTTCGACATCCTGAATAAACGACCATGCATTGTCGGCACTACTCATGACGACCATGCCATTTCCCGTTTCTGCCCAGGCGTATAAATGACAAGTGTAGCCTGCATTCTTACCCCCGTGCATGAAGACTAAATCGCCTTCGTTTTCGCCTATCCCAGGGCCATGCCCATGTCCGTGCTCATTTTGCGTAAGCATAACACGAACTTGCTCCTGATCTAAAACCGACTTGCTGGTCCCGGCATACGCTTCCTGCACACCGATGGCAAAGCGCGCCAAATCTGTCGGGGTCGTCCACAGTCCGGCAGCTGCCTGCTCAGGGTAGTTGTGAAAAAGCCCCTCGTATGACTCGCCATTTCCATCTACAGCGACGGCAATTTCTGCTACTCGCTCCTCGGGAAGAGGCTGTTCGTACGTACTGCGCTCCATCCCCAATGGAGACAAGACTTTGGTCCGCATAAAGTCGGCAAAGTTCGTGCCGGTCATATCCTCTACCACTCGCTCCATGATGGTGTAACCCCCGCCTGAATATCTGTTCATAAGGCCGGGAAAGGTATCTACACGAATAGGGCCTGTATTTCCTTCGCCGTTTAGCACCTCAATATCTGAAGGAAAAGTATCCGTCTGGGTATAACCCGGAAATCCATGCACCGTGGTTCCCGCTGTATGCGTCATCAGGTGGCGCAAGGTAACCGGCTGTTCTGCCGTGAACTCATTCTCAGGCAGCTTCCAGGAGCTTAGGTAAGTGTTCACATTCTCGTCTATATCTACCAGCCCTTCTCTGACCAGGTTAAAGACACCCATAGCAGCCACGGGCTTACTGATGGAGGCAGCCTGAAAGATGGTGTTTTCATCTACGGCCTCAGCGCTTCCGGGCTGCTTTTGCCCATAGCCTTTTGCCCATTTTACCTGACCTCCTTCGATCACAGCTACACTTATATTAAGTATGCCGTACTCTTCTAATCCCTCAGCGATAGAAAAGCTATCGACGGGCTCTCCCTTGACCTGCAAACCAGGAGTAAGGCTATTTTCTATGGCTGCGATATCGGCGGCAACATCGCCTGCTGTGCCTTCATTCAAGTCTTTGCAAGCGGTAAAGCCGACCATCAAAACTATGAATGAGATTGACCAAGAAAGTGAGGGAGTAATGGGGTGTATCCGATACATTTTTTTGATTTAAATATTCAACATGGTTTCAATCACCTTATTTTATGCATTTCGATCGTGTCTGTAGGTACCCGGAAACCAATCAGGCGGTACTCCTTATCTATCTGCATAGTTAGGGAATCTGATTGTGATAACTCTTCAACTCTTGCCTTATATCCACCCACTTTACTCGCCAATCTTTGTTTGTAAGATCACCAGCTGTGTAAAATAGATATTTACCATCCGGTGTCACGTACGGATTTCCTTGCCCGAGCTTATTGATCTTTGGACTCAATTTTCTCGTATTGATCCAATTCCCATTTCCGTCATTAAAGCTGATCATTAAGTCAAGCTGACTTCCAACGGAAGCAAAAATCAGATAGTCGCCTTTAGGTGAAACATAAGGTGTGCACCTTCCTATGTCTACCTCAGTATAGAATTTGAGCTTCTTAGCCTCTTGAAATTTGCCATGGACCTGCTTGGATTCATAAATATGCATTTCGCTATAATCCAGATTACTCGAGTGAAAATAAAGCATCCCTGATTGAGTAATCGTAGGGTGAGAAACCAGCTTTTCACGCAAATTGGATATATCGACAAACGTCGGTACACCCCAGTTATCACCAAGCTTTTCAGCCTTCCACAAATGCCAGGTGGAAACCACACCTTCAACCCCAACCGGCCTCGTTGAACTGAAATAAAGCGTGTTCCCATCTGGTGAAAAACTCATTCCGTGCTCGTCATATTTGCTATTGAAAAAAGCGTGTGCCGGCTCCGTCCAATTATCCTCCTCCTTTTTTATCCAGAAGACTTCAAAGGCCGTAAAATCTTTATTTGAAATGGTATAGTAATACGTCTTCAGGTCAGGACTAAAGATTCCCCTATGGATAATTTTACCATCAGGAATCAAGTGAGCCTTGAAGTCTTCTGGTTGATCTGTTGGAGGGTTTTCAAAAAAGGGTATCATGATAAGCGTGGGCTTTTCGACCGCTATAATACCTCATCGAACAATAACCAATGGTTTTACTACCCGAAAATCACTGGCCTGCAGCTGCACATAGTACATGCCTGCAGACAAATCATGAGTAGGCAATTCGACCGTATGGATGCGAGTCGTTTCCAATCTCGATGAAATGGTTTTGACGACTCTTCCCATCGGATCAACAATCGATAGTTCTGTGTAGCTATTCCTGGGAAGTTCGTAGCTGATGGTCGCACGGTCGGCGGCGGGATTGGGCCAAATATTCATACTGCTTTCCAGATCAAAAGTTTCCGGATCAGCGGTTGAAGTCGGACCACCTCCGTCGAAGCCTTCGGGTTCCTCTCCCCAAGCCAGTAGCCCGCTGCAATATACCGTAACCCGATTCCAGGGCGTGAACGTGGCATACTCCATTCTGTAGGAATAGTCGTCCGTCTCGTCGTAATTAGACCACTCGACTTTGGCAAATCTCGTTTGAATCTCGCCACTGTCCTCACCAGAGGCAATGGAACCTGCACCTGCCGTAAAACCCACTTCCAAATAATGATCAGCACCAGCTACGGGAGTCGTGAGCTCTACAAAATTTGTCGTCACATTTTCACTGCCCACATAAGCATAATCCACCCAGACATTTTGATCGACCATCCCCTCTTTAGTATACCAGTAGCGGATGGTTACATCTCGAAGGGAGACCACATTGCCCCCATTGTTGACCAGCATAAAATGTGGGCGGATTTGATTATCCGTGGCACTACCAGCATTATTATCAGGCGTTTTGTAGTACAGCGCCAGGTCGCAGTCTGGCCTTACAACGGTCACCGGACTGGAGATGCTGTCGACTCCACCTTCGCCATCATCTACCGTCAGAGTGACGATATAATTTCCCTCTTCCTGATAGATGTGGTTGGCCAGCACTCCAGATGCCACATTTCCATCGCCTAAATCCCAGGAGTAGGTAAGTACATCGTTGTTCAGATCACTTGTAGACGAAGCGTCGAGTGTGACCGTCAGGGGTGGAGGCCCATAGTCTGGTGTGACGATAAAGCTGGCCACTGGCGGTGGATTGGTTAGATAGATGATGACTGGTCGGGAAGCGGTTGCCTCTAATCCGTCATTGTCTACAGCCGTCACAGTGACCGTCGAGGTTCCTACTGCGCTTGGTGACCAGTCTGCCGAGTACGTATTGGCCGAGGTATTGAAAGTAGGCAGTGGGACACCATCTACATCAATCACCACACTCGAAATCGTACCATCTTCATCCAGTACGTTAGCCGTGATTGTGGACATAGTCCCAAGCTGGATTCCCGAATTTTCTGTGGGATTAATGAGGACTACCGCAGGTGGAGAGCAGGTCCCCGTACTCGATTGGCAGAAGTTCTCCCAGGGTTGGTTAAAATTATTGCCGCTGCTGATGGCCGCATTGTCAAAACCACAAAGCGCAGAGTTGGACAACTCGCAAATGGGCGAGCCGGTATACTCGGAGGCTTGAAAGATGTGATATGGAGCCTGGTCAACCCCGCCTGCCATGGGCACACTTCTGCCATTAAACACGTTATCGTTGTCTACCTGAAAATTCGGGATGACCACATCCAGATCCATACGACCAATCAGATTGTCTTCCAGCTGATTGGCTCTGAATTCAAAATGAGAAGGATCGAGATCGGAAAAATCAACGCCCAACAAAGTCATACTTTGCCCGGTATAAGGGCTGTAAAATCTCGCACCCTCCGGTGTTTGCTCAACGGTAAAATTGAGCCCTTCGTCTCCGCGCACACAGAGGTAAAAGAAGCTGACCTTGTCTGTCGCCGGATCAAACTCTACTTCCTCCACCAAACCAGGCTGGTGTGAGCG
>JBCBVN010000367.1:0-4268 GCA_039817625.1 Bacteroidota bacterium
CAGTAGGCGTACATCTCATCTAGCTCAATGATGAGTTCGTTATAAGTGAGAAATCCTCCCATCGAACCCAAATGAAAATTCTCCGGACTAGGGTAGAAACCGATCGGCTCAGAAGCACAAACTCCCTGACTAACTTGATCTTCCGAATGTCCCACATAGTCAGGGCTGTTGGGGTTGTTCTGGTCCAGATAGTATTGTTGAAGGTCTGGTATTAGTACCTCGTAGTTTATTCCAACCTCTTGAATGAGCTCGATCTCTTCGTCCGAAAAAACATTTTCGATGGAATGCCCCGGCCGGTGTTTGCCATGTTCCAGCGCCAGGCCTAGCTGTTCGAGCTCCTCCAACTGCTCTGCGGTTTCATAATAGATGCGAATCTTACTGTATCGACTATTTATTTGGGCAGATGAAAATTGGCAAAAAATGCCAAGTATAAAAATGGTGGTCGCTAGGCGCATAAATAGGTGGTCGTTAATACACTATGTAAAAAACGACTTAATACGCACAATCGCAAACACCGTGTTATTTGAAAGAGGCAGGCAGATGAAAAAGAGTGTGGCTCATAAGTGATTACAGCCTATGAGCCACTCCTTCTACTGATTATTCCTTCACCACTGGGAATACGGCAAACGTTTGCTCAGGCGTAATGGCCTTGAGCCAATACTGACCTGTAGGGAGTTGTGCAAGAGGAATTTCTTGTGTCTGCCCTGCGGCCCTCAAGAGTTCCCGCCCTTGCCCATCGACCAGAATATAAGTATCGATGTCTTCGCTCGTACGGAGCCGGATGAAGTTTGTGGTCGGGTTGGGAAAAACCTGAATATCCAGATCAACGACTTGCTCGCGCACAGAGGTTGAGTTGAGGTTTTCCAGATAGACAAAACCAACTCCGTATCCTACACCTAGAATATCTAGATCTCCGTCATTATCTAAGTCGCCAGCATCGGGAATAATAAATGTATTAAAATCCCCTTCTACTCCTGAATCAAAATAGACAATGTTGCCGAACTGTGGCTCCGCTGCACTTCCTTGATTTTCTATGTAAAAGAGCTGACTTTCGTAGTCTTCAGATATGTAATCATACACATTTGCTGTTCCGAGAATATCGAGATCGCCGTCATTGTCCAGATCTACAAGCTTAGTAGGCACGTTGTATTCTCCATCATCAAATTGTGCCAGATCGTCTAAACCAAAAGGGTTAGAAACTGGACTTAAGAAATTTGGATCACCGCTAGAAGGCACGTTTTCGAAGAACCTAAGCTCCCGGCCCTCCATGTACGGGCCTCCATAAGAGACCTCATAGCTCAGTAAATCTATATCTCCATCATCATCTAAATCTCCAGACAATAGGATAAATGTGGTAGAGTCTTCGGCTGCGAAAGGGAGGCCAAATGGGCTTTCCACACCTGGTGCAAACTGCGGAGAGGATACTGTCCCTGTATTTTCATAGTAGGCCACAAATTCAGAATCATCTAAGTAGTCACCAAGCTCAATTAGCTGGGCCATAATGTCGATATCTCCATCTCCATCAAAATCAGCGAAATTTGCATTGGTATACGGTTCCGTGCTTGGACTGGTGAAGCCGAATGGGTTGTTCACAGGAGCCGCAAATAGAGCCTCCTCTTCATCTCCGATATTTTCATAAAAACTAAGCTCTGCGATATAACTGTCATCTCCGCGATACCGACTGAAGAACAAATCTAAGTCGCCATCCCCGTCTATGTCTACTAGACCTGGAACATAAGCGGTAGCAATTCCGGAAGAATCCAGCTCAAAAGGCTCAAATACCGGATCGTCGAGCACAAGCAGTTGTGCTTGTGCTGTCAGGGCCAAGCCAAGCACTCCGGCAGCACTACCTAGTGCACGGTAAAGTCCCGTTCTCCCTAATTTTGGAGCTAATCTTTTGGTAAGCGACCTAAATCGGGACAGTAGTTTTTGAGATGGTCTACTACCTGACAGTGTCAGAGCTTGTAGTTGTTTGCCCAAGTGGCGGTATTGCCGCCTCAATCGAGCATATGCGTAAGTAGGGTTGCGCATGGTTTTTACTTAAGGGTTGAACAATAAAATCAGAGTGATCAGACCTCCTTGTCAGTCATTTGTATTGGGCTTAGCCCAATAGGTTGTTTCAGGTATCATGACCGCTCCTTTATAGTCTTCGGTATGAGTGTTCAAAATATTCGCTCGCCGCTTTCCGGCTAATGCGTGTAAATCATAAATTTCATCTACGCTACTCTGGTAAATAATGTCACCAACCAAGGCACCCGAAGGCAGATGAATCACGACTATTCCCGCTCTATCTGTACCCGGTAGGTTTAATTTGGCAAAGGTGCTGCTGTTCTTTCTGAGCTTCGATAAACCGATAAATAAATAGTCACCTGCTTTTGCCATACCGCGAACGAAGCCTTTTACTTTTCGGACTTGTTCGTAAGTTCCCGCTTCGGTATCTACAGCGATCAATTCACCGGTTGCGCTGAGTAATACATAGAGTTTACCATCGTAAATTCTAGGGCTGTGTGGCATGCCCAGACCAGTGAGTACCACTTCGCCAGATTCTACATCATAGATGGTACCAGTTTGGGTGACGGTTGGTCGCCAGCCTTGAGGCGTATTCGTTTGACTGAAAGAAGTAGCGTACTTCGGAAGTCCATTATCCATCGCCATACCATTGAGGTGGCAGCGATCTTCGGAAGATAAGCGGTCGATAAAAGATGGCGTCCAGTAAGGCGTGAAGTTGTAGTACTGGTCGATTTCTACCAGGCAAGAAAACAGTGTATTGACCGCAAAGAGTCGCCCATCTCTGCCATAGCTCAAATCGTGAATGTCGAGTGCTCCCGTATGATAGGTCTGCCTGGGCAGGTAAAGCGCATCATATCTTCCTGGGGCTTTGGGATAGTGTTCGGCCAACTGCTGGCTATTGGCAAAGGTGATAACCGAGTCTTTGGTCGCTAAGGCCAGGTGATCATGACCTGTATCCTCAGCAATACCCATCGGTTTCGCAAAGGTGCGTGGCAACTGTATCAATCTATCTGGACTGGTTGCACTCAGGAAAATAAGCTTGCCAGCCTGATAGGTCGATAAGGCTATCGTACACCCCAGCTGGTGAATAAGCTCGGCCAGTTGTGGAGAATACTGAAGGGCAAAGGGCGGTGGAGGGCTACTCATGACTTCAAAGAAAAGACACACAACACTTTTGGTTTGCCCTTTAACACGATTTTATGTTTTCCACTATACACAAAAAAACAAGGCAGCTCCGCTTTTAAACGGAACTGCCTCGCATTTGCAAATACATGGTATCAGTTAGTTGTATGAAGTCCACTAAGACTCTTCAATTTCTAACTGATACAAAAGTAATATCTTTTTACATCTGTGTTAATCGAGTTATCCACAATTGTTGGGAATGAGGCTTGATCACTAGCTTTTTAAGCAAAATTTGATATTTGGATAATGTGGAAAACACATTAGGAGAAATTATCCCTGTTCGCGGACCACAATCAAGGCACTTGTTCAAAAGGCCTGAATTTTACTTAGATCCTGAGCATTCCCTAAGCGAATATATCTTCCATCTATTCCTGCCAGAGTGTATCCTCGTCTCTATCCACCAGCTCATCGGGCAAGTCTCCCGTTTTGGTTTGTCCTCTCAGGACATCTCTTTGATCCCAGTGAATGAGTTCTAGCCAACTTCTACCCCCAGTTAGGGTTTCACCCTCCGGTGTGTATAGCTCTATCCAACCATCGTCACCGTCGGTTGTGGTTAGGACAGCCCAGTAAGTAGGGTGCCTGAACAGTCTGACCCGGCCGAAGTCTTCGTTCTCTACATTTTCGAAGTAATATCGATAAGCTCGCTGAACTCGGTCGGGTGCACCCGATTCATCCTCTTGCTGCACATCCACCATAAATTGCACATCAAAATCCCGATCTGCTTTATAGGCTTCGTAGTCTGCTTGCCAATGCGCCATCCAGGCTTCAAAAAAATGCAATTTCGCAGCTGCACACTCTGGTGAGTCAGGTTCAGGAGGCGGGGGCATGTGTTCTTCAAAGAACTGCTGTGCTCTGAACGTGCAATAATTCTCTTGGATAAGATATGCCAGGGTAGCCCGTTCGATCTGGGTCATTCGCCCACTTTGATCTTCAATGGTTGCGATCATTTTTTTGGCATCCTGATAGCTGAGTCTGCCATCGCTGTGATCCTGGACCAATTCTTCTGCTAGGTCGATGAGGGTCCCGTCATATCTAGAACCGTCTATCGTTCGAAAAGAAGGCATGAGATGGTTAAG
>JBCBVN010000368.1:0-4248 GCA_039817625.1 Bacteroidota bacterium
CTACAGATACCTGATTCGATCGCGCTCGTGGTATGAATGGCGCATTGTACCACTGCTACTTTTTATCCTATTCAGCTCTTTTGTCCTTTCCTTAGCCTGGCTACTGGTGTCCTTTTTACTTTTCAAAATGTATATACCTGGCCTGCCTTTCCGGTTTACGGAAGTCCTGGCCAATCTGGCCAACGGTGGGCTAATTTATTTGATCTGGAATCTGATCTATTTCTTTTTCAAGTACTTTTCCAAATCCCAGCAGCTCACCATAGATAAATGGCGATTGGCTGCCGAGGCCAAGGAAGCTCAGCTGGGGAATTTGAGGGCACACCTCAGGCCGCACTTCGTTTTCAATGCCTTGAACAATATCAAAGCTCTCGTATTGGAAGACGCTCATCGCTCCAGAGATATGCTGATCAACTTCTCGGATTTACTTCGGTATTCGCTACAGCATCAAACCGACCAGTTGGTCACCCTAGAGAATGAGCTCGATATCAGTCGGCAATATCTGGAAATCATGTCCATTCAGTACGAGGATCGACTAGGTTGGACAATAACTTCCGATTTCAATACTTCTTTACCCCAATTGCCCCCGCTATCCTTACAGATGCTGGTAGAGAACGCTGTGAAGCATGGTATAGCCAAGCAAAAAGAATCGGGCCAGATTCAGATCTCAGCCGAATGGATTGACCAAACCCTACAACTTCAAGTATCTAATCCAGGCAGCCTGAAAAAACGCAATCAGGTAGATGGACAACTAGGTACAGGGTTACAGAACCTGCGAGAACGCCTGAGCATACTATATCAGGGGCAAGCTCGATTTGAGTTGCGGGAGGAGGCCGGAATGGTCGTAGCCGAAATGTGGGTACCACAAACCACGTCATCATATGTTGACTAGCCTTATAATTGAAGATTCTCGCTTAGCCCGAAAGGAGCTGGTCGGGCTATTGGCTGATTTCCCCGATATCGACATTATCGGAGAGGCAGCCGATGGTGACGGTGCTCTTCGTTTAATCCAGGAGAAGCAACCCGATCTTTTATTTTTAGACATAGATCTGCCTGGCAAAAACGGCTTTGAGCTACTGGGTGAACTAAGTCAGCTTCCGCTAGTCATTTTCACTACCGCCTTTGACGAATATGCCCTTCGATCATTCGACTACAACGCCGTCGATTATCTGCTCAAACCCATACGAAAAGATCGCCTGGCCAGGGCCATAGAAAAAGCAAAAAGATCGGTTCATAATGCGGATCAAGTCGCCAAAGAGAGGCTCGGCCTGGAACATAGAATTTTCGTCAAAGATGGTGAACGATGCTGGTTTGTGACCCTGCGCGATCTTCGGCTACTAGAGTCTGTGGGCAATTATTGTCGGCTCTACTTTGGCGAAGAGCGACCGCTCATCCTGAAGTCGCTCAACTACCTGGAAGACGTACTCGATCCCAAGGTGTTTTTCCGCATCAATCGGGCGCAGATTGTCAATCTCAAAGAGGTGGATCAGATTTTGCCGTGGCATGGTGGTCGCCTTCAATTGACCTTAAAGAGCGGCGAAAAACTAGAGGTCAGCCGAAGACAGACCGCTAAACTGAAAGACATATATAGTCTATAAAAAGCAAGGGCGGCCCCGTATTGGAGCCGCCCCTTTTTAGCTTGTATCTGGTGCCGATTAAGCGCCTGGGAAAGGAATAACCAGTTCCTGTCCTGGATGAATGACATCTGGGTTATCCAGCTGGTCGGTGTTGGCAGCAAAAATATCCTTGTACTTCATTGCATCGCCATAGTATGCCTTAGCGATCTTTGACAGGCTATCGCCGCTCTTTACTGTATACTTATCGTAGTATGCTGTGTTGGACACCTGAATGTTAGCCATCAAGTCAGATGGGTTATCACCGCCTACGCGCTTGATTTCATCCCAAAGTCTGTCTTTTTGGGCCTGAGTCTCAACGGTTCCGCTGATCTTCAGTACGCCATTTTCTTCTTTGACGTCACCGTCCTGGGTGTTGAGTGCTTCTCCTAAATTAAGAACGCTGCGGTACTTGTCTTGTAAAGCCATGTAAGTGATTTTGTTTTTGGGCTGGCGGTTATGCCTAGCTCAGATGAAGGTTGTTTGTGTGGTTGTTGTTATAAGTCAACGCCATTAAGACGCGGCTCGTTCGCGAAAGTAACAAATTTTGTGCGTGGTCACTTTTAATTGGGGGGTTATCTTTACTTCCAAAATCATTGCCTTGAGACTTTTCTACCTCTTTTCTCTTCTTGTATGCCTGCTCGCTGCTTGCGCACAATCCGACTCTTCAGAAACCGAAAACACGCCGACTATGGACACGACAGACGCTCCCGACTGGGCATTGGTTATTCACGGTGGGGCAGGGACCATACTACCTGAGCCAGTATGACAAAGAGAGTGATAGCTGATATTCGGGCGGCCATGTCACAAGCTATAGCTGCTGGCGAAGAAGTACTGTCTAATGGTGGCACTGCAACCGATGCTGTAGAGGCTACTATCCATATTTTGGAAGATAGTCCGCATTTCAATGCAGGTAAAGGAGCGGTATTTACCCACGATGGCACCAATTCTCTGGATGCCAGCTTCATGACTGGCCATGATCGTCAGGCCGGGGCCGTAGCTGGCGTCACTAATATCAAAAACCCCATCAGCCTGGCCAGAGCTCTACACGACCACTCAGAACACGTTATGCTGAGTGGGCAAGGTGCTGAAGACTTTGCTCTAAGCCGAGGCATGGATACCATTTCAGCAGATTGGTTTTATACCGAAGGTCGGTATCAGTCACTGCAGCGGGTGCTCGAGCGAGAAGCCGAGGGCCATTCCAGTACTGGCGCCATACTCAATGCACCTGACCGTAAATATGGTACGGTAGGTTGTGTGGCGCTCGACCAGCAAGGCAATATTGCTGCAGGAACCAGTACGGGTGGGATGACCAATAAGCGCTACGATCGCATTGGCGACTCACCCGTTATCGGCGCCGGCACCTTCGCCGATAATGCCAGTTGTGGAGTCAGCTGTACAGGCCACGGAGAGTATTTCATACGCTGGGCTGTGGCTCATGATGTTCATGCCCGGATGACCTACGGCGGAGCCAGCCTGGAAGAAGCGGCCAATGCGGTGATTCACGAAGTCCTACCTGAAGTTGGCGGCAGCGGAGGTCTTATCGCTCTAGACCAGGCTGGAAATATTTCGATGCCCTTTAATACGCCGGGAATGTATCGAGGATACAAACGCGCAGGGGAAGAGGAGTATATCGAGTTTTACGGAGAATAGTTTCTACATTTGGTCTCCAATATTCAATGCTTGGTTCGGGTACTGCCTGGTTAAAACCGACCATGCCAAACCAATTCAAGCACTTACCTTTTCAAATCTATATTAATGAAATCCATATCCATTCTATTTTTATTGGCAGTTATCTGCCTGACTCCAGCCTGCAGCAATGATGATGACGATGCCATGATGGTATGCACTCAGTCTGACTGGGTGGGTACTTATACCGGCACCATCAACTGCGAGGGCTCAGATGCTGAGGATGTAACGGTGACCATTACCGCCAGTGGCTCAGAAAACATCGACATTTCTTATCAAACAGCTACGGTCAGCACAACATTCTTCGATCCATTTTCCATCAATAATTGCTCTGTTTCCAGAACAGCAACTTCTGGTGGGATAACAGCCACCGTGGAAGCCAGCCTAAATGGTAATACCCTTACATTGGAAGAAATGTACAGTGGTACTACTGCCTTTCCAAACTGTACGCTTACTTGTACACGAAATTAATGTAGGAAGGACCAAATTTTAGATTGAAGAGCCTGATCTATTGCCTCTGGTAAGTGGATCAGGCTCTTTGCTGTATCAGCTTACGAGCAAAGTCAATGCCGTCACGGTCGTTAGCACCATGATCAGGTACTTAAATGACTTCTCTGATATTCGGACGATCAGTATGAGTCCAAGGAAGAAACCTACAAGTACGGCAGGAGCTCCCCAGATGCCTTGAATAAAGATCCTGAAGCTAAGCGACTCCCACACCCAAATGTGCAGGGGAAGCTTGACCATATTTACAATTAAGAAAAAAACTGCTCCGGTGCCTAGAAATGGATACTTAGGCAGCTGGGCAGACAACAGGTAGATAGACATAACCGGTCCTCCTACATTGCCGATCATGGTCGTGAAGCCGCCCAGCAAACCAGCGGTTCCTGACACCAGGGGCTTTTGCATGGTCTCGGGCTTGATCGGATACTTTTCTCGTATCAACAAA
>JBCBVN010000369.1:0-4246 GCA_039817625.1 Bacteroidota bacterium
GTCCTTATGACGACGAATACTTTATGCGTCAAGCCCTGCGCGAAGCTCGCGCCGCTGCCATGGCCGGTGAAATACCGGTAGGCGCAGTAGTTGTTTGCCAAAACCAAATTATTGCCAGAGGCAGGAATCAGACCGAACAGCTACTCGATGTGACGGCGCATGCAGAGATTATAGCCCTGACGGCAGCGGCCAACTATCTGGGAGGAAAGTATTTACCAGATTGCACGCTCTATGTGACCTTAGAACCATGTGTAATGTGCGCAGGTGCTCTGGCCTGGGCTCAGCTGGGTAGATTGGTATATGGAGCCGCCGACGAGAAGCGAGGGTTCATGCGCCACGGTCGCGAATTGCTGCATCCAAAAACAAAACTGGAATACGGCATCTTACACGATGAATGTGCAGCCCTAATGACCAGCTTTTTCGCTCAGAAAAGATAATTTCTGGCTGGTAATCCTTTAAGATATTGGTCTGGTCTAGTTAAAGTTACATTAAAGGGAGCGTAGGGGTTTTTACTTTTGGTAGACATCCTTCTCTTTGAGTATAGTTGAGTGTATACTTACCATCTGCAAGGAGGTCACTGCTGGCCTCTTTGATGACCGTATAAAATGACCAGTACCAATGAATAAGCTATTTTATCTGTTACTTTTATTGCCCTTTATCACGGCTTGTGGCCCGAGGCTGAGCCCTTATACGCAGCGCCTCTACGATGATCAAAATTGGAATGAAAACGATTTGAGGCGCATCCAATTTTACCTGTCAGAAGACTTAGTACTTTCTCGCGAGGCCAGAGGAGGGTCTACAACGATTACCCGCGGACAGATCAAGATCATCGATGGTCGTGAGGTTGAGCAAATCGTCATCAAGCGCAATACGCCTGGGGTGTTTCTATTCTCGCCCCGCGAGAATCGCATGGCCGTATCATTTGAATCCTCAGATGACTTATTCCTGATCTTCGGACCCAACCCACGAACCGGTAATCGGTACACCTTAAGAGGTAGCGAATGGAACCGTAGAGGTGGTAAAGTAACCTACGCAGGTGCCGAGTGGAATGTGAGTGGCAACGATGCCCTAGCTCACTTGATGGTACCGTTGAAGCGAGAGCGCAATCGGGACATCAATAGCCGCGTTGCCGGAGGCCGAAGAATCGATTAAAAAAATAGGGTCAACGCCACTGGCGTTGACCCTATTTCAATACTAAGCAGAAGCTTAGTATTCCCAGAGATCGTGCTCAAAGTTGAAGATCTCGGCTTTGATGCGCTCGGCTTCCATCAGGGCATCACGGCCAGTCAGGTAAGCGTTAATTCTTCTTCCGCGCACATTGCTTTCCTGGAAGATGTAGCTGCCAAAAAATCTGGACTCAAATACGTCCTGCCATGATCGGTTAGCTGCGTCGTTGCCGTAGGCATAGGCCTCTTCATTGGCTAGAGCAAAGCGAGCGTGTGGGTAGTATACCCAAAACATAGGCAGCTCATACAGGAAGTTGCCGTTCTCGTCGTAGATGTCGCGAAGAGGAGCAATACCTAAGATACGCACTTTAAGCGTGCTGGACTCGCGGTCGAAGAACCATACTTCCTTCAAACGATAGCGCTTAATGTCTTCGGGGTTAAGCTCGTTAACGACAACCTCGATGATCTCCTCGTAGGTCACGGGGTCGTAGGTTACTACCGTATCGATTTCACCGCCCATAGCAGCTTGCTCTTCTTCGGTCAGCTCCGTAGAAAACTCGTCATCGATGGTCGAATAAAGCTGAATCTCACCAGATTCTGATAACTCTTGGAGGACAGTGAAGAATGGGCGCTCTGGGTAAGCGAAAGGAAGGTTGATCTTTTCTCTTACGTCTATAACGCGCCAGATGCGCTTCTCCCACATGATGTCGGATTCGCGGACTTGCTCATAAGGCAGCACGCGTGCATCGTCGACGAGTCTCTTTTCAACGATGTCGTCGAGTGGTGGACCAAAGTCACCAGCTACGGTTGTTTCTTGTTCCATGCCAGGTTCCTCCATTATGTCTCCGGGGACCTGAGCGAATAGGGTGCTGGTGCCGACCAGCAGTAAGCTTAAGGCTGCAAAAAGTTTCAAAGCTACCTTCATGGTTTATGCGAATTGCGAAAAGAAAGGGATATCCGAGCAGGGCTTTTGCCCATACCTTCTACCGAACGCAGCCTTAACATAAATAAGTGCGTAAGAGCACAATTTTTTATTCAAGGCCTTTGTTAAGCGGCGTAAAAGTCGAAAAAGATTGTGTACCTGGCAAATTTAGTTTGACAAGGATTCGACCATTTCACCGAAAAGGGCCAATAAAAAAGCCGCTAGCGGAATAAACCACTAACGGCGAATGAAGAATTTCGTTCATCCCGAGTTAGACCGGGATGAACGAATGTTTTAGCGAATGGTGAATACCATTGCGTTAATCTTACGTGCAGCAGGGTCGCCTGGGCAACGAGCGCGCACGTTATCGAAGTAGTAAGTATCACCAGGACGCGCACGACGTACCAGGTTTTGAGACTGCGTATTGAACACAGGACCTGGGTTGTTGGAGCGGATCGGGTCTTCACGAGAAGGAACGTAAGTCAGCGTAAAGCCAGCGATGTCGCAACGAGCGTCGAAGTCGAATCCTTCCAGCAGGGCTCTTACACCACGCTGAGCCTTGAATTCACCAGAACCCAGTGCACCATCACTCTGGTCGTTACCGATAACGGCACGAGGGTCAGGAATACGCTTGACTCGGAATGGGAAGCTACCCAGATTTTGACCTCTGGCAGAAACGCTGATGGTTGCTTCACCAACACCAGTCGGCTTTACAATGTAAGAACTACCGCTACCCGTCATGTTGACCGGGCCAGAAGCGCTTACGCGTACATCACCAGAAGCTACACCTGCAGCAGATACAGTCACAGGGTTGTCTACGCCGATGTAGAATACGTTCATCTTATCGGCAGAAACGGCTACGGAACGGCGACCTACTTCGTAAGTGTATTCGCCTTCGCCTTCTTTCACCTCACCAGTAAGTGGGTTAGTTACGGCTACAGCTAGGCTGAGTTTCTTAGGTCCCATACCACTAGCTGTTACGGCGTATTCGGCTTTACCTTGCTCATTGATGGGCAATGACTGACCGTTCACAGAGATGCTAACATTCTCAGGCTGCAGTGAAGAGCTATAGCTACCGATACCGATCTCAGCAGTGAAGCGCTCGCCACCGATGACATAAGCACTTGGTGCCTGTACAACCGGGAAGAAAGCGTCGAATTCGATGGTGCGGCCACCAGTCAGTTCAGCCATACTATTGACCATTGCGGCTTCAGAAGTGGTCAGGTTTGACTCCATCTGAGAAAGCAGTGGAAGAACAGCAGCCAGAGGCAGCTGGCGGAAGCGCCAGGTAGACCATTCTTCTGCCTCAGTCATCTCTGGGCGGTTTTTGCCTAGGCTTTCTTCCAGGTCTGCTTGCCATTCAGCAGGATCAGCAGTATGGAAAGGCATCTCATTGGCAATAGCCTGGATGTTTCTCTGAACTTCGTCAGCACTCAGTCCCCATTCTTCACCGTGATCATTGAGCAAGGTCGTGTAGACTTCGATGAGCTCGTTGCGCGTGTTCTGAACGTTCTCGTACAGCTTCGGGCCTTGGGCTTCAACGACCTCTTGCGATTGGTTGTCGGTATAACCGTCTACCAGCACTCTGGTCGTAACATCCTTGTCTTTCTTACCTTTGATCACCCAGTGACCATGTGACTCGATATAATCACCTTCGTCATTGGGCACATGTTCGCCATCTCGATTACCGGCTTGATCAATTAGAAAGTCGCGGAGAACCTTAATGTCACCAGAGAATCTATCTGCGACATTACGAATCTGCTCGATAGCAGGTTGGATTGGACGATACTTGGCCTTGGACTCGTCGTCAAGGATCGAATTAACAGCTTCTTGCGTCACGTCGATCTGGCTAGAGACCGTATTAATGGCATTGGTATTACCATCATCCAGGGTAAAGAAGGCGTTCATCACCTCGGCCGAAACGTTCAGGGCGAGCATGGCGGTCAATACCAAGTACATGATATTGATCATCAGCTGCCGTGGTTCCTTAGGAATTGACATATTTTTTGATTTTGACGTTCGGATTCATAGATGCTTCGAAGTGGGGATGTTATCCCATCATCAAAAGCACCTGTTGTTCCAATTATCAGTTTATGAAATTATCCCTGTAGTCCTCCGCGCATGGCACCAAGCATGTTGCCATATACGCCATTCAACT
>JBCBVN010000370.1:0-4208 GCA_039817625.1 Bacteroidota bacterium
ACTCCGGTTATTCGGTATTGATCTATAGCTCTGCGCATCATTTCAATGGCTTCTGCCCGGTCTCGGCCGTAAGTGATGAGCTTTGAAAGCATAGGGTCGTAATAGATAGGAACTTCCATACCTTGTTCGTAGCCACCATCTACCCGAATCCCATTACCCTCAGGTAGCTCATATTGCGACAGTGTACCGATGCTGGGTAAGAAATTGTCGAGTGGGTCTTCGGCATATACCCGAAGCTCGAGGGCATGACCGTTGATGGATAAATCCTCCTGGGAAAAAGAAAGCGACTCCCCTCTGGCCACTCGTATTTGTTGCTCTACCAGATCGAGCCCGGTTATCAACTCTGTAACTGGGTGCTCTACCTGAAGGCGCGTATTCATCTCCAGGAAGTAGAAGTTGTGATCGGCGTCTAGCAAGAACTCTACCGTGCCTGCCCCTACATAATCGCAGGCCTTGGCTACGCGCACAGCTGCCTCGCCCATTTGGTGCCTAAGCTCCGGAGATAAGACAGCAGATGGCGCTTCTTCAACAACCTTTTGATGGCGTCTTTGTACACTGCACTCTCGCTCGAAGAGGTGTACGGTATTTCCTTGATTATCAGCGAGTACCTGTATTTCAATATGCCGTGGCTTGGTCACGTATTTCTCTATAAATACAGCTCCATCACCAAAGGCGGATTGGGCTTCGCTAATGGCCCTTTGCATTTGTTCGGGCAGCTCTTCTCTGGCATTGACGATGCGCATACCCTTGCCCCCGCCGCCAGCAGCAGCTTTAACCAGAATGGGGTAGCCTACCTCGTCTCCAATTTTAAGCGCCAGATCTACATCTGTAATCGATTCCTCTATGCCCGGGACCATCGGGATATCGTATCCAGAGACGGCTTCTTTGGCGGCCAGCTTATTGCCCATGACCTTGATGGCGTGTGGCCGTGGGCCTATAAAGACCAGGCCCGCATCGGTGACTTTTTGAGCAAACTCGGCATTTTCACTCAAGAATCCGTAGCCAGGATGAATAGCGTCTGCTCCGGTTTCTTTAGCGGCTTCGATGATTTTGTCCATAACGAGATAAGACTCGCTGGAAGGTGCAGGACCCAGAAATATAGCTTCGTCGGCCTCGCGCACATGAGGCGCATGGCGATCAGCTTCTGAATAGACAGCTACTGTTTCTATACCCATACGGCGGGCAGTACGCATGACCCGGCGAGCTATCTCGGCTCTATTGGCGACTAGTATTTTTCGCATACGATTAGCTATTCGATTTCTATCAGTAATTGCCGCTTATCAACAGCCTGTCCTTGTGCAACTGAAATGTCCTTTACCGTTCCGGCACCATCTGATTTGATGACGTTTTCCATCTTCATGGCTTCAAGTATGAGCAGGGGCATTCCAGCTTCTATTTCCTGGCCAGGACTGACGAGTACTTCTAAAATGAGGCCGGGCATGGGCGAGTAGACATCTTTGCCCGCCTGATCGTTGAGGGTATTTAAGCCCATCTGCTGGACCAACTGATCTATACCATCGGATACGGTCGCTTCGTAGTCTCGCTCATTGACGCGCAGATGTACCTTTTTGCCATCTTCAGATATCCCTCTGAAAACAACTTGATATCCTTGATTTTGATGCAGTAAATGAAAGTGATGCTGGCCGGTATCAATTAGGTTTAAATCAGCAATTTCTGCTTTGGACACCGGATAAGACCGATCCCCTACGTGGACGAGATAGTCTGTATTGGTGGGTGGTTTTTTCTCTTGGCTGGGCACATTCTTGGTTTGAAAGCGAAGGTAGGGGAAAATTTAATGTTTGCCTGTTCTCTTACAGCAAGAGCAGACGCACATGAAGCGTATAGGTACCCACCCGCGAAAGTCTGCTGAATTGCTCCAGGTAGACAAGTCCAAAACACCTATCTTGCCCACTCAAATTAAAGTAGCTGATGGATAACCCCTTTCACGACGAACAAATTGACGAGCGTTTTGCTGGTGTCTTACTGAAAGCATTAGAGAAAAAGAACCTGGATGGTTTTGATTATCTTGAGTTCAAGCAATCGATGGCTGCCTTGCACAAGCAAGGCATTACCGGCGAAACGGCCATTAAGTCTGCTTATGCGATGGCTACAACTATGGGTTTAAGCCTAGACAAACTGGTGAAGTCTGCGGAATATTATCGTAAAGTCCTGCAAGATGAGAAGGGGCAGTTTGAGGCAAGTATGCAAAAGCACTATGCCCAAAATGTGGAAGGAAAGCGAAAGGAGACTGGTGCCCTCAATAAGAAGATTGCAGACTGGCAGGGAAAGATTGATCAACTCAAAGAGCAAATTGCAGCAGCCAACGCCAAAATAGAGGCCGCAGACGCCGAGATAGATGCGGCTAAAAAGAAAGGGGAGGAAACCCAACGAGGTTTCGAGGCCGCTCTACAGGTGATCGATCAGGCCATAGTCGATGATTTGGACCAGATCAAAAGTCTGATAGATGAATGATTTATCCTAGAAATCTCGGAGTGACACTCCGAAATTTCAAGGATAAATGATATGTTGTGGTGTCTAAAGCACCACTCGCATGAACTATGTAGATAGGCCGAAGGATATTGAATCGATTAAGACGCTTTTAGAAGTATTTCCAGTTGTAGCCATACTTGGACCACGTCAATCCGGCAAGACGACTTTAGCCAAGAGATTTAGCCCTGATCACGTTTTTGATTTAGAAAACCCCAGAGATCTAATTGCCTTGGAGCAGCCTCAGCTTACGCTTGAAAATCTCGAAGGGCTCATAATGATCGATGAAGTTCAGAGAAATGCTGCTTTGTATCCGCTTCTTAGATATTTAGTGGATGAAAATAAAAACCAAAAATTTCTGATTCTCGGTAGTGCGTCATCAAATCTCAGGCAACAGAGTGGAGAGTCCCTGGCTGGTCGTATTGGTTATCATTATCTGACTGGTTTCAATCTAGCTGAAGTCGGAGATCAAAACTTAAAATCACTTTGGTTGCGTGGTGGATTTCCTAAGTCATATTTGTCTGATAATGATCAAAAGAGCTTGATTTGGCGCACCAATTTTATAACTACATTCCTGGAGAAAGATCTGAATGTACTGGGGATAAATGTGCCAGCTTCAACGATGTATCGGTTTTGGCTGATGGTTAGTCATTATCATGGGCAGACTGTCAACTACAGCGAAATAGGAAGATCTTTTGGCATAAGCGATAAGACTGCGAAGTTGTATATGTCGATACTAGAAGACACCTTCATGCTCCGATTGTTAATGCCTTGGCACGCAAATACCGGGAAGAGACTCGTTAAAAAGCCGAAGCTATATATTAGAGATTCAGGAATTTTTCACGCACTACAATCTATCCAGGATCACAATGCTTTATTCGTGAGCCCGAAGGCTGGCGCTTCTTGGGAAGGTTTTGCTCTAGAAGAGCTGATAAGCATACTCGATAAACGCGATAGCGAAGTCTTTTTCTACGGAGCTCATAGTGGGGTAGAGTTAGACGCATACTGGGAGCATGGAGGCAAGCGATTTGGAGCGGAATTTAAATATCAGGATGCGCCAAAGGCTACCAAGTCTATGTATCAAGCCATTGATGATTTGGGACTCGCCAAATTGACTGTCATTTATCCCGGCAAGAGAAATTACTCCTTGAATGAAAAAATAGAGGTCAGGTCCTTGATCGATCTAGATTTTTAGATTCCAAACCGATCGTCCAGCCAGCTGAGCATGATGCGCATAGCTGTGGGTGAGAAGGTCTCCTGTATTTGACCGTATTCATCTGGCGTACCCCGCGCTGCAGTCTGAAAGAGGTGATTCAGACTCGGTAGCGGAACAATGGTAACATCTTCATTTCCATTACTGCCTACTGACCGGGCAATAGCTTCCAGGTTGGGTTGAGCAACCACTTGTAAGTCCAGCTCGCCATTCAGCGCCAATACGGGAATGGTTACCTGACTGAGATAATCATCGGGGTTGGTACTGATAAAGAATCGCAGCCAGGGGTTGACCATTGGGCCCATTTGCTGACGAGCAAATGCCTCCTTGTCGTCTATGCTGGCCTGAAGTGGTGCCGGTAGATCGTCTATAGCCTGCACGTAAATCTGGACCAGCTCGGCTTCGAGTGCTGCATCGTCCATGTTGGGATGATTGCGCATGTATGAAAATGCACGGCGCTGTGGATTCAGATTTCTCTCTATCAATGTAGGTGGGGCACCCATCTGCT
>JBCBVN010000371.1:0-4179 GCA_039817625.1 Bacteroidota bacterium
AACTGGTCAACTGGCGGTATTGCCGCTGATCGCTACATTGAGTTTTCAGTAGATGCTGCTCCTGGTTTTGTCCTCAACATTACCGGCATCACATTCGATGAGCGTCGCTCAAACTCCGGGCCGACCCAGTTCGATGTAGCCAGCTCCACAGATCCTTCTTTCTCCACCAACGCCATTTATGGTGGAGCGTTAAATGTGGTGATTCCAGATAACGACGACTGGCGAACACAGGTTTTTACGCAGACTGTTAACGGTGTTGAGACTTATGTATTCCGCATCTTCGGTAAGAACTCCGAAGCTACTGGCGGAACCTGGCGTTTTGATAATGTGTCTATCCAGGGTGAGGTTGTTGTTGCTCCCCCAACAACTGTTGGTTCAGCTACTTTATCTTGTGGTATGACCGGGTCTACTGTATCCACTACGTTCAATGGTAGTTTCGGTGCAGACAATGTCGAGTGGTTTCAGATCGACTACGACAGCAGCTCAATAGGGGCTACTTTCACCGTATTGGATGCGGATTTCGATACAGAAATCGGTCTTTATGACAGTGAAGGCTTTCTCATCGATGATGATGATGACGGTGGAGATGGTCTATTGAGTAGTTTGACCTTTTTTGGTCTTCCTCCAGGCACTTACTATTTGGCGATTGGAGAATTCAACACATTCTTCGGCGGCTCTAACTTTAATGTTACCGGCAGCTCTTCTCTCGATGCGCTAACATATGATCTGGAAGTTGTTGGCTTTGGTTGTAACGCCACTGTCCCTACCAACGATATTTGTGCAGATGCCATTACGCTGATGGATGGCGTAACTGTATCAGGAAATACTACCCTCGCTACCGAGGATTCTGTGGCAATCTTCGATAATTGCTTTGATGCAGAGAGTGAAGAACCCGGAATTTGGTACACCTATACTCCAGTATCGACAGGTAATCTCCGAGTGGTAGTTTGTGTAGACTCCGCTCAGACCTGGGAATTCCGAGCTTACTCTGGAACCTGCGATTCTCTCTTCTGTGAAGAGGGTGAAGACGATGACTGCCTGACTGGAGGTATTGTTAATATGCCTGTAACCGCTGGGACACAATACTTTTTCTTGGTTAATGCAGATGGAGATAATCCATTCGGTCAATTCGACGATTTTGATTTCACGGTAACCGAAGTAGAGGCACCCGAAAATGATTTCTGCGACGATGCCATTATGATCGAGCTCGGAGAAATGGTCAGTGGTAACACGGAAAATGCTTCCTCAGAAAATGATATTGTTTACGCAGGTAGTGATTGTAGTACACCAAATGATAATGGTGGCAATGATGATCAGGGTGTTTGGTATTCTTTTGTAGCTCCTGCCGAGCCAGTGACCTTCATAGCCATGGGCTTTGATAGCCTGGAATTGGCGGTTCATGCGGGCACTTGCGACTCGCTGGATTGTATTGCTGATGTCAACGACATGGGCGATGAAGAAGTAGGTGGTGATGGAATAGCTATTATTTCGGACCTACAACTTGAGGAAGGAGAAACTTATCTTGTATTCGTCGAAGGTAGAGACGGTCTCAGTGGCATGTTTATGATAGAGGCTTGTTTCTCAGGACTAGTATGTACTGATACGACCGTAGCTTTAGACGAAAGTGGCGTAGCCACTATCGATCCATCCTTTGTTACGGTTTCCAATTGCGATCCAGGTGAATTGACCCTATCGCAAACGAACTTTGATTGTGATGACCTTGGTGTTGTTGAGGTTACAGTTACCGGAGATAGCGTCTTCCAAGCAGTAGATGTTGCTACAGAAATGGGAGGTTTCTTGGGTTCTAGTGTATCGTTTACTATCGATGGTTCTGGCTTGAGTGCAGAAACAGGACCTTCGGCAGTTCACGATCCAACGGAACCTGATAACTCCTGGGCCTCCGACCCAGAGGTTCTGACTGGTGATGTTGTTTTCGAGCTAGGTTCTACACAATCGATTAATGGTCTCCTTTTCTGGAATCAGAACGATGGTGGTCCTGGCTCGATGGGCATTACAGGCTTAAATGAAGTCTCGTTTGAAAGCTCTACAGATGGTATCAACTTTAGCCCCATTCCTGGTGCGCCTACATCTTTTGCAGTAGAAATGGGCGATTTTAGTTCTGCTCAGGAATTCTCTTTCCCTACAGTAGACGCATCATTCATACGCCTTAATATCATTAGTAACCATGGTGATTCAACCTTTAGTGGCTTCGCTGAAATTGCCTTTACAACAGCAACAGCTTGTACCGTCGATGTATTCGTCGAAGATAATTTAGGCCCTGTCGTTTTGTGCCAGAATGATACCGTCTATTTGGATGAAAGTGGCAATGGCTCAACCTCTTTGGAGGAAGTTTTGGTCCCGGGACTAACACCAGGATTAATCGATTTTGATGGTATGTCTGCGCCAGGTTCATTCAGCGCACAAAATCTGCCTACCAATGATTACTCCAATGGCGATGTCGACTTTGAAAATGATCAATGGGAAGTGCTGAACAGCAATTCATTTGGCCCCCCCTCTGGTCTATCTGACCCCAACAAATGGGCCTGGAATGCAGGTAATGGCAGTACCTCTGCGGCCATGAATTTCATCTCTCCAGCATCAAATGTCAGCTTCTTGGTGGCTGCTGGTCAAGAGGTAGATTTCGACTTTACGGCTGAGGCTTTTGATGAGATGAACAATTCACTGGAAATAGTGACTGTAGCAATGGTACCTACTTCGGCAGTAACTGTGAGTTTCTCCGTTGATGGAATCAGTAGGATCGAGTTATTGGCAGAATCCAATGGCGGAGGAAATGCAGGTTGTATCGATGATGTTGCCTACTCTTTAGGTGAGCCAAATCCTTCCGACAACTGCGGAGTAGATTTCATAGAGCTCAGCCAGGAAGACTTCGACTGTAGTGATCTTGGAGATAATACGGTTCAGGTGATTGCTTTTGATGCTTCCGAAAACGATGGCAGTTGCTCTGTTGTCGTTACGGTGCTCGATACTTTTCCAGCTACTCTATTCTGTCAGGATACCATCCTTCAATTGGACGAAAATGGCATGGCTTCAATCGATGCAGACGAACTGGTACTCGATGTTAGCGACAACTGCAATTCTCCAACTGAATTCACCCTCAGTCAAACTGAGTTTACTTGTGATGACTTAGGCCCCAATGTCGTCACCGTCGAAGGCGTTGGAGAACTTGGCCCTGGAAATGTACTTTTCTCTGACTTTGAGGGTCCATTTGATCCTTCTACATGGACCTTTGAAGAATTTGGCATTGATCAGGATGGTGAATCGGCTACTTTCGATTTCTCGACCACTACCTTATTCATGAATACGACTTCTGATACCGCTGATTGTGACGATTTACTATATGGTGAATTGACCCATACCTTCACAGAGGCCGGCTTCCTGGAGTTTGATTATATGCACACCACCGACGATGAGATTCCCAGCCTAGACGGGTTCTTATTCAGAGTCGATGGTAGCATGGATACACTGATCGAACTGGAAGGTTCTGGTAGTGGAGTTAGCGGTAGTGTAGGAGTTATTGTTGAAGTTGGCGACATGCTCATGATTCGCCTACAAGAGGACGATGGATGTTTAAGCACCCTCAACGATCTTGATGTGACCAACTTCCGCTTGTCTTCTGTAGTCGAGGGCTCTTCAGGACTCTGCGAACCTACCATTACCGTAGTAGACGAGATTGCCCCCGTCATCAGCTGCATCAGCGATACCATCTATCTTGATGAGAATGGTATGGTATCAGATGCTCCCGGTGAGAACGTGACGATCATAGAAGACAACTGCCCACCGATGTCCATCGTAGGTGACCCACTCGCCATATTTACTTGCGACGATCTGGGTGTCAATGAGTTCAATGGCGTCACGCGCACCGATGAATCGGGCAACGAAAGCGAGCCTTGCGATTTCACGGTGACCATCCTCGACACCATCGCTCCTCTCGTCTTCGGCAACGACACCATTCTCTACCTCGACGAGATGGGTATGGCTTCTTTGACCATCGACGATGTAGCCCAAGACACCGTCGAGAACTGCACCGTTGTTGATGCAGAATTATTCTTAGGAGACACCCTTTCACAAGTAGTTACTTTAATGGAAGGGACTCCCGCAGGTGGCAACTTAATGAGCGGCGGTTTTGCTCCCGCTCTACCCCAGACACTCTTTTTCAAC
>JBCBVN010000372.1:0-4157 GCA_039817625.1 Bacteroidota bacterium
GTCTGTTACAAGGTTATCACTGCTGTAAGATTTGTGTAACCCGATGACAGAAAATCGCTCTAATTCGAGAGTGTTTGAGTTGCTGTATAGTCCTGCAGTGATTTGGGATATTCCCATACCATCTCCAATCATCAATATGATATTCTTAGGTTTCTGCTCAACTTCTGGTTCAGTAGCAGGAATATGATTCGAAGTCACTTGTTCGATCTCAACATTGCTGACTTCGTTTTCGGTTACAGGTGGTGGAACAGGAGGACAAGCTGAAAAAGCTAATAAAAAACCGAATATCAAGAGAATATATCGCCTGCTCATAATGTACTGATTTAAGCCAGTAAAGTGATACTTAACCTAAGGGACAATGTAAAATCAATCACTAAAGATAAGCGCAGAGCGATAGCTCAAAATGAAAGCTGTAGAGAAGCACTATAGATGCTACCTGAATGACAAGGCTTAATCGCTCTAATCAGGCACCGACAAAACCACTTAGCCGATACCTGGGGCCGGGCAATACATCTAGTAAACCTTTGCATTCCATGGCTAAAAGCTTGCTGGCAAGGGCTGCTGAAGACCAGTTGAGTTTCCGCTTCAGGTCATCAACCGCTAAAGCCTCCTGATCTTTAAGCTGCTCCACAATTTTTGCTTCCTCAGCTGTTAGATCAGCAAAAATTCTTGCTTGCTTAGCAGTTTGATCAGCTGGAATCCAGTGTAATAAGCTGGCGATATCTTCTGTAGAACGAATCATCTCTGCCTCCCCGGCCTTAATGAGCGCGTTGCACCCGGATGTATGGATATGTCCACCTCTACCGGGGCAAGCTCCAACTGGTTTTCCCAGCTCTAATGCCATTTTAGCCGTAATAATGGAGCCCCCACGCTCTGCAGACTCTACAACAACTGTACAATCTGCCAGCATAGCAACAATTCTATTGCGGGCAGGAAAATGCTCTCGCTCTGGTTTTTGCCAATAGGGATAGGTACTAATCACGCCCCCTGTTTCTATCATCTGTTTTGCTGTCTTCTTATGCTCACTCGGGTAGATAAATTGATGGCCGCTACCCAACACACCTATAGTGGGCAGTCCCATTTTCAAGCAATGCCTATGCGCCTCAATATCTATTCCATAAGCCAAGCCACTGACGACATATGCATTGTAACCGGCCAATCCCTCTATGAGTCCTCTGGTTTGCTTAACCCCTTCTATGGTAGCCTGCCGGGTACCTATAATAGCGATCGTTCGGCTAACTTGGAGATCGATGTTACCCTCAACATAGAGGATTAGTGGTGCATGCACATTTGGTTTTAATCGATTCGGGTATTGCTCATCCTGAAAAGACAGAATTCTAAGCCTTGTTTTTTCGGCGTACTTCAGGATAGATTCTGCTTCTCGGATTGGGCGTTCGGACCGAATAGATTCCAGTACTCTTTCACTGACCCCTTTAATTTTTTTAAGCTGCCTGTGAGGTAAATGAAATATTTCCTCAGCCCGACCACACTCCTGTATTAAATGACGCCCAATAATTGGACCTACATGCTCTACCCTGCTAAGAGCTAGCTGATAGTACAGATCACTGCTGTACGACATAGTTATAGAATTTACCAGAAAGCTTAGGAAGCTTCTGTTCAAATCAACTCCAACAAAAAAGTACAGGAAGGAATCTCCAAGAACAAGAGACTCAAAAAACAACGAAACAACACTCAAATATACTTAAAATACTTTTTATTTTAAAATTTCTCCTCTTCCTACAGTAATTTTGAGCAACTGAAGTTTAATTATACCCATGGCGAAATCCACCGGTGGCGTTACTCTGGCCCTAGCATCCCTCCTTACATTTTTATTGATCTTGTTTGCCTACAGAAGTTGTAGCTCCAATACAAATGAAAATGCATTAGCCGATGAAGCTGAAATTCGAGCAAACTATGAAGACAGTCTCCAGGCTGCCGCAGAAGCAGCCGCTTATGAGGCAGAAGTTCAGGCAAGAGCTGAAGCTCTCATGAGGGCTCAGACCCAGCCGCCGCTTGGCGACAGCCTGGTACGCGACCCGACGCTAAGTAGACAGGTAGTCAGAGAACGGTACACTCCACTATATGTATGTGTTGATTTTGCCAATGTCAGATCCGGCCCCAGTCTCAACCATGGCAAGGTTGATCGCCTGACGCTATATGATGAAGTGGAATTTTTGGGTGAGAAAACAGACTCTACCTATAGAATTGATCTTGGTGAAATTACACCAAACGCACCCTGGGTTAAAGTCCGTACTGAGTCGGGTAAAGAAGGCTGGATATATGGAGCATGTGTTCACTATTATAAATATCGACTAGACGGAGTTGAAACCGACTAACCTATGCAATTTGCCAATCCATTTACGAGTATCCAGATTGCCCAGCGTCTAGGGGGTAAACTACTGGGTCCGGAAGACATCAGACTAGACGGGATCAATGAGATCCACCACGTCAGATCAGGTGATGTAACCTTCGTCGATCACCCAAAGTACTACGACAAAGCGCTAAGTAGTGCCGCATCACTTATCTTAATTGATAAAGAGCAGGAAGTGCCGGAAGGAAAGGCACTCGTTGTTCTTGACAATCCTTTCTCTGCTTACGATAGTTTGGTATCCGCCGAGAGACCCATCAACTACCAGCATACCAATATCGATCCTTCTGCTATAATTGGCCAAGGTACACATGTTGCACCAGGTGCTGTAATTGGACCACATGTTGTTATCGGTGAGGATTGCCATATCCAATCAAATGCGGTTATTGGGGCACATTGTATCCTCGGAGACCGGGTCATTGTCGGTCCAGGCTGCATAGTTGGTGGCGAAGCTTTTTATTACAAAAAGACAACCGAAGGATATCAAGCCTGGCGAAGTGGCGGTCATGTCGAACTCCAAGATGATGTCGAACTGGGTCCCAACTGCACCATAGCACGAGGGGTATCTTCAACTACATTAATTGGTAAAGGCTGCAAGTTTGACGCTCAAGTTCAAATCGGGCACGATTGCAAAATTGGCGAGCATTGTCTTTTCGCCGCCCAGGTGGGCGTGGCTGGAAATACAACCATAGGAGAATGGTGTCTACTGCTGGGGCAGGTAGGTGTAGCACAGAATCTGGTTATCGGTGCCAATGCTATGATTTACGCAAAAAGTGGTGTTAGCAAAAGTCTGGAAGGTGGCCATCACTACTTCGGCTATCCAGCACAAAGGGCTAGCTCAGCTTACCGAGATCTTGCCGCACTTCGAAGTCTGAGAAAAAAATAAAACTTACTGCTTCTTCAATCGCTGAGTACGAACGACTGCGTTTTGCCTGTCGCGAAGCTGAATGAGATACATCCCCCTTGGAAGCCGGCTGATGTCATACTGCTTTCCCATTTCAAACTGAAATCGAGCTACTTCCCTCCCAAACATATTCAGTACACTCAATGAACTGAGCTGACCACTGTAGTCAACTTCGAAAGACTCCACTACTGGGTTGGGATAAATATGAAGTTCACCACTACCTGCACTTTGTCCATTCAAGGACAAGCCACATACAAACACGAAAAACAGTAGTAAAGCTCTCTTCATTTAATTTGGGATTACGAAAACTCAAATGTAATCTTTTCTTGCTTTCATTGTTCAGCCACATAGTCTCAACAACAAAACTTTAACACTTTTTGGACAATATGTGCCAAACTCTAGTCCTGCCGGAACCAATTCAGACATACAAATGGTTTCAGATTAATCAGCACCAATCCCAAAAGAATACTATCTTTGCGCTCGATTTTGGCGCGGTAGCTCAGCTGGTTACCCCGATAGCTATCGGGGAGGATTCATAGGCCATACAACAAGCTGCAATATTCATACGAGAATATATCCGCAACATTTTGAAAAGTAAACACATCAGGCGCGGTAGCTCAGCTGGTTAGAGCGCAGGATTCATAATCCTGAGGTCGGGAGTTCAAGTCTCCCCCGCGCTACTTCTCAAAGCCTCATTAGTCGGATGACTAATGGGGCTAACTTTTTATATGGACGCTACATTTCATGTCTACATCCTATACAGCCAAAGGGCAGATCAATTCTATATAGGCAATACCTCGCTGGATGTGGAGACACGCTTGAGACAACATAACGAAGGGGAGCATACCAGAGCGGCTAGTAAACGAGGAATCCCATGGGAAATCT
>JBCBVN010000373.1:0-4147 GCA_039817625.1 Bacteroidota bacterium
TATTTGTGCTGTAACAGCAGCAAAAGCTATGAACTTAGCTATACTTACCAGCCGAAAAGGCACCAGAGTTATTAAAGCTACGGCCCTTCACCGTGAGTTGGGACTGGCTGATCACCACTATGCTCAGAACGTGAGAAAGTGGCTAAAAGACATCTATCAGTTCCGAGATGGGATTCGAACCCCTAAGGGAATGACGGATTATGCGCGAGCCGGCCGAAAGCAGGAAAATATCTCGGTAGATTACTACCTCAGCCTGGAACTGGCTAAGCTTATTACTTTGGCATCAAAGTCAAAATACAAGCAAGCCCTGGCAAATAAGCTTCAGCGTGAAGAAGAAGTCTATCCCCAGGAAGTTCAGCTCAGCGCCGACGCTACTCTGGAGCTCATGGAGCAAGTAAAGGCTATGAGTCGATTCAGCATTCAGGCTGCTGCCGAAGCCAGACATAAGTCCAGATATCATAGACTTCACCCCGATCAAAGCTTTTGGAACCAGTATCGAGCAGACTTTGTCGGCTACAAAAAGGCAGATCTTTTATTGAGGTTGCGCGGAGATGGTAAGAAGGCTTCATCCAGCCGCTCATTTCGCGAGCTCGTTCATGCCTACGATTCTCTGGAGCTTATCCGTATTGGAATTATTGACCATTACGCCGCTCAGGGCCACTCACTTGCTTACGCTGCTCAAATGGGTAAATTAGCCAAAAGGATGGCCGTGGAAATGCGCCTGGAAGTCTTTGATGATTTGGTTGCAGAAAGTAATCTATTTGCAGCGCCGGTCGATCAGCAAATACTGGCTAAGATGCAGAGGAGCGCTGCTGCCTAAGACACGGTTTCGCCCAGCATGAGTTCCAGAATGGCTTTCCCAGCCTCGGTTATATTCGTACCCGGACCGAAAATACCAGCTACGCCTTGTTCGTAGAGATATTCATAGTCGGGCCGGGGAATGACGCCGCCGACTATGATTAGAATGTCGTCTCGGCCTTCTTTTTTTAGCGCTGCCATGGTTTCTGGAACCAGAGTTTTATGTCCTCCAGCCAATGAACTGATACCCAATAGATGTACATCATTCTCTACTGCTTGTCGTGCAGCCTCGGCTGGCGTCTGGAATAGCGGGCCTACGTCTACATCAAAGCCGAGGTCTGCGAACCCGCTAGCAATGACCTTTGCACCTCTGTCGTGGCCATCCTGACCCAATTTGGCAACCATGATCCGGGGTCTTCTACCGAAGTGGTCAGAAAAGGTTTCGGCGAGCTGCCTGACTTCCTGTAGCTGTTCGGCTTGCGACATGGTTCCTGCATAAATCCCACTGATCAACTGGCTAGTTGCCCGGTATCTACCAAATTCGGATTCCAGGGCATCACTGATTTCTCCAAGCGTAGCTCTGGCTCTGGCGGCTTCCACAGCCAGGTGAAGTAGGTTGGCCTTGCCCGCTGCTCCCTTTCGAATATCGGCTAGAGCTTTGTCTACTAGTTCTTGATTTCGTTCGGCTTTAATCTTGTTCAGGCTCTCGGTCTGCTGTATTCTGACGGCCTCGTTGTCTACTTCCAGTAAGTCTATATCTGTGGTTTCCTGTACCTGAAATACATTGACTCCAACCACTTGCTCCTCTCCACCATCAATTCGGGCCTGTTTTTGGGCTGCAGCGGCTTCAATGCGCTGTTTGGGAATACCTTGCTCTATAGCTTTGGCCATACCTCCTGCTTCCTCCACTTCCGACATGAGATTCCGAGCTTCGGTCATCAATTCCTCGGTAAGTTGTTCGACGTAATAGCTTCCTCCCCACGGGTCTATGACTTTGGTCAATTCGGCTTCGCCTTGAAGATAAAGCTGGGTGTCTCTGGCAATTTTGGCGCTAAAATCTGTGGGCAGGGCAATGGCTTCATCGAGCGAGTTGGTATGCAGACTTTGAGTGCCACCAAAAACTGCGGCCATAGCCTCTATACAAGTTCGGCCTACATTGTTGAAAGGGTCTTGCTCGGTCAGGCTGTATCCACTCGTCTGGCAATGGGTTCTGAGCATGGAGCTTTTTGGGTTCTTCGGGTTGAACTGAGCCATCACTTCTGCCCACAGTTGGCGACCTGCGCGTAGTTTGGCCAGCTCTCTGAAGTGGTTCATACCAATTCCCCAGAAAAAGCTCAAACGAGGGGCAAAGTCGTCTACATCCAATCCGGCTGCTAATCCTGCCCGCACATAGGCCAACCCATCTGCTAGTGTATAAGCCAATTCCATAGCCGCTGGAGCACCTGCTTCGTGCATGTGATACCCACTGATGCTGATGCTGTTGAATTTGGGCATGTTCTCGGCTGTGTAGGCAAAAATGTCTGATACCAGTCGCATACTTGGAGTAGGCGGGTATATGTAGGTATTCCTGACCATGAATTCCTTGAGGATGTCATTTTGGATCGTTCCACGAAGCAACTTGGCATCTACCCCTTGCTCTTCGGCTGCCACTATGTAGAAGGCCATTATTGGGATGACTGCCCCATTCATCGTCATAGACACCGACATCTGATTCAGTGGAATCTGATCGAAAAGACGTTTCATGTCTTCTACGGTATCAATAGCGACACCGGCTTTTCCCACATCTCCTTTTACCCGCTCGTGGTCGCTATCGTAACCCCGGTGAGTCGCCAGATCGAAAGCAACACTCAGCCCTTTCTGACCTGCTGCCAAATTTCTTTTGTAGAAGGCATTACTCTCCTCAGCCGTACTAAAGCCTGCATATTGCCTGATGGTCCAGGGTCTCCCCGTATACATACTCGCATAAGGCCCACGCCGAAAAGGGAAAAGCCCTGCAAACCCTATATCCAGTTTGGAGATCTGTCCGTCTGGATTTTCTCGTCCACTATGCAGGTTAAGATCTTGGTCGAAGCTTGGTCTTGGCATAATACGTGCAATGAAGTGGTGAATTTACGGGCTAGAGGTGAAGAGTTTTGATTACTACCGATTTTAGCTCCCTAAAACAATATTCCAAAGGCAAAAACTGTTGTATAGTCGATTAACAGATTAGGTAACATAACTGCCTGTCGATCAAGCAACTTTACTATTCCCCACATTTTGAATTTAAGCACTTTTCATGAAGCAAAACTTTACACAAATTGACTTAATCAGTTACATATACGGTGAGGCAAAGCACGAAGAGGCAACCCGGACAGAAGAAGCTCTAGCAGCGGATCCAGTTCTGGGAGATGAGCTCGAAGAACTCATCATCGCTCAGGCCGCCCTCCCACGCATTCGCTTCAACGCGCCAAAGCGTTTGCTCCGATCCATTTTAGATCGTAGCAGTAGCATGCAGCCAGTTTGTTGCTGATAAGTCGTCTAACCAATAAGAAGGCCCAAATTGCTTTGCAGTTTGGGTCTTCTTGTTTTACTGAGCATCCTCAAGCGCAAACAGCAATCCCTGAAGTGGGATATCTAGCCAGTGAAGTCTGCAATTCAGCTCGTAGGCTACCTCGTAAATAGCCTTTTCCAATATGAATAAATCTAGCAGAAGTTCCCGATCCTCAGCAGAGGTGGGCAGTAGTCCGGCTTGTTCGACCGTGTTGTTATAGGTGTGCAAAAAGGTAGTACGCAGGCACCTGAACCACCAATTGCCCCAGGGTTTCAACTCCTGGACTTGCGCAGTTCGGTAGCTGAAGTTGAGCAGCAGTTGACCACTTACTGCATAGTGCAATGATCGAATCATACCTGCCACATCCTTGTAAGCAGGTCGCTTTCTTCTTCTTTCCGGGATACTTAAAAGAGGCTCTCCTTCGAAATCGATGATACAGTAGTCGTATTCGTCGTACAGTACCTGCCCAAGGTGATAGTCTCCATGAATTCTAATGATCTTAGCTTCCAGGTCTCTATCGGCCAGCTTGCTCAGTCTTTGTCGAATGATAGACTCTTGTCCAATGACCTCTTGCGCTAAGGCTTGCTGTTCGGGTTTTAGCATCTCCAATTGATCTTTCAGTTGGGTGATCTGCCGATCAAAAAGACTTTGCGCTGCCTGACCTATTTCGTGTCGATATTCAGAAGTCAGGGCCTCGGGGACCAATTCTGGGCGGGACTCATTTGCAGAGGCAAGTGCCAAATGCATTTCTCCGGTTCTTTTGGCCAAAAGGGTAACGCGCCTGGCAGTTTCGTGACCGATCAGTTGCTGAGCTTGCTG
>JBCBVN010000374.1:0-4139 GCA_039817625.1 Bacteroidota bacterium
GGATTATACTTCTCCGCATTAGTCATAATACGAAGTGCCGTATCTTGATATAGATCTTCTGCATCATCCATATTGCCTGTCAACTTCAAACTAAAAGCCCGAAGACTCGAGGTAATATTGGCGAGAAGCTCTTGTATGTTTTCTTTTGGTGCTGTGATTGTAGTAGTCATTTGGGGGCGAAATTTTGATGTTGTAGAGTAGGATGTAAAATATATTTACAAAAATACAGGCAAAAACGCATAAATGCAAGTCTTTTTGACTGTTTGACACACCAAAAAGGACAACAATTGTGCCAAATCGGTTGGTCGTGCCATAATATGTAAAAAAAATTGACATTCGTTCAACCAAATGTACATCCCGCACGTACTGTTTGCATACCAATAATGAGAAGCATGGAGTCGAGCGGAAACACATCTAAAGGCAATATTGCCCCTTCTGATCCTCAAGTCGATTCTGATCTACCCAATTTCATAGCCAGCAACATCAAGCTGCTACGAAAGCGTGCTGGACTGTCGCAGCAGGAATTGGCTGAGCGTGTAGGCCTTAATCGAAGTAACATTACTTCATACGAGACGGGTACAGCAGAGCCTAAAATATGTAAGCTGCTGAGTATTAGTAAGTTACTCGGGGTGACTTCTCGCGACCTGACTAGAATGGACTTGTCGCATCCCGGCCAACTGGAAAAGGCCTGGGACCGGCTCATAGCCGAAGAAAGAGCCGACAAAGATCGTATAGCAATCGCCTTGCAAACGCTCGAAGAGCTGGAAGAAGTAGCGCAGAGCATCACCAAACTGCACAGTTTTAAGCTCAAGACGCTAGACGATCAAACCAAGCAAAGTCTTCAGCCCTTGGGCCACTATTTTGATCAGCTCAACGATCTCAATCAAAGAGTGGTCACGGAATATCGAGGTCTGCTCGATCGGATAAAATGTCACTGCTAATTTGGCAGTAACCATGTACACAGGCCTGACTGCATTGCAGTTAGGCCTGTGTTTATTTAGGGCTGAGCCTCAATTTCGTAAGACCAAAGCTCCTCTCCAGATACATCTCTTATACTCAGGCGCATCTTGCGGTTATCTCTTGGGCCGCTAAACTCTATAAAGCCAAAGTTTCGCTGCAACACCAGCGTCTCAGGTACCCTATTTTCATTGACTTCATCGCGACTGCTCCCACTTCCCGAAGTTAGTGGACTTGCAGTGAAATCATACAGTACGTGATCTTCCGATAGCTCAAGTCGGCTCAGCTCACTGTGGTGGCGATCCCCACTGAGGAATACCACATTCTTTATCCCTTCCAGTTCTATCCGGTTGAGTAACTCATACCGTTCATTAGGAGCGATGTTATTGTAAATCTCATAGCGCCTGGCTGTGTTGAGCACCTGTCCTCCTATGCACACCAACTTAAAGGTGGCATCACTGCTCACCAGTGCCTCTATAAGCCAGTCTAGTTGTTGTTCTCCCAGGATCACCCGGTCTGTTCGATCATGCATATCATTTGGAGAGCGGAAATATCGGTTGTCGAGTAAGAAAAAGTCCACATCATTATACCTGAACATAGTCGTGATACCACCATCCTGGCCTGGTAATCCAGACCCTGGGTTGCCCCAGAAGGCATCAAAAGCTTCCTTGGCAATTTCCTTATTGATCCAAGATCGATCGCTGTCATTGGGCCCAAAATCGTGATCATCCCATATGGCGTAGTTGGCCGTGTGTGCCAGTAGTGGCTGCATTTCTGGCAATGAGCGCGTGTGGGTGTATCGGTGGAAAATCCCGGTCCTCGTCCACCAATCGACCTCTCTTAAGTAATTGTTGTCGCCTAGCCAGAGCATCAAATCCGGACTGGCCTCATCTATGGATTCAAAGATTTCGTAGTTCCCGCCATACGGATTTCCAGGTCGGTCATATTGAGGCTCGTTGACATACACACAACTCCCCATCGCTACCTCAAAATCTGGTGGGTCTGAACGCCATCGCCAGATTGCCTGGGTCTGGAATTGGGTCGGGTAGGGGAGGTCAATTTCTTCTCCATCAACCAACACCTGGTATTCATAAGTTTTTCCAGGTAGTACTTGATCAGCGATCAATTTAACAGCATGGGCAAGACGGGCCTCCGTTTTAGCTATTGAGCTGGTCATCCAGTCGGTTCCTGCCCCTATTTCCCGGTATTTAATTTGGACTTCCGCAGGTCGGGTCGTCTGTACCCATATGAGGGCTTCCCTCATATCCACATAGCCTACCATTGGACCCGATTGCAATACCGCGTTCTGGCCTGCGAGTAATAGTGGCAAACAGCATAAAAGAGCTAACAAGCTTTGACGCATAACTTTCTTTTTGCCTCCAAAGTACAAGCCCAAAACAAAGTATATGTAAATAGAGCCTGCCACAGGGACACAGATTTTCTACTTCATCTGTAGTTACACCTGGGCAGACACTGATTTTGCACACTTAAGCGAATGTCACATCAGCCAGCTATCGGACTAACGAAAGGAGCTTCTGATGCCAGCCACCATTTGCCCCCAGGGTCGAGTACCAGGGTATATAAGGTGTTGAATTGAATTTGACTGTTGCGAACTTTCGCTCGCATAAAAGCCAGGTTGCCTACCACTTCCGTAGATAGTACTTCTGAAGTTCGTGGATCTCCTCCTATGTCTCCCGAATTGATCATATTCAGATAGGTGTCTCGATCTAGTATCGTTACATCTGGACCACCCATAAACTGATTGATCAGAACTCTGAAGGTAGGATGAAGAACTTGCTCCAACCTGCTGACACTCTGCTCGTCGCCTCCAGCGATGAATTCAGAAACTACAGCCTCAATTTCCGGATACTCATCCTGTGGTGTTTCCGTACCACCCATTCCGTTATGGCAGGCTAAAAATGGCAGACTCAATAAAACTATAAATGGCTTCATTGTTTGATGTGTTTAAATTTGATTTATCAAATAATTGAGTAAAATTTTTAACTCATGTTTTGCGTCATGCGACTCAGGTAAGACCTGAACTGCTCAACCTCCTCCTTGGAGAATCCATGCATAGACTGCGCACGTATACTTTTGACTACAGGCAATAACTCCTGAAAGAGCAGTTTGCCCTCCCTGGTAGGATACAGTATACTAGAGCGTCTGTCTGATGGATTGGGTTGGCGAATCAGTAGCGCCTTCTTTTCCAGAATGTCGAGCATTCTGGTCATGGAGGCAGGTTCCTTATCTAGTCTTCGACAAAGTTCTACCAGAGATATACCGGTTTTTACTTCATCATTTACCGACTTTAGCACAAGCCACTGATCCTTGGTCAGATTTACTTCTTTCTCCTGAAACACCCGGTGTGTGTAGCGTACAGCTTGTCGAAGGCATTGGTCGAGTTGAAAGAATAATATCTCATTTAGCGGGCGATCTGAAGCTTGCATAGGTCAAAGCTAAGGGAATTTATTTGATGTGTCAAATAAAAAATCAAATTTTACAACTCCTATCCGTCTTTTGATTCGATCACATCTGGGAAAGTGGCTTGGGTTTCACAGCTTATGGTATTACCACGGTCTTTATGCTCCAGCCTTGGTTTGCCCTTGTCTTCAGTTGGGCAATAACTGGCCCGCTAAGCAATTGAATTTGGGGTACTACATCAAACTGGCCAGACTCTACCAGGCCAAAATCAGAGCTAGCCAGCTTCCGCCCGAGTGTGTCGTACCAATCAACTTCCAGATAGAGATTCTGTAGAATCTCTATGGTCAGACGCCGGTTCTGACCGAGCCCATAGCTGCCGATAATTTGTAGGTGAGATTCAGCAACTTGAGCGGCTTCATTTGTGCTAGTCAGGCACTGCTGCTCGGGTAGATCCGGGCAGTATGCTCTTCTTACTAAGCTGCAATCAAGAACGAATGGATTTTCCTTTCCGTCTTGATAAAAAGCAATAGCCGTACTGCGGTCAAGTTCTCTTTGGTCAACAGGATCTTCGAGATGCCAGTTGCAAAGACTGTTCAATTGAGGAACGATCCAGTCGTCGTCAGCGGCGTCCGCTTCAGGGCGGTAAATGGTGTAGAAGTAAAACATGGCTCTGGCCACATTCCCTTTATGATCTTCTCTTGGTTCGAATCTCATGGCCTGGAGCCGTTCACTGTACAAATTTCGGTTGCTGAGAGGTGGGC
>JBCBVN010000375.1:0-4094 GCA_039817625.1 Bacteroidota bacterium
GAAGCAAAAAAACGCTGGTTGAGCCTGGTTTTACTAGCGCCCATAGAACGTGTTCAGGAATTAGTCAATCGGGAAGAATTGGTTTACTTGACTTTCATAAATACAGATTCAGAACTTATTATTTCAGGAGATCGCGATAGGTGTTTGTCTATAGCAGAGCAACTGAAATGTCCAGCTATTACCATTCCTTTTCAAAATATTATCCATCACGATTTTTGTGGTCGAGAAAGAGAGGGTTTACTGGATATGCACAATTTCCCTTTGGAAAATTTTCCGGAAATAGACTTTTATTCCTCAATTACAAAGTCTAAAATACCATTAGAGAGTCAGCTAATAGCCGAAAATTCGACCAATGTATGTGCGCAGCAAGTCGATTTTCCATCCATTACCAAAACAGTAGCTGGTTCGGGTGCAACCATATTTATTGAAGTTGGTGCCAATAATACCTGCACAAATTGGATAAATACCATTCTCCAGGATCGCCCGCACTTAGCTGTAGCCATTGATCAAAAAGGAAAAAAGGAATCGGAAACCATTGCCGCCACACTGGCGCAACTCATTAGCCATGGTGTGCAGGCCGATCTTTCATTCATTTATCCAGAGAGACAGGAAGAAAAAGAACCGGCAAGATTTCTCAAGACCATTCAGGTTGGAGGGGCTCGTCTATTTGATCTCATTTCTAATCGTGAAACCAAGCAGCTATTTAAAGAAGTGCAGAGAAAGGAGCCAGCAATTGCAGATGTAGACCTGGTAACTGGTAGTATGGTTAGGACTTCCGCAGGTCGGGAAGTGATCACCGCTGCAAGCTCTGTTACCATGGCCTCATTGAGTAAGCAACACCCGCATATAGACAAACAGGAAGTGCTCAGAGAAGCAGTTAGCTCACAACAGCCCCTTGTGTTTAACGCTTCGAAAATGCAATCGAGCGTAATAGCTCAAATACCCGATGAATCAGGTAAAAAAATTATTTCTAAAAAGATGGAACTCAACACCGCAACGGCTGTAGCCAAGCCCGTAGCAGAACTTGCTGAAAATGGCCTGAAATTGCAGGACTTCTCCACGGGAGAGCAATTTGCAGGCAAAGAGATTGTATTTTCCCAGGAGGATTTGGTAGAGTTTGCCAACGGTCAGATCGCTAAGGTTTTTGGGCCTGAGTATGCCGTAATAGATAATTATCGCCGTCGGGTTATGTTGCCCATGGATCCATACTTGCTCGTGAGTCGAGTGACCAAAATGGATGCGGTATTGGGAGAGTACAAGCCTTCCACTATGCAAACGGAATATGATATTCCCTACAATGCATGGTTTACGACCGATGGTCAGATACCTTGGGCCGTTTCAGTAGAGTCTGGCCAGTGTGATTTGTTATTGATTTCCTATCTGGGAATTGATCTTCAGAACAAAGGCAATTTAGTTTATCGATTGCTGGATTGCACGCTGACCTTTGTAGATGATCTACCCTACGAGGGACAAACACTCAGATATGATATCTCCATCAACTCATTTGTCCGAAATGGAGATAATCTCTTGTTCTTCTTCAGTTATCGATGCTATGTTCAGGATCGATTGGTGTTGAAAATGGATGGAGGCTGCGCTGGTTTCTTCTCCGACGAGGAGTTAGATGCAGGTAACGGTGTGGTTTATAAAGACAGCGAAATTGCTGCCAGACAAAATGCAGAACGCAAATTCTTTACCCCTTTCCTTCGTACCAATAAGACTTCATTTTCAAAAGGAGATCTAAAGCACCTGATCGATGGGAATATCGAAAAGTGTTTTGAGGATGAGTCCTACTTTGCTAACGGGTTGAATCCGTCACTGAGACTTCCACCAGAAAAGATCTTGATGTTGGATCGCATCGTGTCTGTCGATACATCCGGAGGTGCATATGGCCTCGGCCTTATTGTGGCGGAAAAAGACCTGCAGGCTGATGATTGGTACTTCCCCTGCCATTTCAGAGACGATGAAGTATTGGCTGGTTCTTTACAATCAGAAGGAGGCGGCAATCTCCTGCGCTTCTATATGCTGATGTTGGGATTGCAGCGCCGGACTAAGGACGCTCGTTTCCAGCCCATATTTGATCTGCCACAGAAGGTACGTTGCAGAAAGCAGGTGACGCCAAAAGATACCAAGCTCGTATATAAGCTGGAAGTCAAGGAAATCGGACTGATTCCCGATCCATACGTCATTGGCGATCTGGAAATCATATCGAATGGGGTTGTAACCGTCCATTTTGAGAATCTGGGCTTGCAATTGCGTGAGAAATCAAATCCTCGATACCTGGAGGAAAAAGCAGGAATTTCGGTGTCCCCTCGCTCTGAAGGTAGTGTGATGAACGAGCACGATCTCACCACATTTGCTCTGGGTGATTTGACGGATTGCTTCGGTCCCGAGTATGCGGTCTATAAAGGGCGGACCCTCTCTCGTCAGCCCAACGGAGACTTGCAACTTATTTCCAGGGTGCTCAAGGTTGATGGAACCCGCGGGGACCTCTCTAAGAATTCGACCATTTATACGGAATATGATGTGCCCGAAGGTGCCTGGTATTACCAGCAAAACTCGGCAAGTGTTATGCCTTACTCCATTTTGATGGAAATCGGACTACAGCCCTGTGGTTTGTTGGGTGCATATCTGGGTAGTACACTGATATTCCGCGATCAGGATTTGTATCTCAGAAACCTCGATGGTGATGGCGAGCTAGTAAATCTCGTTAGTGGAACCGATCTGAGGAGAAAAATAATTTCCAATAAATCGGTCTTGGTTTCCTCCATCGCTCATGGCGATACCATCCTGCAGCGCTACACCTTCGAGCTATCGGTAGACGGACAGGTATTCTATTCGGGGAGTGCATCTTTTGGCTTCTTTACGAAGCAGGCTTTGGCTGGTCAGGCGGGGCTGGATAAAGGTCAGCATGTTCCTGCGTGGTATAAAACGGAAAAGTTGCAGCCAAGAGATTATATGCAGATTAAACTGGATTCGCTCTATGGGAAAATGAAGCTATTTAAGGCCCCGGAAAACAAGCCGCACTATCGACTGGCAGCGGATCAATTGAATATGGTCCATAACCTGATTATCGCTAAAGACAAGGGTAATTATGGCAAGGGGTATATCTACGCTCAGAAATTCGTTAAAACCTACGACTGGTATTTTACCTGTCATTTCTATCAGGACCCGGTAATGCCTGGCTCACTCGGTGTGGAATCAATTCTGCAGGCCATGCAAGTATATGCCTTGCATCAAGACCTTGGAAAGGATTTTATTTCTCCAAAATTTGAACAAGTATTCGACCACAAAACCGTGTGGAAATATCGGGGACAAATTCTGCTGGATGTCAAGGAGATGTCTTTGGAAGTGCATATAAAGTCGGTTGAGCAAAGGAGTAACCAATTGGTGATTATCGGAGATGCCTATCTGTGGAATGGAGAAATGCGCATTTACCAGGTGACCGATCTGGCTTTGGGAATTGAGGAAGCTTAAAAATAATTTATCATGAAACTGCAGTACACAGGCAAGCCTTCTGCCTTGTTTTGGCAAGGATCGCCAAGGGATATTGTTTTTGACTTGGAGCAAATTCAGAAAAAGCTAGAACGGACCGAGCGACCTTGCTACGTGATGAAAGATGCCTCTGGCCGAATCGGAATCAGCAATACAGGCACCTTGGTTTCAGAAGGTCGAGGTCTTCAAGTATTGGCCATAGCCAATCCAATGACCGCTGATCAGTTTGGTGATCCCGGGTTTAGGAGAGACTACAATCTTCGATACAATTATATGACCGGCGCTATGGCCAATGGGATTGCCAGTGCCGAATTAGTGAAAGCTATTGGTAAAGCTGAGTTGCTTGGATCTTTTGGTGCAGCAGGTCTTGTGCCCGGCAAAATTGATGAAGCGCTGACAGATATTCAAGCTGGCTTACCGACTCAGACCTATGCCGTTAATTTGATTCACAGCCCCGCTGAAGAAGCCCTGGAAGCGGGTGCCGTGGAGCTTCTCCTTCAAAAAGGAGTACATGTCGTTGAAGCATCTGCTTTTTTATCACTCACCGAGCACATTGTTCATTATCGGGTAGCGGGCTTGAGTAGAGGAGAGCATGGAAAAGT
>JBCBVN010000376.1:0-4078 GCA_039817625.1 Bacteroidota bacterium
GTTTGACCGTATATTAGCAATCTGACCTCCTATCGATATATCTTCTTCTTGTACTGGTAAATCAAGGAAATTATGTGCCGATACCTTACATGTCTGTTTTTACTCTGTACTTGTTTTAGTCTGCATGCTGATGCTTACAGGGGATTCTTACACACCAAGGATGATTTGCATCTGACTGGATACATCAATTTTATTCAGTATAGGACTAATGGTCTTGTCATTCAGTTCACCAATGATTTTGGAGATGAATATATCATAGAGCCAAACAGAGTGGCGGGTTTTGGCTTTGAGACAGATGATCGGGTACTGCGATACGTCAGTTTTTATAGCGAAGGGAGGTGGCTCTTTTTAAGGGTGCTGGAGCGAGGGCGTAAGCTGGATTTATATCAGGTACCTGATGATAGGAGTAAGTGGGTAGATGCCTCTTCCTACCAATATCTGGGCAGCTCTTTACCAGATTATTGGATAAGAACTCGAGGGGGAGAGATGATTCCTATGTACAGGACTGGTTTTAAGCGCGCTATGCGTGCTTTGGTGAGCGATTCCCCTGAGCTAGAGGAGAAAATCGGGTCTCGGGGATATCGATATAAAAACTTGAGAGAGATTGTCGCTGAGTACAATCGCTCGTCTCGTCGCGCTAATCGTCGTTTATAGGCCAGTAAGCAGGTACTGGAGCTTTAAAGTCCAGTCGTTCTTTTCTTCCTCCGGTAGCGGGGTCTTCTATGTGGGCTTCGAAGCTCAGACTTCTGGCGTGGAGCGCAATGATGTTCTCCATGAAAAGAGACTTTTCTCCATAAAGACTGTCGCCTATAATCGGGCAACCGATAGCCGATAATTGGGCCCGGACCTGATGGAATCTTCCGGTAAATAACTCCAATTCTAAAAGGGTGAAATCCTGTTCGGATTGTAAAATTTTATAGCTAAGCTCCGCTTGCTTGGCATTTCTGATGGGGCGAGAGCTCGCTATTGCTTTTCTTCCGGTTCGGTCACGGTGAATATAGTGGATGAGGCGCCCGGATTCCTGACTGGGTGGAATTCCGACTAATGCCCAGTAGTGCTTTCTTACGGTTCTTTCCTCCCACTGCTTTTGAAAATCCACGAGTGTGCTCTTATTGTGGGTCAATAACAGGCATCCACTCGTAGGTTTGTCGAGTCGATGGACGATTCCGATATATGGCTCTTTTGTAGCTCTATTTCGCCTAAACTGACGTAGAGCCCTTAGCTCAACGGTATCGGTTGTTTTATATCGCTCGACGGCTATACCTGCTGGTTTATTGATCAGAGACCATCTGTGCCCCTGTCCGATAATATCCAGTGAGGGAAGGATACGCATTAGGCTGATGCGGATTGTAACTCATAAGAAATGCCCATCTTGTCAATTTCATTAATGAAATCACTGTCAGCCTCTACACTTCGTTGGTGAGCGATCATTTGCAACTTCTGGCTTTTCTCATGGTCGATGAAGGTTACTCTCAACTTCTGGTCGCCTTCGTGTTTTTTGCAGAGCAGATCGAGCTTGGTCACGAAATCTCTGGTTACAGCTTCAATAGGAACTTTTAGGACAACTCCTTGGGTCAGGTCTTTACCTATCCCCTCCAAGAGCCGCATTTCTTCAATTTTTAATTCCATTTCATCACTTTTCCAGCGCTGCTGATAGCGCGCTTTGACGAAGACGGCTGTTCCCTGTTCCAGGAGATGTTTGAACCTGCGGAAGTCCTCTCCAAACAGACGAAATTCGATAGAGGAATCGAAGTCGCTCAATTCCAGGATACCCCATGGATTACCGTTTTTGGAAACCATGTGCCTGGCTACGGTAATCATGCCTGCCAGGTTCAATCGGGCCCTTCCGTGTCGCTTGGGGTCTACATCGGAGAGGCCACAGGTAACGTAATTCTCTATCTCCAGCTTGTAGCTATCCAAGGGGTGACCAGACACATAGATGCCCGTTACTTCCTTTTCCTTTTCAAGCTTTTCTGGCAGAGTCCAGACCCGAGATTCCGGAGGAGTGGGCTCGGTCGGTAGCACCTCTTCCTGCATGGCGCCGAATAGAGAAACCGCAGCCTGGGCTTTTTGAGCCTGGTACGCATTGGCGTATTTGACAACGTGCTCGAGGTAGGAATCATATTTTTCGGAAGGGGAGAAATACTGCGCTCTGTGTACCTCTTCGAAGCAGTCGAATGCGCCGCCCATAACGAGCGCTTCCAATACTCGCTTGTTGATGGTACCGGGCTCTACCGTTTGCATGAGGTGAAAGACACTCTTGAATTCTCCAACCTCCGTTCTGGCTTTTAGAATAGCGTCTACAGGCCCTTCTCCAACCCCTTTTAAGGCCGTTAGGCCAATGCGTATCTGGCCCTTCTTATTGACAGAAAAGTCTGCTTTGGATTCGTTGATGTCAGGCCTGAGTACAGGCACATCAATCGATTTGCACTCGCGCAAAAAGAAGGTGAGCTTGCTAATGTCACTCTTGTTGTGCGTCAGCACAGAGGCCATATATTCGGCAGGGTAGTGCGCCTTGAGATAAGCTGTCTGGTAGGCCACCAGGGCATAGCAGGTAGAGTGCGACTTATTGAAGGCATAGGAGGCAAAAGCTTCCCAGTCTTTCCAGATTTTCTCCAGCTTTTCTTTGGGGTGGCCGTTGTTGGCACCGCCCTCGATGAAGGTTGGGTACATTTTGTCCAGAACTGCCTTCTTCTTTTTACCCATCGCCTTTCGCAGGGTATCGGCCTGGCCTTTAGAAAAGCCGGCGAGTTTCTGCGAAAGCAGCATGATCTGCTCCTGGTAAACATAGATTCCGAAAGTCTCCTTTAAGTATTCCTCTTCGGCATCCAGGGTGTAGGTGATCGGACTTCTACCGTGCTTTCGAGCGATAAACTCGGGGATATACTCCAGCGGCCCCGGTCGGTAAAGGGCGTTCATGGCAATCAGGTCATCAAAGGCCGTAGGCTTCAAGGCCTTCATATGCTTTTGCATGCCTGCACTTTCGTATTGGAAAATGCCATTGGTCTCTCCCCGCTGGAAGAGTTGGTAGGTCATCACATCATCGAGTGGTAGGCCATCTACATCAATCTTGAGTCCGTGATTTTCCTCGACCATCGCCACGGCATCTTTGATGATGGACAATGTTTTCAGACCCAGGAAGTCCATTTTGAGCAGTCCTGCATCTTCAGCAACCGAGTTGTCGAATTGCGAGATATACATACCCGTTTCCTTATCGACCGTAACGGGTACGTGCTCGGTGACTGGAGTAGGCGTAATGACTACTCCACAGGCATGGATGCCGGTATTTCGTATGGAGCCTTCCAGACTTTTGGCGGTGCGTACCATTTCGCCAATCTGATCGGGCTGTTCGGCCAGCTCCCTAAAGCTGTACGCCTTATCCAGATCGTCGCTATTGAGTTTGCCTTTAAGCTTTTCAGAGACGTCGTTTGGAGCCAGGACACCGTTGAGGGTAGTACCTAATGCCGTAGGGAAGCTCTTAGCGACCTTGTCTACTTCGGGCAAAGGAACATCCATCACGCGACCTACATCGCGCAGACTGGATCTGGCGGCCATAGTACCATAGGTGATGATTTGAGCAACTTGCTGTTGGCCGTATTTGTCAATGACGTAGTCGATGACCTTCTGTCTGCCCACATCGTCAAAATCGATATCAATATCGGGCATGCTTATACGCTCGGGATTTAGGAATCTCTCAAACAGCAGGTCGTATGCAATGGGGTCAACATTGGTAATTCCTGTGCAATAAGCTACTGCCGAGCCGGCCGCAGACCCTCTTCCCGGACCCACGCTTACCCCCATTTGGCGTGCCGCAGAGGTGAAGTCCTGAACAATAAGGAAGTAGCCCGGATAACCCGAATTGCGAATGACATCCAGTTCGAAGTCAAGTCGCTCCCGGACGACTTCCGTGATTTCGCTATATCTCTTTTTGGCGCCCTCATAGGTGAGGTGTCTCAAGAAGGCATCCTGATCATCGAAGCCTACGGGTAGGGGAAAGTTGGGCAGCAGTACATCTTGCTCCAGTCGAAGCGTATCGATCTTATCGTAAATCTCCATGGTAGTGGCCAGACTCTCCGGC